>JAYVRN010000680.1:0-13584 GCA_043776275.1 Myxococcales bacterium | reverse complement strand
TCCGAACTTGATCCAGATCCGAACCGACCGAACCGACGACGGAGCCAAACCATGAAGAAGAAGCTGCCGGTACTTTCGAAGCCCATGCCCGCTGCCAGCCAGCGCGAGCTCGCCGTCAAGCCGGTGGCCGCGGGGGTGAAGCCCGAGTTCCCCACCCGCGGTGCGATGTACCGCAAGGCCGGCCTGATCGGCGGAGCCTCGCTCCTCGTCGGTGGTGGTGTGGCGAGCGCCGATATGGCCAAGGCGCCCGCGCCGCCGCCGCCTCCGCCGCAGCAGCAGGCGAAGCCGAACCCGAACGCGGAGAAGGCACCGATGCCGGTCTCCGAGCTCAAGGACGGCTCGATCGACGGCCAGCCGCTCGCGAAGGCGGCCCCGAAGTTCAAGGTCTACCGCGAGGGCGGTGGCATCGGCCCGGCCGAGGACATGTGGCAGGAAGCCGATGTCGAGGCGTTCATCAACTGGACGATGGCCAAGGAAGGCAAGCTCAACGTCACCACGAACTACAAGTTCGAGTACGACGGCACGAGCTTCGATCTCGACGGCTTCGACGCCGAGAAGAACGTCGGCTACGAGTACGTCGACAAGCTCGACTACGACAAGGACTACTTCACCAAGGAAGTCCGCGCGAAGTTCGATCGCTGGATGAAGGAGAAGAAGGCCGCGATCTTGTTCATCGAGATCAAGAAGAACCCGGACGCCGCCACCATCAAGGGCAAGGTCCTCAAGTTCCTCGCCGCCGTGAAGAAGGCGCCGCCGGCCGCTGGCAAGCTCGCCTCGAGCGGTGGCGCGGCTCCCTCGCAGGTCGCGGCCCCGCCGCCGCCGCCGATGAAGAAGTAGCCAACCGTCCCCGTTCGGAGGAGACGCACGCACCGCCGAGGAACTAAGGTTCCGCTGCGGTGCGTTTTCATTGGGTGGTCCGGTCCGTCTGCTTCGCGCTTGTCCTCGCGCTGGTCGCGAGCTGTGGCGGGCGAAGTGCCGCCGAGGGGCCGCCGCTGCGCCGGTCGTTCTACTTCTGGCGCACCACGTTCGTGCTCACACCCGCAGAACAGCAGGCGGTGACCGCGCTACACGTGGAGCGGATCTATCTCCGCGTGTTCGATCTCGCGTGGGCCGAGGCCGACAAGACGGCCGCACCGGTGGGCCCGGTGACGCTCGGCGCCGGCGCCCACGTCCCCGACGGCGTCGAGATCGTCCCGGTGGTCTACGTGACCACCGACGTGTTCAAGCACGTGACCAAGGCGCAGCTGCCGATGCTCGCGCGCAGGGTGTGGGCGGACGTGCAGAGCCGCGCCACGGCGCTCGGATTCCGTCCGCGAGAGCTCCAGCTCGATTGCGACTGGACCGATTCGACCCGCGATGGCTTCTTCGGGCTGCTGACCGAGCTCCGCACGGCGGCGGCGATCCCGCTGAGCTCGACGATCCGGCTCCACCAGGTGAAGTACCGCGAGCGTACCGGGGTGCCGCCCGTCGAGCGGGGCACGCTGATGTTCTACAACATGGGGAAGTTCTCGGCCGATCCCGAGGCCCGGATGATCTTCGATGCAGCGAGCGCGGCGAAGTACCTCGCGCGGGTGGACGACTATCCCTTGCCGCTCGACGTGGCGCTGCCGATCTGGTCGTGGACGGTGCACGTCCGTGATGACCTCGTGGTCGGGCTGATGCAGAGCACCGATCCGGCGGAGCTGCCGGGGCTGGACTTCCTCGCGGCCGACGGGCCAGACCGGTTCATCGCCACGCGCTCGGCGTTCCTCCATGGCACGCTCCTCCGCGAGGGCGACGTCCTCAAGATCGAGGTCACCGGCCCCGCCGAGACGCTGGCCGCCGCGCGTATGATCGGACCTCACCTCTCGTCCCCGCACACCGTCACGCTGTTCGATCTCTCGGAAAGGAACCTCACTCGCCATGGCACGGATCAGCTGGACTCGGTGTTTCGCGCAATTCGCTAGCGCCGCGGTGATCGTCGGCCTCGCGTCCGTAGCGAGCCTCGCGGTCCGAGGCGACGACGCGGAGGCCTGCGCGGGATGGTCCCCGTCGGTCGCCGACATGACGACGTTCGATCCCGGCGTGCTCGGCGACGATAGCTGGGGCGGTCTCGAGTACGACCCGTTCACCGAGGGGTTCGGCGGCGCCTGCGAGACGTGCTCGCAGACCGCGATGATGGATGACTGGCACGGCTTCCTGAAGGAGGCCGTCAAGCGCGAGGACTGGGAGCAGGTGCTCCTGAAGTCGTCGCTCGCCGACATCTTCGCGATCGAGAAGCGGCTGTCGGGCAAGTCGACCGCGGCGCCGAAGGGCTTCGAGAACAGCTCGCTGTGGGCGAACCCGGCGGCCAGTGCGCAGCTCTACAGCGCGGTCGAGTTCGTGGAGCTGCTCCGGCGGATGGAGCCGCAGGTCACGTTCGAGATCTGGAGCGACAAGCCGAAGCCGGTGAACCCGCTGGTCAAGGAGCTGGCCGCGGCACAGCGCGGGCTCAAGGCCGCGAAGGAGCCGTTCCTCCAGCAGCGCTATGCGTTTGCGGCGCTGCGCGCGATGTTCTATCGCAACGAGTGGGCCGCGGCGGTCACGTTCTTCGACACCCACACCGCCGTGCTGTCGGCGCCGTCGGAGGATCTCAAGTGGCGCGCGCGCTACTACATCGCCGGCGCGCTGCGCAAGGATGGCAAGACCGCGCGGGCCAACGTCGAGCTCGCGCGGATCCACACCAGCTACTACGCGCTGTCGGGCGCAGCGATCCTCGACTTCCGTCCCGCCGAGGAAGCGGACTGGCGGGATGCCCTGAAGCAGGCGAAGGATCCGAAGGACAAGATGGCGCTGTGGCGGATGGTCGGCATCAAGCACGATCCGATGGTCGCAGCGCAGGAGATCCTGAAGATCGATCCGAAGTCGCCCCTGGTCCCGCTGCTGGTGGTGCGCGAGCTGTCTCGGGTCGAGAGCCTCGTCGAGCGTACGTTCTCGAGCGCTCCGGATCCGAAGGAGGTCGCCGCGCAGAAGAAGGCGTTCGCGAAGGTCGAGGCCCTCGCGCTCAAGCTCGCCGCCGCCCCGGGCACCGCGAAGCCGTACCTCTACGATCTGATCGCCGGCCACATCGCCGCCAAGCGCGGAGACCTGGCGACGGCGCGGACCCGGATGCAGAAGGCCGTGGCCGGCGCCCCCGGAGACAAGCGGGTGGCGAGCCAGGCCAAGGCCAGCCTCGCGGTCGCGCTCGCCGCGGACTGGAAGCTCAACGCGCAGAACGAGAACGAGCTTGCCACGCTGATGAAGGACCTCGATCCCGCGTTCGGACGGATGAGCTCGGTCAAGAACGAGGTCCGCACCAAGCTCGCGATCGCGTACGCGGCGGCCAACCGGATGGTCGATGCGGAGTTCCTCGCGAATGCGGTCAACGACACGCTCGACGATGGCAACTTTGTCCTGCACGACAAGATCAAGTCGAAGTGGCAAGCCGCGCCCTTTCTCCGGGAGATGATCGCGCGCACCGATCAGCGGACCACGGAGTTCGATCGGTTCGTGCTCGAGAGCTCGCACGTCAAGGAAGCTCTCCAGCAAGAGCTGGCGATCCGCACGGCGCTCGATGGGGACTTCGCCGGAGCGCTGAAGATCTTCGAGACCACGAAGGCGCGCAGCGATCTCTTGCACACCGATCCCTTCGTGATCCACGTGCTCGATTGCCACGACTGCGACCACGAGAAGTTCGGGGAGAAGTCCAAGTGGACGCACAAGAACCTCGTCGCCCGCCTCGCGGAGCTCGAGCTCACGGCGAAGGGCGGAGGAGAGCAGGGCGCGCAGGCCGCGCTCGCGATCGGCAACGCGCTGTACAACGTCACCCACCACGGCAACGCGCGGACGTTCACGGAGAGCACCCACCAGAGCACCGAGGATGCGCGGCTCGCGGAGCGCTACTACAAGAAGGTCTATGACTCGTCGGGGAACCGCGAGCTCAAGGCCAAGGCCGCGTGGCTGGCGGCGAAGGCCGAGCTCGGGACCATGATCTGGAAGGCCGAGGAGGCGAACCCGAACGACGGCGTGGACGCTGGTCCCATGGTGCCCAAGACGTGGTTCCCGATCTTCGCGAAGTTCGCGAACACGAAGTACTACAAGGAAGTGCTGCGCGACTGCGGCCGGTTCAGCGGCTGGGTGCGAACGAAGTAGCGCGCTTCAGGGCCAGTGTTCGCTGCTGGTGACCGTCTTGCGGTAGGGGGTGCAGCGTTTTGCGGCAGGGGTGCAGCGTCTTGCGGCAGTGCTGCAGCGTCTTGCGGCGGGGTGCAGCGTTTTGCGGCGGTGGTGATCGTGAGATTCCCGGCCAACAACATCGCGACGCGTGAGACGCTCGCGACGGGCGATGGGGGAGCACGACGACCGCGACCGGCAGCACCGCGCAGATGGAGCGCTGGCCCAGCGTGCAAAGGTCCCGGTGCCCGGGAAGCAGACGCTGGTCCAGGCGGAGTCCTCGGCGCGGGGTGTGTCGACGACGCCCGGGAAGCAGACGCTGTCCCAGCGGCTGCCTGCCGAGCACGCCAGTGGGTCGAAGGCATTCGAGTTGTACCTCTACAAGCACTCGATCGACCTTCGCGACCTGACGCAGGCCACGCTCCGCGCGGCGGCGTGGAACGATCCGACGCCGGACGTGAGCTGGAAGGGTCGTGGCGATCGAGTGTTCGGCGATCACCTCGCCCGTTCGTTCGATGACGAGCGGATCAAGCGCGCGAGCGGGCTGCCGCAGTTGATGCACCCGTACGACGTCGTCGGTGAGTTCCGGACCCACGTCACGTCGCAGGGCCTGACCACGAACTGGTCGCCGGCGTTCGGCGAGCGGTTCTCTCAGCTCGTTCGGGCCGCGGTGAAGGATGCGCTCGCGCTGCGGGTGGGGCCGCGCTATCAGGCCGCGCTCGAACGGCTGGAGACCCGCACGCCCACGGCCGATGACCTGATCCCCGGGCACCCGATCGATCCGCTGGTGATCTCTGCGCTGACGCTCCCGGGGATCGTCGACATCACGAACATCGCCGCGATCAGCAACGCGGGCCCGGCGAAGCTGGGCAAGGTGGAGGCGCGGTGGCTCGGCCAAGAATACCCCGAGCTGTGGAACTTCGTTCAGGTCTCCCCGTCGTCGGCCACCGTCGAGGACGTCGCGGCGACGTTGTGGGCAGATCCGAAGAAGTCGACGATGGCGTTCGCGATCGCAAAGCATGGCGAGCTGTTCCGGATCGCGCCGTCGCACGCGCGGCAGTTGATCTCGACGCGGTTCGTCGGCGAGGTCATGGGGACCACGGATACCGATGCGAGTGCCGCGAAGCAGCTCGTCACGCTCGCTGGTACGAAGATCGGCAAGCGGGCGGCGAGAGACGAGGAGTCTCGGGACCCCGCGGGGGATCCGGCGCACCCGGCACGCCCAGATGGCAAGGGGGCGAGTGCCAAGGGCGGGAAGGCCGAACCGGCCACGCCCGAACAGCTCCAGGAGATCGAGCGCAGCATCGGTGGACTGCTCGACAAGATCCTCCTGCTGGTGCGCCCGTACGGGCTCGAGTCCTTGCTGAATCCTGCGCTCGTCGAACGCGACGAGCGCAGGACGCAGCTCGTGACGGCAGACGCGCCGATGCGTGAGCGGCTGTTGGCCGTGCTGCAATTCCAGCACACGCAACTCCTGACGATCGAGCCGATGATCGGGCCGCTCGTTGAGCAGGTTCGCCCGTTCTTCTTCGTGCCCGTCGTGCCGCAATTCGATCCGTCGCCGGAGCGTACGAAGGAGCACGAGCACCTCCGCGAGAACCTGACGGACATGCTGCGCGCGGCCGCGGTGTCCCACCAGCGCGGGGCGAGCACGGCGATCGTGAACGCGGTCACGAGCCGCCTGCGGCGTACGAAGGTCGCCGCGCTTCAGAAGCAGCAGGTGGATCTGCACGACGGAACCAGGCAAGCGCTCGACAGCCATGTCGAGACGGGCGGCGGGACGGCCCGGGCAGACGAGCAGATCGGCGACGCCGCCGAAGCTGCGGAGAACCGGCGCGGCGGGAAGACCTCGCGCTACGGAGATCAGAAGGCGGTGATCTACGCGGGTGAAGCGGCGCTGCGCTCGCGGATCGCATCTGTGCATCGCGCCCTCGCGGACTTGAGCAACGCCGCGGACGCGGCCGGGTTCGGCGACCCGAAGACCCTGCGCAAGTTCATCCCGAGTGCGGTCTCGGTGCCCGAGATGATCGGCGACGTGGTCTCACACCTCACGAACGTCCAGTCGGTGTGGGACGACGCCGAGCGCGATGGCACACCGGCCGTCCAGACAGACGGCAATGCACCCGACGATTGGGGTGACTGGCAAGGTCGCGCGGCCGGCCTCGAGGCCGCGCGCAAGGCGTTTGCTGGCATCGCGGGCGACGAGGGCATCACCAAGTTCCTGCGCGAAGCCTCCGAGAGCATTCGTCACCAGCGGATGCTGAACGCGATCACGACGGTCGCGAAGGCGTTGCTCATCACGGTGGTCACGGGGATGGGGGCGGCTCGCCTGGGTCAGCTGGCGTTCGAGGGGCTCGTCGCGGATGGCGTGGCGGTCAGCCGGACGATGAGGATCGGGGCGGTCGCGCTCGATATCGGCATCAATGCCTCGCTCAACAGCCTCGTCCAGTTCGCGCAGTCCGACGGCACGGAGTCTCCGGGCTGGGCGATGCTGGAGAACGCCCTCGCCGAGATCTTCACGCGCGGCTTGATGAAGGCGGTCCACAAGGTCAACGCGCTCGCGATCCAGGAATCTCACGCGCTCGCGTCGCTTCCGCATCTGTCGGCGGCCGAGCGCACGGCCCTGCTCGGCGCCGACGCGGCGGGGCTGAACCTCGTCGCGGAGATGACCGGTGGGCTGGTGACCCAGTGGGCGGCGCACCGCCTGGTGTCGCTGGTGCACCCTGGCGAGGAGATCTCGGAAGGCTTCGCGAGCACCGTGCTCCAGCAGGGCGCGGCGCTCGGCCTCGGGCGGTTCTTCAACAAGCAGGTGAGCGCCTGGCAGAAGCACCGTGAGCGGCTCGCGCAATCGAAGCTCGAAGCGAAGGCGCTGATCAGCGCGCGCGATCAGTTCTACGCCGAGGCGACGGCGCTCGCGAACAGCCAATCTCCAGACCCCGAAGCGGGGGGCCGGTTGCTGGAACGGCAGGAGGCGCTGATCAAGCAGGCGCGCGCGATCGGGGAGGCGGGCACGCCGGCCGAGGCACCACGCGCCGAGACACCGACCGGCGATCTCGGGCACCCCGACGCCCCGGGGAAGCCTGCGCAGGTGACGACGACGGCGTCACCCGTCGGTGCGTTCCACGGGAATGCGCAGCCCGCCGCGAGACCCGACGAGGTTCATGCTGCCGCGGTGGGTGCGCTTGCTCGCGTCGCGGATCGGATGAAGACGACATCGAAGGGGACGACGATCGAGGTCGCTACACCGGGCGGTGGGAAGCGCAAGATCCGCGTGGTCCTCGAGGCGCCCAAGGGCGACCGGCCCGAGGTCGCGCGCTACGACGCGGGCGAGCTCAAGGGCTCGGGAGAGATCACGGTATACTTGTCGAATCACGCGTCGTCGCATCACGTCGAGCGTGCGCTCGCACACGAGGTCGCCGAGATCCATCACCGCTTGCACGGCGGGGGCACGGGTGCAGATGCGCTGTCGCCTGGCTCGACGGCGACCGAGCTCTCCCATCATGACGCCGGCCGACTGGCCGAGGTCGACGTGCTCGCCCGGCAGCTGCGCGAGGCGAAGGCCAAGGGCGACGCCAAGCTCGTGGCCGAGCTGCAACGCGATGCGTACGATCTCGTGAATCACCTGGGCACCGGATCGGAGAGCGCCGCGGCGCGGACCGCCGAACAGGTCAAGCGGTATGCGCGGGACAACCCGGCGCTCGCGGACGTGCCGACCCACCTCGCCGAGCTGCGGGTCGAAGCGCGCCAGGCGGCCGCGGCCTGGAACGCCGGGCCGGATGCCGCCAGGTACGACGCGGCCGAGACCAGCAAGCAGGCGACCAAGGCGCGGAGGAGGGTCGCGCGACCTCACAGCAGCGCGAGCACCTCGCGGCCGAGCTCGAGCGCGAGGTCCCGGACGTGGGGCTGATGCTCCAGGTGCGCGAGCACGGCGCGCGCACGGTGATCGCCGTGGTGACGCCTGGCAGCGGCGAGCTGGGCATCAAGACGCTGAACGACAAGTCGATCGGCCGGACGTTCGCCGACCGGCTGCTCGCGGAGCGCAACCGGATCTACGCAGAGGTGTTCGCGGCGCGTGGACTGACCATCGTGACCGTGACGTACAAGGTCACCACGGTGGTCTCGACACTGTCGCCGGCCCAGATCGCGCCGGCGATGAAGGGATCGATCACCGAGATCCAGGCCAGGATGCGCGTCCAGCTCGCCGAGACCTACCGTGCCGCGCGAGCGTACTGGGAGACCCAGCGCGGCCTGGCGGCGGATGCGCCGTCTCGTCTCCACGAGATCGAGGCGGTGCTTGTCAAGCTGCAGAACCCGGACTACAGCTTCGAATTCCAGCTCGGCGCTTCCGAGGTCTCCGGGGGCAAGGGTGCGAGCTACGAGCAGGTGCTGGGTGCGGAGCAGAACGCGAGCAAGGCCGCGATGATGGCGCGGGATCCGTCGCTGGGACGGACGGCGGCGACCGACGTGGGGGATTCCCACGCTATGCTGTACTCGGAGGAGCAGTTCGTGGCGTTCGCCAAGGAGACGATCGCGAAGCGGGACGCGCTGAAGGGCAAGACATTGCCGCTGAACGGCAAGGAGCACCCGATCCTCGACAAGACAGGTCGTCTCGATCGCGACATCGCGTGGGGGATGCGGAGCAAGAAGGGCGAGGTCACGGGGTGGGGTGAGCGGAAGGCGCTGGTCGCCGAGGTCAAGGCGCTGATGGACCGGGTGAACACCCTCGACTACATCGTGCGGTTCGAAGGCAAGGATGTAGGAATCTATGCGGCGGACGTGAAGCGGACCGGAGACGCGGCCAAGAAGCTGCGGTCGGGCGAGCCGCTGGATCCGGCGACCGTGGCGGAGGTGAAGCGGCTGCTGGAAGGCAGCCATGCGCAGGAGGGCGGCGGGAGCGAGGCGAAGTTCTACGAGGGCGCGGCGGCGACCACCGACCGGGTGGTGGTGAACGCGGACATTCGCGATCTCGGCATCGACGTGGTGAACGCGAACCTGAAAGGCATGCAGCAGATCTCGGAGGGCCAGCCGGTGGACGCGGTGTCGCGTGGCACGAGTGATCCTGTCGTGGAGCTACGGCAGACGGCGATCGCTGCGGTGAAGGCGTACTACGTGAACGAACTGCTGCCGAAGGCGCAGCGGCTGGCAGCGGAGCGCGGTGTGGACCTCGGGCTGACACCGTCGGAGCTGAGGGAGCCGCTGATGCTGGTGGGTGGCGACGAGCTGACGATCTCCGTGCCGCGTGCGTTCCAGGAGCTTGGGCTGGTGAACGAGTTCGTGGCGCACGTGAAGACAGCGGCGCGGGCGCGGGTGGCGGTGACGCGGACCGGCACGGTGAGCGGCGCGAAGGGGCACGCGGACGCGATGAAGCACGCGGAGGGCGCTCACACTCTGCTCAAGGAGCAAGAGGTGATCGCGAGAGAGCTCAAGCTGGCGCTCGCCGCCGTGCCCGAGGGAACGCCGCGATACGACGCGCTCACAGACACCCATCTGTGGTTCGAGGCGTTGTACACGACGGCCGACGAGCAAGGCGTGACCACGCTGCGCGACCAGCAGGGGAACGCAGTGGACAAGCACGCGCTCGACCAGAAGACTGCAGAGGCCCGCACCCTGCTCAGTGGTGCGTCGTGACGAGAAGGTGGCCACGGCAAGACGCGGAGCAGTTGCGGGCCACGCTGCGCCGCTCCCTCCTCGGGTACACGCCGGACCCGTCGCGGGTGGCGGACCTGATCCGGTACTACTTCGTGGGTCCGGTGAGCGACGAGCAGATCGCGACGGTGGACGAGATGCTGCGTCAGGAATGGCCGCACGATGCTGCGGGCTCGCGGAGCGCGTATCGTGCTCCGGTGGGCTACCCCGGGCTGGCGTGGTTCGAGGAGTTCGGTCACGGGGCGGACGACCTGACGGCGAGCGACTTTGTCCTGCTGTGCGCCGATGGGCTGGCGTCTCAGTCGCAATCCAAGCCGGAGAAGTACCCTCCGCCCGAGCTGTACTGTCCGGCGCGGTATGTGGGGACGTGGGAGCAGCAGGAGCCCGAGCCGAAGATCTCCGAGCCCGTGCTGTGGATCTTTCACCCGGATGGGCGGTTCGAGACGAACAACCCGGAGATCGAACCAACGAATCGCCTGTGGTCGATCAACAGCCGCGGGATGCGGAACTTGATCAGTCTGGAGATCCGTGAACAACGGTACGACACGGTAGGTGCTTACTCGTACCGCCAGGTGAAGTTGCACGACGACGAGCTGACGTTCGAGAGAAGAAGGTTCGTGTCTCGCGACGATTGGAAGTTCCGGCTGGTGCGCCGCGCGGGCGGGCCATCGCCATTCCCGCGGCGGCCGATCACGACGTCGGGGACGCCGTTTCACTGGTTCACCTACTACGTGGTGAATCCGCGGAGCCTCGCGGAGGCGATCCCGCACTTCGAGAACACGTTCAATCTGGATCTGCTGCCGACCGCGGATCCGGACAGCTTCGAGAGCTCGACGCTGGGGATCGATCTGCGGATCACGCGGGTGGCGCAGGAGCCGACGGGCGACATCTGGCGTCTCGACGGGGACACGGTGTTCACGTGCCCCGGAATGATCACCAGGAGCGTCCACATCCGGTTGGTGGAGCTGCTCCGGCAGGTCGGGTTCACCGAGATCTACAACCCGGCGATGTACGCGGAGCGCGCGAATGCAGCTCGAACGGAACCAGCCGCACCGCGCGTGGTCGTGCGTTCGGCGGAGGAGGCCGGGCTGTACATGGCGCAGCATCACTGCCCGGTGTGCGGCGACACCGAGTTCGAGCAGCACAGTCGGATCGTTGACGTCGGGGGCACGCTGGTCTCGATCTACGAAGGCGATTGCGATCGGTGCATGCTGATCCGGCGGTTCGAGCTGGCGCTCGACGACGCGATGCCGCCGATGCACACGGAAGACGCGATCGTGCTCGGCGAGGGGACCTCGCGCGCACTGGATGCGGGGCAGCTCACCGATGCGGCGACGAGGATCACGAGCACGCTACCGGTGGCCGGCGCGGTGCTCGATGCCGAAGCCTGCGATCGGGCGATCTACCAGGCACGCCTCGCCATCGGCGCGCTCGACGAAGCGCAGAAGCTCGCGCCAAGCACGGAGAACACCGCGCTCCGCGCGGATCTTGTTCAGCGCCTCACGCGACTTCGCGCCACCGCGCGAGACCTGCGGCCGGCGCCTGTGATCGATCCAGACCCCGAGATCTATCCGCCGGACGCTGTATATGTGGAGGTCCCCGCGAAGGTGAGCGTGAAGACCTTGGAGGAGCTCGGTTGGGCGTGGCCGCCGCACCCACGGGTGGCCGCGGACAGCATCGAGAGCGTCGACCCCGAGGGCATGGTCGATCTGTACGCGGTCGCCGTTCGAATGGCGAACTATCGCGATTACTGCCGCTCCGAGCTCGAAGGGAACAGGGAGTTCGCGAGAAAGTGGGGGGCGCGCCTCGACGAGGTGACCGATCGCACCGACGAGTTGCGTGAAGGAGTCATCGAGTACGACCGCGCACTCGATGCCGTCAACCGGATCATCAGGGCGTTGTCGGTGGATCCGCCTCGACGGCGCGGTCCCGCTACGAAGTCATGAGATTGAGGCCCCCCGACCGAGCCAGCCTGCGCAGCCCATGAGATCCACCGAGCTCGAATCAAGGTCTTCACCGGACGCGAGCCCCTTCATCGTGACGTGGCTCGACGAGACGAGTCGCCCAGGTGACGTGCAGGCTGTCGATTCGCTGCTCGACCGACTCCACGCGGAGTTCCAGCACAGCCGTCCAACCTTGGTCACCATCCAGCGAGCACCGAGCGGAGACCTGCTGACGATAGGCCTTGGTCGGCGCATCAGCGTGCTCAGCTTCGACTCGGGCCACCTGGAGCCTCCGTACTATCGGGCTGTTGGCTCCGGCAGGAGAAGCACCTCGATCGAATTCTACTGCTCTAACCAGTGGAGCGAGTTTCCAGGGCGTCAGACTGTCTCATTGACCGCTGCGCGGAATGCCGTTCGCGAATTCTGTGAGCGAGGAATTCGATCGCCCAAGGTCGCCTGGGAAGAACTCTAGGAAGATGCGCGGCTCGCGGAGCGCTACTACAAGAAGGTCTATGACTCGTCGGGCAATCGCGAGCTCAAGGCCAAGGCCGCGTGGCTGGCGGCGAAGGCCGAGCTCGGCACGATGATCTGGAAGGCCGAGCAGGCGAACCCGAACGACGGCGTGGACGCCGGCCCCATGGTGCCCAGGACGTGGTTCCCGATCTTCGCGAAGTTCGCGAACACGAAGTACTACAAGGAGGTGCTGCGCGACTGCGGCCGGTTCAGCGGCTGGGTGCGAACGAAGTAGGCGCTTCAGGGACAGTGTTCGCTGCTGGGGTGCAGCGTTTTGCGGCGGGGTGCAGCGTTTTGCGGCGTGTGAGATGTCGCCTTCGGTGCGCTCGAAGTATTTTGGCTTTTTTATATCGAATTCGATCGGGTGCAGATCCCAGATTGCATGATCAAGCGGCCCTCTTCGCGGCGTCGTGCGCCCGCGTCGGCACTGGCGTAGCGGCGAGTTGAAGTGAACCGCGACGAGCGAGATACGCTGCGAACGGATCCCACTGACCGTTGAGCAAGACGCAGCGCAGGTGGAGAACCCACTCCGATCGGCCGCGGCTCCAACGCATGCCCGGGCCGTCGAGCCGGACCCGTACGAGGTTGCGGATGGCGCCTTCGATCACGCCGCTGGCGATGTCGAGATCGTCACGGCGGAGTGCGTGGTAGCGCATCCGATGTCGATGCTTGCTGAAGTGCGTGAGGACGTCGAGCAGCTTCTCGCGCTTGGCCTTGTTGCCGGGGCCGGTTTTTGCGATGGAGGCGTAGGCGGCGGACATCGTGGTGATGACCTTGTCGGCGCCGCTCGGCCGTCGCAGATCGCGGATGCGTTCGGCAACCCAGGCGGCAAGTTCGACGGAGCCTTCACGGTGCAGGCACCGTCCTGCCGCCCACACCTTCTCGACGATGTGGACCCAGTCGATGCACGGCTCGGCGGTGGGAAACCAGCGCGCCTGTTGATCCCAGATGGCCTCGGCGCCGTCGGCGAGGAACAGCGTGCGCTTGGTGCCGTAGCCACGCTTGACCGCCTCGTGGTGAAGCCACTTGAACAGCGCCGCATGACTTTCGAAGGTCGCGTGGAGTCGCTTGTGGATCGGTCCTTCGCATGTGCCATCGGACGTGCGCCGCAGTGTGTAGATCGCGCCGACGAACGCGACCTTGGCGTTCTTGGTCTTGTCGCCCTTTACGCGTCGCGGCCGCTGTCGCGAGCGCCGGCGATCGCGACGGCCATGACGCGCGGTTCCGGATCGCTTTGTGTGCGGGCGCCGTCGCAATCGCAGCTCGGCGAGATCGATGTGCGGGGCACCACCGCCGTCGACTTGAATGACGAGGA
>JAYVRN010000679.1:0-13586 GCA_043776275.1 Myxococcales bacterium | reverse complement strand
TGATCCACGGAGATCCGGAGACCGCCGTCGACATCATGCAGCTCGACGAGGGGATGGACACCGGGCCGGTCCTGCTCGAGCGCCGGGTGACGATCGATCCGCAGGAGACCTCCGGTGAGTTGCTCGCGCGGCTCGCCCCCCTCGGCGCCGCGGCGTGCCTCGAGGCGATCGCCGCGATGTCCGAGGGGACGGCGCGGCCGGCCGTGC
This sequence comes from Myxococcales bacterium, assembly GCA_043776275.1. Classification (GTDB taxonomy): domain Bacteria; phylum Myxococcota_A; class Polyangia; order Haliangiales; family Haliangiaceae; genus JABFXX01. Next base: position 13,379 of record JAYVRN010000679.1, on the reverse strand, counting down.
AAGACCATGCGGCGGCCACCCACGCCCCGATGCTGACCAAGGCGGACGGTCTGATCGACTTCGCGCAGCCGGCACACCTGGTCGCGGCGCGGATCCGCGGCGTCGATCCGTGGCCGGGTGCGCAGGCGCTGCACCGCGGTCAGATCGTGAAGCTGTTCCGGGCGGTGCCGGAGCCACGCGCGTCCGGGACCGAGGCACCCGGTACGGTGATCGCGATCGACCCGCAGGGACTCCATGTCCGGTGCGGCACCGGCGTGGCGATCATCCAGGAGATCCAGGCGCCGGGGCGCAAGCGGCTGATGGCCGCGCAGTTCGCCGCCGGGCGCGGAATCGCCGTGGGGGACGTCCTCTCGCTGCCGCCGCGCGATGCGGTGCCGGCATGACCACGGTGGTGTCCTCACGCGAGGTCGCGCGCCGGGTGCTCGATCGGATCGACAAGGACGGCGCGTGGGCGACGCCCGCTCTCGACGGTGAGCTCGCGCGGGCCGGGCTCGACGATCGCGATCGGCGCCTCGCCTCCGAGCTGGTCTACGGCGTGCTCCGCCACCGCACGCGGCTCGATCGCGCGCTGTCGGCGCATGCCAACCTCAAGAAGACGCAGGCGAAGGTCGTCACCGCCCTCCGGATCGCCGCCTATCAGCTGCTGTTCCTCGATCGGATCCCCGGGCACGCCGCCGTCAACGATGCCGTCGCCGCCGCGCGCGAGGTGGGAGGGCCGAAGGTCGGCGGGTTCGCGAATGCGGTGCTGCGCAACCTCTCGCGCGCCGGGGAGCCACCGCTGCCCGAGGGTGATCTCGAACTCGCCACGTCGCTACCGCGATGGATCCTCGACGAGCTCACGGCCACGGCCGGCGCGGACCTCCCCGCGATCGCCGCGGCGTTCGCGCAATCCGCACCCCTGATCGCTCGCACGAACCTGCGCAAGACCACGCGCGAGGCACTGATCGCCGAGCTCGCCCTGGCCGGTGTCACCGCGACCCCCGTGGGTGCGGCGATGGCGCTCCGCCTCGAGGAGCTGGGTGATCCTGCGCGCAGCGCGTCGTTCGTGGCCGGCCGATGGACCGTGCAGGATCTCGGTGCGCAGGCGGTGGCGCTCGCCGCCGCGCCGCGCGCCGGTCAGCGGATTCTCGATGCGTGTGCTGGCGTCGGTGGCAAGGCCACGCACCTCGCGGAGCTGGTCGACGACCAGGGAACGATCGACGCTGCGGATCAGTCCGCCACCAAGCTCGGGTTGTGTCGCGAGACGGCGGCGCGCCTCGGGCTGACCTCGATCAACACGATCACGTGCGATCTGCTGGATCCCGCCGCGCCGCTCGCGGCGGCGTACGACCTGATCGTCCTCGATGCCCCGTGCTCGGGCCTCGGCGTGCTCCGTCGCCACCCGGATGCGAAGTGGCGCCTCAAGCCCGCCGATGTCCCACGTCTGGCGCAGCTCCAGCGCCAGCTGCTCGACGCGATGGTCCCGCGCCTGGCTCCCGGCGGGACGTTGATCTACTCGGTGTGTACGTTCACGCGCGCCGAAGGGCCCGATCAGATCGCACAGCTGGTGGCGCGCTCCGGGCTGCGGCTGATCGAGGAGCACCGCACCTGGCCGCCCGAGGCCGACGGCTTCTATCTCGCGCGGCTAACCCACGAGCTGAAAGCGTAGATAGAGGACGTACGCGCTGATCCCCACGATCGCTGCCCACGTCAACGCCGTGCCGCCGACGCGGAACGGGTTCGGTGCCTTCCGGGGCAGGCCGATCCAGTGCGCGAGGCGCGCGAACAGCAGGCCCCCGCCGTAGAGGTGGAGTAGCCACCCCTTGCCGCCGCACAGTTCGGCGAGCAGCATCATCACCAGCGCCAGTGGCAGGAACTCGGCGTTGTTGCCGTGGGCACGGATCGCGACGAGCAGCTCGGGCTGCTCGCCCGCACCGAGGCCGACCTTGTGCTTGCGGCGCAGGGCCGACACCCGGTTCGCCAGGAAGATGTTGAACAGCGCGTTGAGAGCGCCATAGAGCGCGGTGATCACCGGGGGCATCTGGCGACGATACGCGATCGCTACGCGTGACGCGCAGCCGTGCCACGCCGCCGCAGCTCCGCGATCGTGGCGGCGTAGTCCTTGGTGCCGAACACGCCGGAGCCCGAGACGATCACGTCCGCGCCCGCGGCGCAGACCTCGGCGATGTTGTCGACCTTGACGCCGCCGTCGACCTCGATCTCGATCGCGAGGCCGCGCTCGTCGATGAGCCGGCGCAGCGTGCGGATCTTGTCGAGCGCGCTCGGGATGAACGATTGCCCGCCGAACCCGGGATTCACCGACATGATCAGGACCTGGGAGACCTCGGGCAGCACGACCTCGATCGCGGACACCGGCGTGTGCGGGTTCAGTACGACGCACGCGCGCTTCCCGAGATCGCGGATCTGCCCGAGCGTGCGGTGCAGGTGTGGGCAGGCCTCGACGTGGACGCCGATCAGATCGGCGCCCGCCTTCGCGTAGGCGCTGACCCAGCGCTCGGCGTCCTCGATCATCAGGTGGACGTCGAGGGGGAGGGTGGTGGCGCGCTTCACCGCCTCGATGACCACGGGCCCGATCGTGAGGTTCGGGACGAAGTGCCCATCCATCACATCGACGTGCACGTAGTCGGCGGATCCGATGGCGCGGATCTCCTCGGCGAGCCGGCCGAAGTCAGCGGACAGGATGGACGGCGCGATCTTGACGGCCACGCGCCGACGCTAGCACGTCAGTAGCCGCCGAATAGATCGGTCAGCCGGACGTCGAGCGCGGTGGCGACCTTGAACAAGCTCGACACGCTGGCGCTCGATTCCGCGCGCTCGATCTGCGAGAGCAGCGAGACCGAGAGGTTCGTGCGCCGCGCCATCTGCTTGAGCGTGAGGCCCCGCGCCTTGCGGAGATCCCGGATCTGCCGGCCGATCGCCGCGTGCAGCTCGTCCTCGCGACGGAGCACGAGGCCCTTCTTCTTCGCGATCCGCGCGATCACGTCGCGGAACTCGGCCGGCGTGAATGGCTTGTTGATGTACGCGGAGACCTCGTGCTCGATCGAGGCCGCGGCGGTCTCGAGGGACGGGTGCCCGGTCAGGATGATCACGGCGATGTCGTCGTCGACCGAGCGGATCTGCTGGAGCAGATCGAGGCCCGAGAGCTTCGGCATCATCAGGTCGAGAACGACGAGATGGAACACCTCGTCCCGGATGCGCTCCACCGCCAGCGTCGGGTCCGCCAGCGGCGTGACCTCGAAGCCCTCTCCGCGCAGGAAGTCCTGAAGGTACTCGCGGATGTCCTGGTCATCGTCGACCACGAGCACCGAGAGCTTCGACGCCGTCCGTAAAGGCACTGCCCCTGCCACCATCGAAGCCGTTATACGCCGAAAATGAAGCCGCGGAGGCCTCGTTGAAGGCCTCCGCGGTGGTCGGGGCGACAGGATTTGAACCTGCGACCCCTTGGTCCCGAACCAAGTGCGCTACCAGGCTGCGCTACGCCCCGATTGGCTGGTTAGCTACCTTGCCCGAACGGCGCTGTCAACACTCAGCGGCGGAGGACCGGGAGTGCCAGGTGCACTCCGATCTCCGCGAAGCCGCCGAGCTCGTCGACGTAGCCGATCCGCGCGAACGGGGTGACCCCGACGAATCCCCAGAGCCCGACCGAGCCGCCAAACCGGGGGTGCGCGAGCTCCGCCAGCTCGACGAGCGGGCCGGCCGACACTCCGACCATCTTGCCGAGCCGAGTCCCGGCCAGGAGATCGGCCCAGATTCGCCCGCCATCCCGCGCGGTCCACAGGCTCGCGCCGACCACGCCGCCGATCACGCCGAGCCGTTCACGCTCGCGGACCCGGACCACCGCCAGGTGACCGCCGATCGTCGAGTCCCAGGCGCCGTCGATGTGGCTGGCCGCGCCAGTCGGCCCGAGCCAGAGATAGACCCCGTCGAGATCCCAGCTCGGGCGGAAGGTCCCCGGGCCGCCGATCGTCGGGGCTCGCTCACGTGGTGGCGGGTCCGGAATCGTTGCCGTCGAGGGATCGGCCGCGGCGATTTTCATTACAGCGAGGAAACACGCGAACATGGACATGAGGCTCCCTGGGGAGCAGATACCCCGGTCCACGGGTCCCAAGGGGTTACAGCTGCCGCGCATCCTGGTAGAATTAGTGCCTAAACGGCCCCCGGGAGGGGTGGGCGCGCCGTTTGCTTCCCGGTCCTGCTGGGCGTTCTTGACCGACCTCCACATAGCTGACCGTTCACCGTCTCCGATGTCGAATTTGGCCATCCAGCGCAGTGCCTCGGTCGGACCGACCGGGATGCTACCACCCGGGATGGACCAGGACTACGCACTGGTCCGGCAGCTTCCGCTGTTCGAGGGCGTGGGCAACGACGACCTGGTGGCGGCGATGAACCAGGGCGGCATCGCGGTCCGCCGGCTCGAGCGCGACATGTTCGTCCTCGATCCGATCGGGCTCGCGCAGGGGCAGGCCGCGCCGGTGGTCTACGTCGCGACCGGGCAGATCGCCGCGGGCGTGTTCCTCGAGCACGAGCTCGCCGAGCGCCACGCGCAGCAGGTGTCGCACGAGACGGCGAGCAAGGAAGAGCTCGACGACGAATCGCTGATCAAGCCGCCGCCGTTGGCCCGGGTCGCGCTCAAGAACATCGCGCTGTTCATGGAGAACGATCTGTTCAACTCCGGCGCGCTCAGCGCCGCGCGCGGCCAGCCGATCGCCTTCTACACGACCGCACCGTCGCAGCTGGTCACGCTCGACCAGCGCTGGGTCGCCGAGCTAGCGGTGCGATACCCGGTGTTCGAGACCCGCCTGCGTCGCGCGATCAGCATCTCGCGCGAGCGGCTCGCATGGGTCTCGGGCGTCAAGCAGGAGCTCCTCGACTTCTTCGTGCGGCAGGGCATCTCGGTGTCGGGCGAGATGGTCCGCGTGCGGCAGCTCGGCCTGTGCATCGATTGCAAGCTGTGCGAGGAGGCCTGCGAGGAGCGCTACGGCGCGCGCCGGTTGACGCTGGGCGGCTACCAGCTCGGCATGCTCGACTTCATCTACACGTGCCGCACGTGCACGGATCAGCGCTGCATCGATCCGTGCGCGTACGACTCGATCAAGTTCGATCTGACCAAGCGCGAGGTCGTGATCAACGAATCGACCTGCACCGGCTGCACCGCGTGTGCACAGGCGTGTCCGTACGGCGCGATCGACATGATCGAGGTCGAGTCGGATGCGCCCACGTTCAAGAAGGACTTCAAGGCGCGGCTCGAGAAGAAGAACATGCTGCAGTTCGGGCCCGGCACGCCGCGTGTCGCGCGCGCCCGCCGGATCGCGAACAAGTGCGATCACTGCATGGCGTACGGGGATCAGGCGTGCGTCTCCGCGTGCCCCACCGGATCGCTGATCGAGATCGATGCCTACGATCTGTTCCGCGAGCGCTCGCCGAAGATGGCCCAGCTCGCGAAGACCGGCTACGACGGCGATCTTCAGAAGAAGGACCGCAAGGAGGTCCTGCCGGTGCTGCCGTTCACCGAGGGCGTGGCCGTGCGCTCGGGTGGCCTGGCCAAGCTCAAGCGTGGCCGCTATGCGCCGCTCCTCACCTGGATGGTGGGCATCTTCGCGTTCTTGATCGCTCTCGGAGAGGCGTTGCTCCGCGCGTACGCGCCCGCGCAGTCGTACCTGTTCCATCAGGTCGCGGCGCTACCGGACTACGTCGACGCGCCCACCGAGCAGATCCTCGAGCGCGTGGTGTTCCGGCCGGGCGATCAGCTCTCCACGTACTGTGGCCTGGTCGGCACCGGGCTCATGATCATCGCCGCGATCTATCCGATCTTCCGGCGGATCAAGATGTTCCGCTGGCTCGCCTCGAACACGATGTGGTTCGACTTCCATCTGATGGCGGGCACCGTCGGGCCGATGTTCATCGCGCTCCACTCGGTGGTCCAGCTCGACTCGTGGGTCAGCGCCGCGTTCTGGAGCATGGTGATCGTGGTGGTCAGCGGCTTCCTCGGCCGCTACCTCTACACGCAGGTCCCCGAGCTCGCGAGCGGCGTGGAGCTCGAGGAGCTCGACCACGAGCGGTACTTCCAGCAGCACCGGCCGCGGCTCACGGTGCCCATGGCCGAGGTCGATCGCGAGCTCGCGATCCAGCGCCACAAGGCGCAGCTGGTCGGCCAGTCGCCGAGCATGCTCCGCGCGCTGTGGTGGCTGATCTTCCAGGACATCGGCCGCTGGCCACGGACGCTCGCCCGGCGCGGGCGGCTCGCGCAGCTCGGCGTTGATCGCAAGACCCGCAAGGAGCTCGCGAAGCGGGTGGGGCGGATGATCGTGATCGCCCGGCGACAAGTTGTCGCGCCCAAGGCGCAGCTGCTGCTCCACTCGTGGAAGAAGGTCCACGTGCCGTTCACCGTCCTGCTCACCGTGCTCGCCACGGCCCACATCTATATCTCGTGGTCCCGTGCAGCCTGGTAAGCTGTCGCGCATGGCCCGGCTCTGGATCGCGCTCGTCTGTGCGAGCGTGCTCGTGTGCCTGGCGCCCCGCCGCGCCCGCGCGGACGATTTCTTCTCGAGCTCGCCGGGCGCCCTGAGCGGAAGCCACGGCACGCTAGACAACCAGCAGCAGTGCAACGACTGCCACGTCGACAATACGCGCGAGGTGTCGAAGCAGAAGTGCCTCAACTGCCACGATCACCAGGATCTCGGCGCGCGGATCAGCGCGGGCAAGGGCTTCCACGCGTCGGCGAACGTCAAGGGCAAGGCCTGCGAGTCGTGCCACCACGAGCACAAGGGCAAGGGCTACGACCTGATGGGGTGGAAGTCGGTCACCGGCAACAAGGCCGGCTTCGATCACGATCTCACCGGCTGGAAGCTCAACGGCAAGCACGCGGCCACGGACTGCGACAAGTGCCACAAGGCCAAGAACAAGCAGGGCCTGCAGACCTTCATGGGTACCGATCGGCTGTGCGGCTCCGCCGGCTGTCATGCCCAGGATCAACCGCACAAGTTCCAGCGCAAGGAGATGCTGGCGTGCGAGCGCTGCCACACCGAGAGCGTGTGGAAGCCGGAGAAGCGGGTCCTCCAGTTCGATCACGATGACCGCAAGGATGCGGGGATGCCGATCCTCGGATCGCACCGTGACGTCGCGTGCAGCAAGTGCCACGCGAAGGCCGTGTTCAACCTACCGTTCCAGAAGGCCGATGCGTGCGGGAACTCCGGCTGCCACCAGAGCACGCACGATGGCCACCTGTTCGGGCAGCGCGACTGCGAATGGTGCCACTCGCCGACGTTCAAGTCGTTCAAGCAGCAATACAACCGCGACATGCCGTTCTTCGATCACTCGGAGCGGACCCGGTTTGACCTCGGCGCTCACAAGAAGCTCAAGTGCTACGACTGCCACACCAAGGCGCTCGGCCTCTCCAAGCCGATCGGCGCGTGCGAGCAGTGCCACGCGAAGGACAACCACCACGCGCAGCGGTTCAACGCGTTCGGCGATCCGCCCAAGTGCGGCACCTGCCATCCGACCACGGCGTGGAAGCCCACCGCGTTCAATCACGGCACGCGGACCAAGTTCGTCCTGACCGGCAAGCACGCTGCCGTGACGTGTCGCTCGTGTCACCGCGGCAAGTCACCGTCGGACTTCGAGTCGCTCACGAACCTCAACGCCGGCAAGGACTGCATGGGGTGTCACGAGCACAAGAACGTGCACGACAAGCAGTACAACAGCGCGCAGTGCACCGGCGGCAACGGTTGTCACACCGGAGCGGGCAAGCTCGAGGTGAAGTACGACAACATGGTCAAGGTCTATCACGGGGCCACATCGAAGTTCCCCCTCGTCAAGGGACACAAGGATGTGCCGTGCGGCGAGTGCCACACCGGTCGCAACGGCAGCAAGACCACGTTCGAAAAAATCCCCGCGAACTGCAGCACGAACACCAAGTGCCACGAGGACTCGCTGCACAAGGGCACGCTCGGCAAGGAGTGCACGGTGTGTCACACGCCGGGCATCTGGGACGCGCTGCGGTTCGATCACCAGGAGCCGTTCCCGCCGGGGACCAAGGCCTCGGTCGATGCGTTCCCGCTGAAGGGCGCGCACAAGGACAACAAGTGCGAGTCGTGTCACCCGACCAAGCAGTACGTCGAGGCCAACACCGGCTGCGCCGACGCCGGCTGCCACGAGGATGACGACGCGCACAAGGGCCGGCTCGGCAAGCAGTGCGAGAAGTGCCACGTCGAGACCGGCGACAACACCTTCAACCACAACACGATGTCGTCGTTCCGCATCGACGGCGGTCACCTCCAGGTGCGCTGCACGGACTGCCATCCTTCGGTGACGTTCAAGCCGCGGCCGAAGACGTGCTTCGGCTGCCACCCCGAGCCCGCGGTCCACAAGGGTCAGTACGGCACGGGCTGCGAGCAGTGCCACTCCACGCGCACGTGGGAGGACATCAAGCCGCTGCACGACGTGGGCGACTTCTCGCTCAAGGGCGCGCACAACAACATCGCGTGCGAGCGCTGCCATCGCGACAACCGCCCGCTCGCGGGCTCCGGCAACCTGTGCATCAACTGCCACCGCCAGGACGACGTCCACTCCAACGGGCTGTCGCCGCGCTGCGGTGAGTGCCACACGCAGTGGTCGTTCGCGCCGGCCAAGTTCGATCACAGCCGCGTGGGCTGCAACCTGACCGGCGTCCACCGCACCGTCGCGTGCTTCGATTGCCACCGCAACGGCAACTTCTCCGCGATGAGCCCGCAGTGCGTGAGCTGCCACTACGACGACGCGATCAAGGCCGGCAACACGGGCACCAACCATCCGGCGCAGACGACCTGCGCGAACTGCCACAGCCCGAACACGTGGGCAGGTGCGCCCGGTGCGGCGTTCAAGCGGGAGTCGGTGTGTCGCTGAGCCGCGGCCTCGCGATCCTCCTGACCGCGGCCCTGCTCGCGCCCGCGGCATCGGCGAAGGGCGCCAAGGGCGCCAAGGCCGACAAGGCCGACAAGGCTGACAAGGACAGCGAGGAGTCCGAGGACGCTGGCTCCGACGAGAGCGAAGGCGACGCGGCTTCCGACGAGGAGAGCGGCGAAGACGAGGACGCCGGCAAGGTCAAGGACAAGACCAAGGCCAAGCACGCCGACGACGATGGGCCGGTCAAGCAGGACCTCTCCGGCCACGATCTCGGGACCAACAAGAAGGAGAACCTGTTCGAGAAGGACCGGTTCTTCGTCGACAAGGTCGACAGCGAGAAGACCGAGAACAAGACCCTGATCCAGGGCAGCCTGTCCTCGAGCTCGCTGTTCTTCACGGAGAGCGGCGGGACCTACGGCATGACCCAGGGCGACAACAGCGCCCGGTTCAGCAGGTACTTCACCGAGCTCCGGTTGCAGACCGACTTCCGGCACATCAGCGGCGGCCGATGGGACGCACGAGTCGATGCGCGCGCGCGGCTCGTGCCGACGCCGACCGATGATCCGAAGTCCGCCGACCCCAACCACATCCAGTCCGGCTTCAACGGTCGCAATGAGTACGATCTCCGCGAGCTGTGGGTGTTCCGTAGCGGCAAGCGCTCCGACATCTTCTTCGGTCGGCAGTTCGTGGCCGACCTCGGAGGCGTCAAGTTCGACGGCCTGCGCGTGGACTACGCGAGCTCGCGGAAGCTCACGTTCATCGGCTTTGGCGGCCTGTACCCGGTCCGCGGGTCGCGCTCGATCACCTCGGACTACGTCCCGCTCAAGACCGATCAGTTCAACACCGCCGGCAAGCTCGTCGGCGCGGGCGGGTTCGGTGGCGCGTACCGCACGATCAACTCGTACGGTTCGATCGGCGGCGTGGCCCTGGTGCCGTTCGCGGGCGAATCGCCGCGGATCTTCGCGACCTCCACCGGGTACCTCCGCTCGGGCTCCACGCTCGACCTCTATCACTTCGCGCTCATCGATCTGGTGAGCGCGTCGGGCGCGGCGCTGACCAACCTGTCGGCCGGCCTCAACTACAAGCCGGGCCCGCGCCTGCGGCTCACCGCCAACATCAACCGGGTGGACGTCGACACGCTGAACGTCCAGGCCAACGCGTTCCTCAACGAGCCCGCGCAGGATCCGGCGACGGCGGGACCGGGCGTGATCCAGAACGAGACCTACTTCCGGCGTCTCGCGACCAACGTCGGCCGCGTCGGCGTGTCGGCCGGGCTCGGGCCGCTCCAGCGGTTCGAGGTCACGTTGCAGGGCGCCTATCGCCAGCGGCCGGCAGTCGCGCTCGACTCCGCGGGCCTCGCCGATGGCACCGGGACCACGACGTACACGCTGAACGCCACCAAGGGCCTCGACTTCTACGCCGCGATCACCGACCGGCGCTCGTTCAAGGATCTGCGGCTCGGCGTGGATGTCTCTCGCTCGATCTCGCTCGGCGACGTCGGCTTCCAGCGCAGCTCGGTGCTCGCGATGCGTGCCTCCGCGGCGCGCGAGCTCGCGAACGGGCACGGGGAGTGGGAGGGCGAGGTCAGCTACGCCACGACCCGCGATTCCGCGAAGGGCATCATCTGCCTCGGCGGGGCGACCCCGACGCCAAACACCTGCTTCGGCTCGTCGAATGGCGCGATCCTGTCGGCCGGCGGCACCCTGTTCTACCGGGTCAATCGGGACTGGATGTTGATCGGAACCCTGTTCATCACCCACCAGACGCTGACGCACAACGACGTGGATCCGGCGACACCGACCGTCGTCGTCGCCAAGCAGGATCCGTCGGTCAATGGCGTCATGGGCTTCGCGCGGATCTCCTACCGGTTCTGACCCCAAGCACACCACTGCCTACATGCAGGTCCCCCCTGGGTAGGTGCCGGCGGGAGCTGGGGACAACTGACCGAATCGACAGGCCCAGGAACCGGCCGTAGGATGCGGGCATGATGAGGATCTGGTTCTCGGCGCTCGTCCTGTGTTCGTTCGTCGGTTGCGCGCGACACACGACCGAGGACGACGAGGACGACAGCACGGCGACGCTGACGATCGAGCCGCCGACCGCGGAGCTGTTGATCCTGAACGGCGTGGCCGCGCATCAGGATTATGCCGCGACGCTCACGTTCCCGGATGGGCACACCAAGGACGTCACGGCGTCGACCTCATTCCTCGTCGACAGCGGGTTCGGGACGTTCATGGCGAACAACCTCGCGATCGGGATCCCCGGCAAGACGCAGGTATACGGCACGTACGTCGATCGCACCTCGGCCGCGCAGGTGATCGCGCGCCTCAAGGACGTGCGCGTCGATCCGAGCCTGCCGCCGAACACGCCCGATCTGTTCACCGGCCCCGAGGACGCGGCGCTCGCGCCCACCGTCGTCTACCCCGCGCCCGACGTGATCGTCCCGCGCAACCTCGGCGACTTCGAGACCCACTGGACCGATGGGCACGGCAATAACGTGTTCGAGATCTCGCTGCGCACCGAGTTCAGCGACGTGCGGGTCTATGTCCCGGGCGGCAACGGCATGGTCGCAGCGGGCCCGACGCCGTCGTGGTCGGCATTCGAGGCCAAGGAGTGGCTCGACGCCGTGGGGCACGAGATCAAGGTCTCGTACCAGGTCCGCGGCGCGAACTCCGCGAACCCGGGCACCGTCGGCGCGGCGCCGCCACGGATCGTCAACCTGACCAACGAGGCGATGGAGGGCGGGCTCTACTACTGGGCGGCGACGTCGTCCGGTGGCGGCGCCTACGGCATCTTCCGCCACGACATGGCGAAGCCCGGTCAGCCCGCCGAGGAGTACATGACGACGAACCAGACCAGCGGTCGCTGCGTCGCGTGTCATGTGCTGTCCCGCGATGGCACCAAGCTCGCCGTCACCTACGATGGCGGCAACGGTGCCGCGACCCTGGTCGACGTCGGCACCGCGTCGGCGCAGGGCGGCGCGAACGCGTGGAACTTTGGAACGTTCTCCCCTGACGGCAACGAGATCATCACGGCCGAAAAGGGCACGCTGCGGGTCCGCACCTATGCGAACCAGTCCGTCGTGGCCACCGTGCCGACCACGGGCTGGGCCACGCACCCGGATCTCTCGGCCGATGGCGCGAAGCTCCTGTACGTCAAGCCGGCGAGCCCGGGCTCCGACTGGAGCTTCAGCGGTGGCAGCATCGTGTGGCGCACCTACGATGCCTCGACGCACACGTTCGGCGCGGAGACCCCGCTCGTCACCGGCAGCGGCGACAACTACTATCCGTCGTGGTCACCCGACGGTGAGTGGGTGCTGTTCAATCGCTCACCCTCGAATGCCAACTCGTACAACGCCACGGACGCGACGCTGTGGGTGGTCAAGGCCGATGGCTCGCAGCCGCCGATCCAGCTCTCGGTCGCCAACGACGGCACCGCGCTGACCAACTCATGGGGACGCTGGGCGCCGTTCGCGCAGACCTACACGACCAGCGGCGAGCGCATGTACTGGATCACGGTCTCGTCGAAGCGGAACTTCGGCACGCGGCTGTTCGGCGTCGGGCGCCCGCAGCTGTGGATGACGCCGTTCTTCCCGAACCGCGCCGCGGCGCAGGCGGACCCGAGCGCCCCGGCGTTCTGGCTGCCGTTCCAGAACATCATCAGCAACAACCACATCGGTCAGTGGACCGAGAAGGTCATCGTCGTCCAGTAAGGGCTACCAGCGACGCTTCGGGCGTCGCCGATGACCGCCCGACGGGGACGAGGCGCCACCCTCCGATCGCACGGGCCCGGCCCGGGGCGGGGCAGGGCGAGATGGCTGGGGAGATGGCTGGCGAGGATCCATCCGCAGCGGAGGAGGTCCCGAGCGCTGCGGGGGCGGGCCATCGCCGCGTCGCCGCGGATCGTGGGACAGCGGCCGACCGTCCGCGCCGAGCGGTGGGCGAAGGTTGGGTTGGGGAGCGCGGCCGTCCTGGGCGAGCGGCCGGCCGTCGGCGCCCAGCGGCGGGCGAGCGTCACGCTGCTGCGGTCGGCCATCGCGCTGCGGTCCACCATGGGCATGCTGTGGCGGTCGGCCGTCGCGCTGCTGCTGTTGCTGCGGCGGTCGGCCGTCGCGCTGCTGCGGTGGTCGGCCATCGCGTGGCTGCTGCGGTCGGCCATCGCGCTGCGGCGGGCGCTGGCCGTTGCGGCCACGATCATCGGGGCGGGAGCGCCGATCCGGGCCGCGGGTCGGGCGTGGAGGCGGCGGAGGTGGCGGGATGAACTGGGGCGTCAGGTCGCGGTTGACGTAGGCGCGCCAGATCGCCCGGCCATCCGCGGTGTGCACGGCGAGGGCTGGATCGAACCCGGAGATGAAGCGGACGACGTTGTCGAAGTCGCGGAGGAAGAAGAACTCGGCGCGTGTGTTGTGGACCGCGGAGATCACCTGCGGGAAGTCGATGATCGTCGGCCCCTCCGCGCTCGCGAGGATGTTGTACGGGGAGAGATCGCCGTGGATCAGA
>JAYVRN010000678.1:0-13620 GCA_043776275.1 Myxococcales bacterium | reverse complement strand
GCGGCGAACAGATACTCCACGAGATCGGGATCGAGGTCGCGCTCCCGGAACGGCGCTGGATCGCGGTTGTCGAACAGCTGGGCGATCGTGTCGAGCCGCACGTCGACGCAGTGCGTACCGCCTTCGAGCCGGTAGCGCGGATTCGTGCCCATGGGACGAGCATGTGCTCGTCTGTGGCCAGGCCGCAACGTGACCGTCACATCCGCGTGATGGATTCGTCCCGTGCGCCTCACCGCGATCCTCCTCGTCGCCACCGGGTGTAGCGGCGCGCTCCCGAGCGACCGTGAGCAGCGCGTGGTCGGCGTGCTCGCCGAGGACAACTATGCCTGGAGCCTGCGCGATCCCGCGCTGGTCGCGCTCAAGCTGAAGAAGCTCCAGCGCGGACCGTACGAGTGGCTGCGGGGGACCGCGAGCCTGTACTGGCGCGACCTCACCGAGCCCGGCGGCGGTCGCACGGCCACGGCGTTTGGAGACCCGGCGTCGTCGCGCGTGCTCCTCGTCGGCGATCCGCATCCCGAGAACGTCGGCACGTTCCGCGCGGCCGATGGGACGATGCTCGTCGACTGGAACGATCTCGATGCGGCAGGGTACGGGCCCTTCACCGCGGATGTGCGGCGGCTCTGTGTCGGGATGACCATCGCGACGGACACCGATGCGTTGTTCGCTGACGAGCTGGTGGCGCGCGTGACCACCGGCTACGCGGTCCAGATCGCAGCGCTCGCCGCGGGCGGCGTCCCGCTCGAGCTCGGGCTCGGCGCGCATCCGCTGCTCGACAAGGAGCTGGCCAAGGCGCGGGACCGCGGGGAGGGTCGGCTCGCGATCGACGAGCTCGCGCCGCTGTCGGGGACGACGCGGTTCGTGGCGTTCGGTGATCTCGAGCCCATCGCGATCGATGGCCTGTACGAGGACACCGTGGTCGCGGTCGGCGCCGAGGCCGCGGTCTGGATCGACGACGCGGTCGCGCAGTGGGCGGCGCGGCGCGGCGAACCGGCCACCGTCAAGCTGCGCGCGCGCAGACTCGGATCGGGCGTCGCGAGCTATGCCGCGCTTCGCTTCAACGTCGTGCTCGAAGGTCCCACGGCGGCACCCGAGGATGATCGCGTGATCGAGCTCAAGGAGGAGCGCGATGGCCTGGTCCTCCACGGCGTCCCGCAGCTCGGCGCCGCCGAGTGGGCCTCGCCGTCGGCCCGCGCCGTCGACACCCAGCGGCGGCTGCAGGCCCGGCGCGACCTGGACCCGATGCTCGGTGCGGCGCACCTCGGCGGGCTCAGCCTGAAGATCCGCGATCGCGAGGCGTACCAGCGCGGCCTCGACCATCTCGATCTCGCAGCACTCGCCGCCGGCAAGGCGAGCAAGCGCGCGCAGCTGCTCGATCTCGCGAGCCTGCTCGGTGGCCTGCTCGCGAGCGCGCACGGCCACGCGACCACCGCCGATGGCGAGCTCGGGTGGAGCGTGATCGCGCCACTCCTCTCAGGACGCGAGGCGGCGTTCACCGCGGAGCTGGTCGAGAGCGCGCGTGCCGAGGCCGCGCTGGTCGTCGCGGATCACGCCGCGTTCGTCGATCGTGACCTCGCGGCCCTGGTACTCCCTGTGGAGGTTCGATGATCGGACGTTCGATGCTGGCGATCGCACTGCTCGCCCCGGTCGCGAGCGCGGATGACGCTCCGCCCGAGGCACCGCAAGCGTTCGCGACGTGGCCTGCCGCCCGTCTCGAGCTCGAGCTCGAGCTATTCAGCTCGGCGCGCTGGACGAAGCAGCCCGGAGATGACCTCACGGAGCTACGCCTCGATCGAGGTGAGCTCGGCGCGCGGGTCGCGCTCACGCCGCATGCGGCCGCCGAGCTGCGCGTCGAGTCCGTGCGCTCGGCGGGGGAGGGCGGAGCGCTCGGCGTCGATGGCGATTCGACGATCACCCGCGTGAAGTACGCGCAGGTGACCGGCACGGTGGATGCCGGGCTCGTGCGCATCGATGGTGCGCTCGGCTTCGTCCCAGACGCATGGATCCGCACGCTCGAGGACGGGTACCCGCTGCGTCCCCTGTCGCGCACGGCGAGCGAGCGCCTGCTCGGCTGGCCCACCGCGGATCTCGCCGCCGAGGTGCGGGCGTCGATCGGCCCGGTCCGCCTCACCGTCAACGCGGGCAACGGCGAGGGCCTGCGGTATCCCGAGCAGAACACCGGCAAGACCACCACCGTCGTGCTCGAGCTGGTACCGGTGCACACACGCGGGCTCCGCCTCTCGATCGCCGGTGTGGGCCGCGATGGCTCGCTGGGAGCGGCCTCGGTGCGCGATCGCCGCGCGGGCGGAGGCGCCACCGTGGTCACGCCACTCGCGCGTGGCGGCGTCGAGGTCGTGCGTGCCTGGGGGCTCGCCGATCACGGCGAGGTCGTGGGCACCGCGCTCGCGGGCTGGGCCGAGGCCACGCCGATCGCGCAGGTGAGCGTCGCGGCGCGGGGAGCGACGCTCGGGATCATGGGCGGGCGCAGCTCCACGTTCGGCGGCGCGGTCGCCGTCACCCCGTGGATCTCGAAGCACGGGGAGCTGCGACTGTGGCTCGCCGTCGATCGCCAGACCACCTCGGGCAGCGCCTCGCCGCTCCCCGGTGCTGCCACCGGAGACGCGACCGTGGTCATGCTCGTGGCCTCCGCGACCGCACCGTTCTCCGTTCCGTTCAGCCCGGAGGCAACGCGATGAAGTCCCTCGCGATCGTGTTCGCTGTGGCGGCGTGCAGCAACGCGGCGGACCCTGCCGTCGATGCGTACGTCGGTCGTCTCGACGCCCAGGGTGTCGACAGCGCCGCGGTCGACGCACCCCTGGGAGGCACGGTCCGGATCCTCGCGCTCAACGAGATCGCAGCCAGCGAGACCCCCGACTGGTTCGAGGTCGTCAACGCGACGACAAGCGCGATCCAGCTTGCCGACTTCGTCTACATCGACCTCGCGGGTGACCTCGGCAGGGCCAAGGCGTTCCCGCAGATGATGCTCGGCCCGGGTGCGCGCTACGTCCAGAACGTCGACGACACGCTCTCGGGGTTCAAGCTCGCGAGCGACGAGGAGCTGTGGATCTACCGCGCCTCGGACCACGCACTCTCCGATGGCATCGACTGGGCCGAAGGCGCGACGCCGGCCGGCATGTCCTACGCGCGGTCCCCGGATGTGTTCGGGCCGTTCGTCACGGGCGCCCCGACCAAGGGCGCGACGAACCTGTAGCGCGACGCGCACTTCCACACTCGGCGTTGACACGGAGCCCGCGAGTCCTTAGGTATAGGCGCTGGTCCGTCATGCCGAAGCTCGCCCTCGATCGTCGTCTCGCTGCTGCCTTCGCGGCGGCGAGCGCGCGCGCGCATGACTACGCCGTGCTCTCGGTGTTCCCGGGACGTCCGTAAGCCGCGGCGAGCGCTCGCGCTTCGTCGCGTGGTGTCTCACCTCTCGCGGGCCCCGCACGGGCTCGCGCAACGCTTCACGTCCGCCCCCTGGGGAACTGTCATGTCTCGACGAACCGAACGTACGACCATCGAACGCATCCGCAACCTCGGCATCATCGCGCACGTCGATGCCGGCAAGACCACGCTCACCGAGCGCATCCTGTTCCACACGGGCAGGATCCACGCGCCCGGTGAGGTCCACCTCGGCACGGCCCACACCGATTCGCACGCGATCGAGCAGAAGCGCGGGATCACGATCCTCGCGGCTGCCGTCACGTGCGATTGGCTCGGCCACCGCATCCACCTGATCGACACGCCCGGTCACGTCGACTTCACCATCGAGGTCGAGCGATCGTTGCGCGTCCTCGACGGTGCGGTGGTCGTGCTCGACGGAGTGGCCGGCGTGGAGCCGCACACCGAGACGGTCTGGCGTCAGGCGGACCACCACCGCGTCCCGCGGCTGGTGTTCGTCAACAAGCTGGATCGCCCCGGCGCGGACTTCACGCGCGCCGTTCACGACGTCACCACGCGCCTCCGCGCGCGCCCCGTCCCGATCACCGTCCCGGTGTTCGAGGCAGAAGCGCTCGTCGGCGTGATCGATCTCGTCGGGCTGCGCGAGCTCCGATGGACGGGCGAAGGCCCGTCCGCGCCCGTGGTCACTCCGCTGGCGATGCTCTCTGACAACCTGCGAACTGCTCGCGACCTCGTGCTCGAGGTGTGCGCGGACGAGGATCCCGAGATCCTCGACGCGGTCGTGCGCGGCGGCGACGTCCCGGCGGAGACGCTGTGGCGCGCGCTGCGACGCGCGACCGTCTCCGGTCGCATCGTGCCCGTGCTCGCGGGATCGGCGTACAAGTACCGCGGCGTGGAGCCACTGCTCGATGCCATGGTCGCGTTGCTGCCCTCGCCGGTGGATCGCGGCGCCGTAGAAGGGCGTGCTCCGGCGGTGGATGCGCCGCTGGCGGCACTCGGCTTCAAGGTCGTGTACGACGAGCATGGTCAGCTCACGTTCGTGCGCGTTTACAGCGGCGTGCTCGAGACGGGGATGACGGTGCTCGCGGCGCGCGGTGGCCGCACGCTCCGCGTCGGTCGGCTCGTGCAGCTGATGGCGGATCAGCGCCAGCACGTCACGCGCCTCGAGGCCGGCGAGATCGGTGCGATCATCGGCTTGCCGCTCGCGGGCGGCGAGACGCTGTGCGCGCCCGAGGCGCCGGTCGTCCTCGAGTCGATCCGGACGCCCGAGCCCGTCGTGCGCGTCGCGATCGAGGCGAAGACCTCGTCTGATCGCGAGAAGCTCGGCGTGGCCCTCGGCCGGATGGTCGCGGCCGACCCATCCTTGCGGCTCGAATCCGATCCGGAGACGGGTCAGACCCTGCTCGCGGGGATGGGCCAGCTACACCTCGAGATCGCGACCGAGCGTCTGGCGACCGAGCACCACGTCACCGTGGTGACCGGCCGTCCTCTCGTCGCGTATCGCTCGACCGTGCAGCGCGTGGTCCGTCACGAGTACCGGCACGTCAAGCAATCGGGTGGTCCTGGCCAGTGGGCGCACGTCGTCCTCGAGCTCGGGCCGGCCGGGCGCGGGGCGGGCGTGGTGTTCGAGGACCGGATCAAGGGCGGCACGATCCCGCGGGAGTTCATCCGTGGGGTCGAGGCGGGTGTGCGAGCGGCGGCGGCGGATGGCCTTCTCGGAGGTCACCCGGTGGTCGACGTGCGCGTCGTCCTCGTCGACGGCGCGACCCATCCGAACGACTCGAGCGAGCTGGCGTTCCAGCTCGCCGGGCGGTTCGGCTTCCGCGCCGCGGCGGAGCTCGCTGGCCCGTGCCTGCTCGAACCGGTGATGCTGCTCGAGGTGACTTGCCCCGAGGAGCACGTCGGCGCGGTCGCCGGCGATCTCGGTCGCCGCCGAGGCAGCGTCGTCGGGCTCGATGCACGCCACGATGACCGCGTGGTCCGCGGCGAGGTCCCGCTGGCCGAGACGTTCGGCTATGCGAGCGCCCTCGGTGGGCTGACCCACGGTCGCGGGCGGTTCACCCTGGAGCCGGCGCGCTACGAGCCGGTTCGCATGTAGGTCGATGATGTTGGCCCGGTGGTCGGAGAGACCACCGGGCCGTTGTTCGTCGCGACCAGCTCATCGCGGTGGAGATCCAGAGATTGCCACGATCCCGGGTCCGTTCCCGTGCCGCAACGCTCCCGACCCGGTTCTAGCGAGGCCGTCGCCAACACGTGGCTCGCGCTCCCTCGGAGCTTCACGGATTCGCTACGCGAGCGCGCCATGGTGATCGTGGGAGGTCCGGATGAACCACTACACGATCCGTTCGTTGACCACGGATGACTTCGCGAACCTGGCGACTCTCGAGAAGGACGTTTTCGGGGCGATGGGCGAGGAGGTGCTGTGTCCGCACTACCTGCGCCTGTGCACCGAGATCTTTGCGTCGACCTGCTTCCTCGCGCTCGATGGGGACCGGCCCGTTGGATACTTGCTGTCGTTCACCCGTGGCCGCGAGGTGTTCTGCACGACGCTGGCGGTGATCCCCGAGTACCAGCGCACCCGCGTCACACTTCAGCTGGTCGGGGCGTTCGTTCGTCACATCATCGACGACGCCGAGGTCTGCTGGTTCACCGTCAAGGAGGACAATGCGCCGGCGCGCGCGCTGCACCGCATGCTCGGCGCCACCGAGGTCGGGCGTCGCACCGACTACTACGGCCCGGGCGACGAGCGTCTGGTCTCCAAGATCGACCGTGCCACGTTCGAGCGTATGCGCGCCAAGTACGAGCGCCTCGGGTTCGTGCCCGCGCGCGTCGCCGAGGCCGCATGATCCTGCAGCTCGCAGGGCTGGCGATCGACGCACGTTGCGCATTGCCGTCTCTCGAAGATCCGGGCCGCCGAGCGACCGCCGCGCGCTGGATCGCTGCGAATGCACTTGCCGCGACCCACGTTCGAGTCTCTGTCGAGGGGATGGCGCCGCGCGAGGCGCGCGTGTTGTCACTGAGAGCGCCGTGCTTCGCTGCGGCGCTCGCCGCGATTGCCGCGATCCCGTCCCTGATCGATTCGTCGACCCTGCCGCGCAGCTGGCGCCTGGCTCTGCGTGCCCTCGGCATCCCAGGGCTCGATCGCTCGATCGCTGCCGCGCTCGCGGAAGGCGTGTCGGTGCTGGGCTGCAGTCCGGGCTCGTGCGATCTGTCCGTCGACTCCGAAGCCCATGGCTACCGCGTTCGCGTCGGGCGCGCCGATCGTATGCTCGTCGCGTGAAACAGGTCGCGCGTCCGCCCGAGGCGTTGCTGGCGATCGAGCGGCTCGCCGCGGCGCGCCCAGATGCCGTCACGGAGCTCGCTCGGGTCGCGGGTCTCCCGATCCATGCGTTTCGGTTCGGCACGCCGGCCGTCGATGCGCCCGTGATGCTGGTCGTCGGCGGTGTGCACGGGCTCGAGCGCATCGGCACGGACGTGGCGATCGCGTTCGTCTCGGCACTCGTCGCGCGATTGACCTGGGACCAGGTGCTCCACGATGCCCTCGCTCGCTGCCGCGTCGTCGTCCTCCCGCTCCTCAACCCGGTCGGGATGGGGCGTGGTCAGCGCGCGAACGGCAACGGGGTGGATCTGATGCGCAACGCTCCGCCGCACGCCCTCGGTGGGACCCCGCTTCTCGGTGGTCATCGGATCTCGCCCCGTTTGCCCTGGTACATGGGGAAAGTCAGCGCACCGATGGAGATCGAGGCAGCGGCGCTGGTCTCGCTCGTCGAACACGAGACGGCCACGTCACCGTTCTCGCTCGCGATCGATCTGCACTCCGGCTACGGGTTCCTCGATCGGCTCTGGTACCCGTACGCGCGCACACGCGAGCCGATTCCGGATCTCCCCGCGCTTGCCGCGCTCGGGCGGCTGCTCGATGACACCCTCGCCAACCACGTGTATCGGTTCGAGCAGACGGCGCAGGCCTATACGATCCGGGGCGACCTCTGGGACTACCTCTACGATCGCCGCCTCGCTACCGGTGGTGGTCCGATCCTCCCGCTCACGCTCGAGATGGGGTCGTGGACGTGGATCCGCAAGAACCCGCTCCAGGGGTTGTCCTCTGCGGGGCGGTTCAATCCGATCGAACCGCATCGGCTCCGGCGCACGTTGCGCCGCCATCTCCCTCTGCTCGACTTTCTGCTGCACGCGACGGCGTCGTACCGCGCGTGGCTACCGGTCAGCGGCCGAGCGCCATGATCGCCAGCAGCTCCCATACGAGGTGGGCGGCGAGGTGGGAGGTCAGATCGGCGTGGTCGAGCGGTGGGCACACCTCGACGACGTCGCCGCCGCAGACGTTGAGACCGACCAGCCCGCGGACCAGGGCGAGCGCCTCCCGCGAGCTGATGCCGCCTGGGACTGGGGTGCCAGTTCCCGGGGCGAACGCGGGATCGATCGCGTCGACATCGAACGACACGTAGACGGGGCGTTGCCCGATCCGCTCGCGGAGCTCGGCGCACACCCGTCGGGGAGTCCGCTCCGAGATCGCATCGGCGCTGATCGCGGTGTGGCCCCGTGCGCGCGCGAGGGCGTCGTCGTCGGCGCTCCCGCGAGACCCTCGCAGTCCGAGCTGGTAGAGCTGTCCGTCCGCGATCAGGCCCTCCTCGATCGCGTGGCGGAACGGAGTGCCGTGATGGAAGTCCTCGCCCCAGACATCGGCCGACGAGAGATCGAGGTGTGCATCGAACTGGATGACCGCCAGCGGTCCGTGACGCTTCGCGAGGGCACGCAGGATCGGCAGCGAGATCGAGTGGTCACCGCCTACCACCACTGGCGCGACCGTGGCGGTGGTGAGCTGGTGGATCTGTGCCTCGACCTCGCGGCGCATCGCATCGCGGTCGAACGGAGGAAACACGATGTTGCCGCCATCCACGCAGCGCAGCCGCGAGAACACGTCGATGCCATGAAGAGGGTGGTGGCTCTGCAGGAGCGCCGAGACGCGGCGGACGTGGAACGGTGCGAGCCGCGCACCCGGTTGGTAGGTGGTGCCGCCGTCGTAGGGGATCCCGAGCAGCGCGACGTCAGCGTTCGCGAAGTCAGGCGACGCGGGAAGCCGGAAGAACGGCGTCTGGCCGTGCCGAAGGTAGCTGAGCGCGGAGTCCTGCATCGGTCCACCTCGTGAGGTCGAGCATGTGAGAGATCACGCCGCGTGTGCGCGCGGCCATCGCCTCGGCGCTCTCGCCGGTGCGTGGATACAGCGGGGCTCCGAACACCACCGCCACCTCGATGCGGCGCTGGCCGGCGGCACGAAGATAGTGAGGGAAGAAGGTCGCGCCGTCGCACCACGCCATGTCCGGGTCGCGGTAGCGGAGCGCGACCGGCACCACGGGGACCTCGAGCCGACGTGCGATCCCGAATCCGCCGCGCCAGAACGGCGCGACGCTCGTGCCTCGGGTGGTGGTCCCCTCCGCGAAGTTCAGGATGGGGACCCCGGCGGCGAGCAGGTCGTGGATCCGGCGCAGGGCGCGCGCGCGTGCCAACGGATCGTCGCGCTGGACGAACACCGTGCCGAGCGCTCCACCGATCGGACCGACCAGTGGCCAGCCGCTGACCTCGCCCTTGGCCACGGGCAACGCGGGGCACACGGGCAGGATGGCGAGCGGATCGAGGTAGCTGACGTGGTTGGAGACGATCAACGCGGCGCTGCGAGGCACGGCGCCCCGAACGGTGACCTGGAGGTCATGTGCGCGGGCGACCGCACCGAGCGCACCCGCGAGCCGGTGGGCGGCGGCGCGCATGTCGCGAGGCGGCGCCATCCTCACCGCCCCGAGCTCCGCCAGGGCGTTGAACAGGCCACCAGCGATGTGGCGAGCGGTCGAGAGGGGCCTCACGTGGGGCCCTCGACCTGGAAAACAACGGGCGACACGATGGGTGCGACATCCCCCGGGTGCCGGTGCGGGCAGGGCAGAGTCACGCGCCGTGCGCTGAAACTCCGTGTGCTCGGTCCCGGTGGTGCCGTGGGTCGCGCGATCTTCTCGTAGAGGTCGTGCATGGCTCACCTCTCGTATCGTTGGAACCAGCCTACGAAGTCCGAGCAACGCGACGCGTGAGGCCGCGAAACTTGATCGCAACAGGAGCATGGCGCGGCCGTATGTGACGGTCCGGTCACGGGCAGGTGACCACGGTGCTGCGCGGTACGTCACCGGGCCGTTGCGCAACCGCACCGGTGCGGTCACCTCCGTTTCCTAACGTGAGGCGTGTACGCCTTGCCTGCCGACGACGACCTCTCGATGCCGATCCAGCCGTTGCGGGTGACGGTGGTGACGATCGTGACCTCCGCGTCGACCCAGCGGCTGGTGACCGAGCTGCGACGCGAGTCGATGCGGGTCGAGGTGGCTGCCGCATCGGTCCTCGAGCAACCGCCGACGGATCCGGTCTACGTGATCAGCCTGGATCCCTCGTTCGCGAGGCTCCTCGCCGAGCGCTTCGTGAGCTGGGCCGGCACCGAGCTTCACGCGGGCTTGATCGGCGTGGTCGAGGATGGCGGTCCACAAGACAACGAGGTTCTCCTCGCCGCGGGCTTCGATGACGTGTTACCCGCACCCTGTAGCCCGCGCGAGCTGGTGGCGCGGATCCGTGCGGTGCACCGCCGTGTCCACTGGAAGGGGACGTCGAACGGTCGGCTCCGGTTCGGTGACCTGACGCTCGATCTCTACGGTCGCGAGCTGTGGGTCAACGGCAAGACCATCGCGCTGACCTCGATCGAGCTCGCCGTGCTGCGCGAGCTGATCAAGGCGCGCGGCCGGCCGCTGTCGCGTACCGAGCTGCTCGATCAAGCATGGGGCGAAGGGGATCTCGAGGTCTCCGAGCGCGCCGTCGACAACGTGATCCTCCGCCTCCGCCGCAAGCTGCCGCGGCCCGATCTGATCGAGACGGTACGCAGCGTCGGGTTCCGGATCACGGCGCGCGCCTGACTCAGCGACCGCTCGACATCGGCAGATCGAAGCGGAACGTTGTCCCCGCACCCACCGTGCTGCTCGCGGTCAGCGTGCCGCCGTAGCTCTCGACGATCTCGCGGACGACGGGGAGCCCGAGCCCGGTGCCGTTGTCCGCGCCCTTCGTGGTGAAGAACGGCTCGAAGATCCTCGGGAGCACGTCCGCGGGGATCCCGGGGCCGGTGTCGCGGACCTCGAGCACGACCCGGCGGTGCTCGGGATCAAGGCGCACAGCGAGCTCGATCGATCCCGTGGAGCTCCCGATCGCCTCCGCCGCGTTGAGCACGAGGTTGACGAAGATCTGTTCGATCCGCGTCTTGTTGACGGTGACCATCACGGGGGCGTCGGGCAGGGCGAACACGACGTCCACCTGGTGGAGCTTCCCGGCACCCTGGAGCATCGCCACCACGTCGCGGATCACCAGCTTGATGTCGAGGGCGCTCGTGTGATCGGGGCCGGGCTGCGCGAGGTGCAGCAACCGCCGCGCATGAGTAGCGATGTGCTCGCCGACACGCTCGAGCTCGCGCATCGCCGCGCGGCCCTCGTCGCTGCCACCGTTGCGGGCGAGCTCGGTGGCCACGCGATCGAGGGCGAACGCGTGGATCTGGGCGATGTTTCGCAGCTCGTGGCCCACGCCACCCGCGAGCGTGCCCAGCGTCGCGCGCCGCTCTGCGAGGGTCAGCTGCGATCGGGTCTGAGCGAGGCGCTCCTCGATCGTCGCCATCACGCTGCGCAGCTCGGTCTCCGCGGCCTCGCGTCGCGCGATCTCGGCGTCACGTGCCGCCAGGAGCTCCTGCTGCTCCCGGATGTCGCGGGCGACGAGCACGATCCCGGTGGTCGTCCCTTCCTCGTCGAGGACGGGGGCGGCGCTCAGCGACACCGCGATCCGCTCGCCGGTCTTGGTGACCAGCCAGGCCTCGTCGCGGCGCACCACCTGGTGATCGCTGACCACCCGCTGGCGGGTGCCCGTCCGGAGCCCCGAGTGTTCGTCGACCAGGAACGAGGCCACGGGGATGGCCGCGAGCTCCGCATGCTCGTAGCCGCTCAGCAGCAGCGCCGCGGAGTTCGCGTGGACGATCATGCCGGCCAGATCGACCACCACGACCACGTCCGCGACGGCCTCCATCACCGGCCCCAGCACGATCTCCATCCGTTAGATCCTACTGACGGGCGACCGGCAATCTCCCCCGAAACTCCCCCGAGGACGCCTACTTGCCCTCGAGTGCCTTCACGGTCGCGACCACATCAGCGACATGGCCCTTCACGCTGACCTTGGGCCAGTGCTTGACTACCTTGCCGTCCTTGCCGACGACAACGGTGGAGCGGATGACACCCTTCATCTTCTTTCCGTACATCACCTTGTCGCCCCAGGCGCCGTAGGCCTCCATCACCTTGCCGTCGGCATCGGTGAGCAGCGGAAACTGCAGGTCGTACTTGTCGCGGAACTTGCAGTGCGAGGCGATCGTGTCCTTGCTGATCCCGAGCACCACAGCGCCGAGCTTCTTGAGCGCCGGGATCGCCGCCGAGAACTCCTGCGCCTCGACGGTGCAGCCCGGCGTGTTGTCCCGCGGGTAGAAGTAGACCACGACCACCTTGCCGGCGTGATCCGAGAGCTTGACCTTGCCTCCATCGGAGGACTCGAGCGTGAACGCGGGTGCCTTCTTGCCTGCTTCGATCGCCATGGAACCTCGCGTACCACAGCCTCACAGCGAAGGGGTGCTACGCTTGTCCGATGCGTCGCGCCCTGTTCGTCGCCTGCATCCTGACCGCCGCCTTGACCGCCGGTTGTGGCGCCTCCCCGCGCAGCAACCACGCGTGGCCGAAGATGGCCGACAAGGAGGCCGACGGCGGCGAGAGCCTCGCGCCGCATCCGGGGGCCACGTCGATCGTGGCGGCCACGGACACCGACGATGACGACGATGATATCAAGGTCGTCGTGGCGCCCACGGCGGCCACGCCGGCAGCGGCCGCGGCGACAACGCCAGCGGTGACGCCAACCGTGACCGCGCCCGAGGACACGATCACGGTCGAAGAGATCACGATCGAGATCGACGACTGACTACGGGACGAGGAAGCCGTTGTAGCAGATGCGGGACTTGGGAGCCGGGAAGTAGTAGCCGGTCGCCATGCACATCTCGTCGGTCACCGCGCTGTCTCCGGTGGTGACGGTGCGGCCCGCGTTGGAGCCCGTGTTGTTGTACGTGCAGCTGTACGTGAGCTTGTCGCCGGTGAACGAGTAGAACGGCGTGGCCATCCAGGCCTTCGCGCCCGGGTGCTCCCAGTCCATGCTCGTGAAGGCGATGTCGGTGCTCGCCGGCATCCCGTTCTTGATCTCGGTCTTCACGGCCTGCTTGTGGGCGTGGGTCGACACCATCCAGAACTTGGCGCCGGCCGGCGTGCTGCAGGTCTGGGTCTCGACGTCGCCAACCGCGCCGGCCGGGATGTTGATGCTGCCGTTGAACGTGATGTACGGCGCCGTCGGCGTATACGCGTCCGTGGCCTGGTACGCCTCGGCGTTGACTGTGACGTGGACCTTGATGTCGGTCTCGCCGGCGTTCAGGTAGTGCATCTGGAGGTACGCTGGCGTGCCTGCCTTGATCTCCTGACCCAGCGGCTTGCCCGCGCCGTCATCGGTGGGGAGCGCGAGCTCGGCGTGCGCGGTCTGCGAGGCGAAGATCCATGCCGGGATGTTCTGTGCGCTCGCGCCGCCGACGCCGCACTGCGACGAGGAGATCGTACCCGCGGGCATCGTCTCGGTGGTGGTGGCGAACATGATCATGTGGTGCGACCCGGGGCTCATGTCCGAGGTCCACTTCTTGATCACCATGTTCTCGGTGTTCGGCGTCTTGAAGTAGTAGCAGTAGGTGATCTCCTGCCCGGCGGGGATCGTGATCTCGGGAGAGATCACCTGGAAGCCACGGGTCGGAGGAGGAGGATCGATGACGGCGGCATCGGGTGCCGTCGTGTCGTCTCCACCACCAGGCGTGGCGCCGCCGCCGCATGCGGAGAGTGCAGTCACGAGTACGAACGCGAAGCCAAGGCTCTTGCGCATATCAGGACCCCCTCAGGTCGAGCGCGAGGTTATCAAGGTCGCGGGCCGAGTCCACCCCATTATTGAACCCGAGTTCCATATCGTCAGCTGACACCGAGTGATGCCGGTGTGCGGCAGCCCACGTATGCTCGCATTCATGACGCGGTTCGACGTAGACCTGTTCGTGATCGGCGGCGGCTCCGGCGGTGTGCGGGCAGG
>JAYVRN010000677.1:0-13664 GCA_043776275.1 Myxococcales bacterium | reverse complement strand
CGCCGATCGACTTCGGCTCGATCTTGACGAGCTCGGCGAGCGGATCCTGGAGGCGACGCGCGATCGAGATCGCTCCGCGGATGGTGAGATCGAGCTCGGGGAACTCTTCGCGCGCGAGATCCGACGCGGAGTACACGCTCGCCCCTGCCTCGTTGACCTGCACGACGAACGGCGCCTGCGGACCTTCGCGAAGGCCCGCATCGCCGAGGCACTTCTTGACGAACGCCTCGGCCTCGCGGCCGCCGGTGCCATTGCCGACCGCGATCGCGCGCGGCGCGAAGCTCTGCACGAACGCGAGGAAGTCTTCCTTCGCCTTGGCGAGCTGCGCGTCGCCCTGGGTGATGAACACCGTCACGGTGCCGAGGAACTTGCCGGTGGCATCGATCGCGGCGCACTTGCAGCCAGTACGGAGCCCCGGGTCCACGCCGATCACCGCGGCGCTGCCGAGCGGTGAGGCGAGCATCAGGTTGCGCAGGTTGCCGGCGAAGATGTCGACGGCGGCGTGATCGGACCGCAGCTTGAGCTCGGCGCGGACGTCATTCTCCACGCTGGGCGACAGCAAGCGCTTGAGCGCATCCGCGATCGAGAGGTGTAGCTGCTCCGCCCACGGCGATTGAACGTCGAGCTTCACCAACCGCTCGATCCCCACGCCGACGCGGTTCGGATCGATCACCACCTGCGCGCGCAGCACGCCCTCGGCCTCACCGCGGCGGATCGCGAGGAACCGGTGCGAGGGGATCGTCTTCACGGCCTCGCCGAACTGGTAGTACTGCTCGAACTTCGTGGGCTCGTCGCTCTTGCCGGGCACGACGGTGGAGACCAGCTCGCCGTACTCCGCGTACTCCTTGCGGACCCAGGTGCGGACCTCGGCGGTATCCGCGATCTGCTCGGCGACGATGTCCCGGGCCCCGGCGAGCGCCTCCTCGGCGGCGGCCACGCCGGCCTCCGCGTTGACGAACGCGGCGGCCTCGGTGAGCGGCACGCCCTCGGCGCCCTGCGCGGTGATCATGTCGGCGAGCGGGGCCAGGCCCTTCTCGCGGGCGACCGACGCGCGGGTCTTCCGGCGCGGGCGGTACGGCGCATAGAGATCCTCGAGCTCGCTCTTGCCGGTGGCCGCGCGGAGCTTGGCCTCGAGCTCGGCGGTCAGCTTCCCCTGCTCGCCGACCGACGCAAGGATCGCGGCGCGCCGGGACTCGAGCTCGACCAGATACGTGCGCTGCTCGTCGATCGCACGGATCTGGACCTCGTCGAGGCCGCCCGTGCGCTCCTTGCGATAGCGGGCGATGAACGGGACCGTGTTGCCCTCGTCCAGGAGCGCGATCACCGCGGCGATCGAGCCCCGCGCGAGGCCGAGCTGATCGGCGAGCGGCGGCACCGGATCGAAGTCCACGGGCACACTGGTGACGGGAGCGGTGTCGACGGTCATGGAGCCGGCGACCGTAGCCGTGGCGCCCCCGAGCGGCAAGCCGGATCAGGGTCGGATCCGCGGTCGGTTTCTGGTATCAGCGACGGATGCCCATCGACCCGGCGCGTGCGCGGCTGATCCAGCGGCTCCCCAAGGTGGAGCTCCACCTGCACATCGAGGGCGCCCTGGAGCCGGAGATGATGTTCAGCCTCGCCGGCAAGCATGGGATCGAGCTCCCGTACGGCTCGGTCGAAGCGGTCCGCGCGGCCTACAACTTCCACGACCTGCAATCGTTCCTCGATCTCTACTATGCGGGCTGCGCCGTGCTGCGCGACCGCCAGGACTTCTATGCGCTCGCGATGGCGTACTTCACGCGCGCGCATGCGGACAACGTCGTCCATGCCGAGCTGTTCTTCGATCCGCAATCGCACACGGCGCGCGGCATCCCGATGGAGGTCGTGGTCTCCGGCCTCCGCGACGCGATGGACGATGCGCACCGCCGCTACGGCATCACCTCCGAACTGATCCTGTGCTTCCTCCGCCACCTCTCCGAGGAGGACGCCCTCGCCACGCTCGAAGCGGCCATGCCGTTTCGCAGCGACTTCATCGGGGTCGGCCTCGATTCGGGCGAGCGCGGGAACCCACCCGCGAAGTTCGCGCGCGTGTTCGCCAAGGCGCGGAGCCTCGGGCTACGCCTGGTCGCGCACGCGGGGGAGGAGGGGCCGGCCGCGTACATCGTCGATGCGCTGGACGTGCTTGCCGTCGAGCGCATCGATCACGGCGTGCGCTGCGACGAGGATCCGGCGCTGGTCTCGCGCCTCGTCCGCGATCGGATCCCGCTGACGGTGTGCCCGCTGTCGAACCTCAAGCTGTGCGTGGTCAAGGATCTGCGCGAGCACAACTTCGCGCGGCTGCTCCGCAAGGGCGTCGCGGTGACGATCAACTCCGACGACCCGGCGTACTTCGGCGGCTACATCGGCGAGAACTACCGCGCCACCGCGGAGGCCCTCGATCTGACCGCGGCCGAGCTGACACTCGTCGCCGAGAACGCCGCGCGCGCCGCGTTCATGCCCGCGACGGCGAAGGCCGGCCTGCTCACCAAGATCCGCACGGCCGCGACGCGCTGAGAGCAGTGAACGAGGCGCGCGTGGCGCAAGAGGCGCGCGTGGCACAAGAGGCGAGTGACGCGAGAAGCGCGCGTGCAATCCCGCGGGGTTGCCGATCGCAAGTTGCGCAAGTTGAAACCGTCCCCTCAGTGGCTCGGGCGCCACCGCCAACGTCCATAGCGGACCCGGCTCCACAGCCGCTGCCACAGCGACGGCTGGAAGATCGACAGCTGCGCCATCGTCATCGACGCGTCCGGCTCGGCGTCGCCCCCAGCGTCCGGCGCACTCGGCGCCACGGGCTCCGCGGCGATCGCCGCCTCGAACGCCTCGACATCGGTGAGGGCCGACAGCATCTCCTCGGCGTCCGCGAACCGGCGCGCCGGATCCTTGGCGAGGGCGCGGCGGATCACCGCATCGAGCGCCGGCGAGACATCGGGGACCAGCGCCCGCAAGGGGCGCGGCGGCCGCGTGAGCACGTTCGCCATGATCTCCTGCGGAGAGCCGCCGAGGAACGGCCGGATCCCCGAGATCATCTCGTAGAGCACCACGCCCAGCGCATAGAGGTCCGAGCGCGCGTCGTGCGCCTGCCCGAGCAGCCGCTCGGGGGCGATGTACGACGGCGAGCCCATCGCGATGCCGGAGCCGGTGAGCGCCGGCGCATCGCGCAGGCTCGCGAGGCCGAAGTCGATCAGCACCACGCGAAACGCGCTACGCGTAGAGAACATGATGTTCTCGGGCTTCACGTCACGATGGATCACGCCCTGGCTGTGAGCATGCGCGAGCGCCGAGAGCACCGCCTTGGCCACGTGCAGCGCCCGGGGCACGGAGACCACGTCGCCACCCAGCGCCGCGTGCAACGTCGGGCCTTCGACGAGCTCCATCGCGATGAACTGCACACCGCGTTCGTCCTCGCCGTAGTCGAACACGCGTACGCAGCCGGGATGATCGAGCCGAGCGATCGCGCGCGCCTCGCGCTCGAACCGCTCCTCGAGCTCGTGCGACAGCCGCCCGAGCACCTTGAGCGCCACGTCCTTGCCGAGGCCCATGTGCTCCGCCCGATACACGCTGCCCATCCCGCCCTGCCCGAGGAGGGCCCGGATCCGGTAGCGACCGGCGAAGATGGTTCCTGGAGCGAGTGCCACGCAGCTCCGTGACGCAAGCCGCGCGCCACGAGAACGCGACGCCGCGGCGGGTGTGATGTCACGCAGTTCCGCCTGGACACCACGCACGTGCTGCGAGATCTCCTGCGGTCGAGGACTGCAGGATCCGCCGAGCGCACTGCAGAACTCGCAGTCGGAGAACAAGCGCGGCGCCCGGGTCGGGCGCCGCTCACCGGGGTGTCTGCATCCGCAGGGGCCGCGGAATCAAGAGCCGGCG
This sequence comes from Myxococcales bacterium, assembly GCA_043776275.1. Taxonomy (GTDB): domain Bacteria; phylum Myxococcota_A; class Polyangia; order Haliangiales; family Haliangiaceae; genus JABFXX01. Next base: position 9,776 of record JAYVRN010000677.1, on the reverse strand, counting down.
AGCGGTGGCGCACCGCCACGCCGAGGGCGTTGGTTCGCCGCTGTCAACGCGAGACGGTCTCGAGCGCCCAGCTGTTGAGCGTGCCGAGGTCCTGTGCCGCGCCGTCGACGACCTTCAGCGTCCACGCACCCGCGAGCGCCTTGCCAGCCTGCGCTGGCACCGGGAACGTCATCTTCAGATCATCGGCCGAGCCGCCGGTCGCATTGAACACGAGCGTGTCGGTGCCCGCGTGCGAGAGCGTGACCTTGAGATCGCCACGGTAGGTGTGCGTGACGTCGACGGTCAGCTTGACCTCGGTGAGCGTGCCCGCATCGGTGACGTTGATCGTCGAGCTCGCGCCGGTCGGGCTGTTGTCGGGGATCGCGGTCGCAGGCGTCGCGCTGTAGTTGTGTGCGGTGCCCGCGCCCGAGCAGGACGGCGCCATCGCGCAGTCGGTGTCGGCGCAGTTCGCCTTGCCGTCTCCGTCCTCGTCGGCGCTGGCCGCATCGTCACAGACCTCCGCCGCGGCGTTGAGCGAGGGCAGCTCGGCGACCACGGCCGAGCCGAACTCGTCGACGTACTGCATCGAGAGGTAGCCGTAGCCCGGGCCCGTCGGGTGATCGACGCCGAAGCTCGCCGTCCCCCACGAGTTCTTGAAGATCCAGAACCCCTTCTCCTTCTTGGGCTGACCGCTGGCGTCCAGCACCGGGTTGCCGTCGCCGTCGCGCATCGGGACCTCGAGGGTGTCGTCCCAGCCGACGATCTGGATCGCGTGACCGGCGCGGTGCGCGGCTGACTCGGTCTTGTCCTTGGCGTTCGGGTACGTGACGATGCCCTTGCGCCACAGGTCGGCGTTGACCGGGATCGTCGAGCGACGGTGGTTCCAGGCCTGGTAGAAGAACGTCAGGCCGACATTGACGCCGGTCTTCTTGGTCGAGAGGTGTGCCTTGATCGAGTTGGTGTTGATCCACCGCGTCGAGGGCAGCTTGAACTTGAGGGCGCCCGCGACCGAGGCCGGCGGCTCGCCGTTCGTGTAGCACTTGGTCGGCAGGTCCTCGCCGCCCGTGCAGGCCGCATCGTTGGTCGCCGACCACGGGAAGGTCTCGTACGCCCAGTCGTCTTCCTTGATCGTGCCGAACGCGACCACCGTCTTGAGATTCGCATCCGAGCTCGAACCCTCGGTGTTCGCGAACGAGTGCTGGAGGTTCTTCGCGGCCCACTGCAGGTACTGCTCGGAGAAGTCGGCCTCGGCGACCGGCATGCCGGCCTTGATGTAGAGGTTCTCGATCAGCGCGGTCGACGCGAAGATCGAGCACACGCCGCGGCTGCCCTGACTCTTCACGGGTGATTGATCCGCGACCTCGAACTTCTCCGGGTACTGCGCATCGGCCTTGTTGTCATCCGGCAGCGAGTGGTTGTCGGGCGCACCGGCGTTGACGTTGTCGTCGGAGACCGGAAACTCGTCATCGTAGGGAGTGGGGCCGGAGTCCTCAGATCCGGCGCATGCGGCGAACAGAGGGAGACCTAACAACGAGAGCACGAGGAAGCGACTGCGCATACCCAGGTGGGGTCCACGAACCATGCCGCCAGGACATCGTTGATCTCGCTTGCACTTGATCGGCGCGCCCGCACGCGCCGCAACTGCACCCGCCAGCCAGACGGCAACTCGGGGAGCCACCGGTTCCGTGGCATGATCGCAAACAGGTGTTGGCACAGCTCGGGCGGTATCGCGTGGACCGGCTGCTCGCTCGCGGCGGGATGGGCGAGGTCCACCTCGGCCGGATCGAGGGCGCCCACGGGTTCGAGCGCCCCGTGGTGATCAAGGTCATCCGCAACGAGCTGGTGGAGAACGAGCGGGTGGCGATGATGTTCGTGGACGAGGCGCGGATCGCGGCAGGCCTCCACCACCGCAACATCGTGCAGATCGTCGACTTCGACCTGTTCGACGGCGGCGCGTTCCTGGTCACCGAGTACGTCGAGGGCTGCGATCTGCGCACGCTGCTCGCGAACCACCGCGGCGCCCTGCCCTACGCGGTCGGCGTCACGATCATCGCCGAGCTGGCGACCGGCCTCGATGCGGCGCATGACGCTACCGATGGCAGCGGCGCCCCGCTCCACCTCGTGCACCGAGATGTCAGCCCGAGCAACGTCCTGCTCGGACGCGCGGGCGACGTCAAGATCGCGGACTTCGGCGTGGCGAAGGCGAAGTCGCGCAGCTACCACACCGTCTCCGGCACGATCAAAGGCAAGGCGCCGTACATGGCGCCCGAGCAGATCCTCGGGGAGCCCCTCGATCGTCGCGCGGACGTGTTCAGCCTCGGCACCCTGCTGTTCGAGGTCACCACGCGCACACGCTTGTTCTCCGCGCAGCCCGGCCCGATGGCGATGGCGCACATCCTGAGCGGTGACGTGCCCGATCCCGCCGAGCGGCGCCCGGGCTATCCACCCGCGCTCGCGGCGATCGTGCGCCGCGCTCTCGCGCGGGACCGCGAGCAGCGCTTTCCCACGGCCCGAGCCCTGGTGGATGCGCTCGACGCCCTCGCCGCGAGCCAGCGCTGGTCGCAATCGCGTTCGGTGATCGGCGCGCTCGTCGAGCAGGCGCGGACCCGCGCGCTGGGAACGCCGAGCGGCGCGTGGTTGCCCGAGCAAGGCACGCCCACGCCGCGAACGCCCACCTCGCCGAGCCGGGGGCCGCGCACGTGAGCGCCGCGACCGCGGAGGCCGTCCTCGTCGGTCCGTACCGGATCCTCAAGGCGATCGGCGCCGGTGGCTCCGCGCGGATCGATCTCGCCCGCATCGAGCGCGCCTACGGGTTCCAGCGTCACGTGGTGATCAAGCGCCCCCTCGAGCACCTCCGCAACGATGCCGCGGTGGCGACCTCACTCCGCCGCGAGGCCGAGCTCGGTGGGCGGCTGCGTCACCCGAACCTGGTCGCCGTACTCGATGCCGGGCAACACGATGGGTACGACTACCTCGCGATCGAGTACGTCCACGGCGCGTCGCTGCGCACGCTGATGCAACCGCCGTCCCCCACCGAGGCCGAGACCGGCGCGGTCCGCCAGCTGCCGCTCGGCGCCGCCCTCTCGATCGTGATCGACGTCGCGCGCGGCCTCCACGAGGCGCATCAGCTCGCCGGCCTCGATGGCACCGACCTCGGGCTCGTCCACCGCGACGTCTCCCCGAGCAACATCCTCCTCGGCGCCGATGGCACCGTGAAGGTCTCGGACTTCGGCATCGCGAAGGACACCCGCGTGTCTACGCTGTCCGGATCGATGCGCGGCACCGTGACGTACATGGCGCCCGAGCAGTGCCGCGGCCACGCCTTCGATCGGCGCGCCGATGTGTTCTCGCTCGGCGTGATCCTGTTCGAGCTGGTCACCTCGCGCCGGCTGTTCTGGGCCGACAACGACGTCGCCTCGCTCCACAAGGTGCTGTCCGGACAGATCCCCGATCCGCGCACCTTGGTTCGGGACCTCGCGCCCGAGCTCGCCACGATCATGCTCTCGGCCGTCGCGCCCGCCGCCGAGGTGCGGATGACCACCACCAACGAGCTCGCCGATCGGCTCGAGGCGTACGCCGCCGCCGCCGGGGTGGGCATCGGTGCGCGGTGGATCGCGCGCACGATGGAGACCGCGCTCGGCATCCGCAGCGCGCCCTGGATCGAGCTCGAGCCGAAGGCGACCGAGCCATTCGTCCGCGAGCCAGCGAACGAGCCGGCGAACGACCCGCCGAACGAGCCCTCGCTCGTCTCCGTGATCGAGAGCGCGACGGATCTCGACGTGCCCCTGGCCCCGACGTTCGGCGATCCCGCGGATCTGCTCGACGAGGCAGCGTCTCCGGAGACGCTCGGCGCGACCACGCAGTTCGCCCCGTCCGGAGCCGGCGCGCCCCTCCCCTTCGTGGCTCCCAGCCTCGGGGCCACGGCCTTGTCTGCGCGGCGCCCGCGGCGTGCACTGCGTGTGCTCGGCCTCCTCGGCTGCGCGGGCCTCGGCGTCGCGATCGCGGTCGGCTTGACCTCGTCCACGCCCGCGGCGTCGGAGTCCTCTACCGCGCCGGTGGCCGTCCCAGCGCGCGTCGAGCCACCACCGAGCTCGCCCACCGCGCCGATCGGTGTCGAGCCAACGGTGCCGATCGGCGGCGAGCCGCCCGTGCCGATCGGCGGCGAGCCGCCCGTGCCGGCGGGCGCGGGTGCCGCCGTGGAGACCGGGGCGCCGACTGCACCGGTCGAGCCCACGCCCATCGAGCGGACGGGGAGCGCTGCCGATCCCCCGGTGACCGCCGAGCCGCCGCGTCAGCGCCGTCGCACACCACCGCGCCTCGCGCCGGTCGTCGCCGGAGACGCCGGGGTCGAGGTCACGCCCGATGCAGCACGGGAGATCGCACCAGCTGCTGTGGTCGATGCCGGCGCCCCGGTACAATGGAACCCGAACCTCGTGCTGCCCACGGATCCGCCCACGCCGAAGCGCCGCACCGCGCCGTGACCGTCCGCGCCTCTCCGATCAACTTCGCGATCAACTTCGCGATCGCCGCACTCCTCGTCGCTGCGACCTCCCCGGCGATCGCCGACGACGCGGTGCCGCCCACGGCTCCCGAGAGCCCGGGGGACGCCGCGGCCGACGCCGCGCTCGCGCGCGCCCGCACGCACTTCTCACGCGGCGAGTACGCGCAGGCCAAGGTGTTGCTCGCGGAGGCCTACCAGCGCTCGCACCGTGCGGACCTGCTGTTCGCGCTCGGCCAGGCGGAGTTCAACCTCGATCAGTTCGCGCTCGCGATCGAGTACTACGAGAAGTTCCTCGCGACCGGACCCGATCCCGATCGCGTGACGGTCGCGCAGCAGGCGATCGGCGCGGCTCGTGCGCGCCTGGTGGCCCCACCGCCGCCACCGCCGCCACGGATCGTGCTGCGCCACCGCTGGCTCACGGAGTACACCGGCCTGCTCGCGCTCGGCGGGGTGGCAGTCGCGCTCGGCGGCGGGTTGCTCGTCGACGGCCACCGGCTCGGCGAGGACGACGGGGGCACACTCGCCGACTACGAGGGCCGGCTCGAGCGCAGCCACAACGAGCAGCTCACCGGCCTCCTGTGTGCGATCGGTGGTGGCGTGGTGATCGCGGCCGCGATCGTCGCCTGGCGCGTACGCACCGAGACCGAGACTCAGGCCCGAACGGTGACCTTGACGCCGAGCGTGAGCGAGCGCGGAGCCGGGCTCGTGATCGGAGGGCGCTGGTGACGGTCCTCGTGCGCGCCGTGATCGGCGTCGCGATCACGATGACCGGCTGCATCTGGGGCACGCGCGATTCGTACCGCTGCGATTCCGATCTCGACTGCAACACCGGCGCCGCGGGCCGCTGCGAGGTCAGCAAGCGCTGCACGGTCTATGATCCGAGCTGCGACACGGAGCGGCGGTACACCGCTCACTCCGAGGAGCTCTCGGACCTCTGCTTCGACGATCGCGTGGTGCCGCTGAACGCGTGCGCGAGCGGGCAGCCCCCGGCGTTGCCCACGGAGTGCTTCGCGGACGTCTGCGACGCCCTGCCTACGTGCTGCCAGACCGGCTGGACCGATGCGTGCGTGCTCGAAGCGCAGCTCCGCTGTCCGGATCTCCAGTGCCAGACCCACCTCGCGCTCACCGCGTCGAAGGGCGGGGTGACGGAGCTGTGGGATGTCCAGTGGGGGCCGATCGGGTGGACCGCAGCCTCGCCGCCGATGCGCCAGCAGCTCCTCGTCTGGGTGCCACCCGCGCCGGGCACGGTGACGCCGCGGCTCGCGAGCCTCTACGGCGGTGGCACCGGCGTGGTGGTGGGTGAGCAGTTGTTCGAGGTGACCGCGCGGCCCTATCAGGATCTCGCGGCGGTGGACTTCGATCGCGATGGCCGCGCCACCCTCACCCTGTCCTCCGGTGACGCCACTCATCCGTTCACCGTCGAGGTGATCAAGCTCGATGACGACACCCGCCGCGAGGTGGCCACGCCCGCGACGCAGCGCATGGTGTGGGCCGACTACGATCACGATGCGTTTCCGGACCTGTTCGCGTTCGCAGGCGGCGGCTACTACCTGATCCGGAACTATGGCCCCGAGGGCGCACCGCGATCGCTCGCCGCGATCTCCACGAGCTCGGTCCCCAACGGGGCGGCCAACAACACACCGATGACCGCCGCCGTGCATGGGATCGAGCTCGGAGATCTCGATCGCGACCACTTGCTCGATCTCGTGGTCAGCGGCAACACGATCCGCGCGCACATGACGGGGAACCAGGTCGCGCCGCTGATCAACGATCAGTCCCCTGTGTCGATCGATTGCGATCCACCGGCCGCCCCGGGCGTCTGCACCGTGACCTCCACTGCGCTGACCTCCACGATGGTCCCGTCGCTGGCCGGCACCGAGCTGTTCGTCGGGCTGTTCCCGGATCGCGTGCTGTATCGCGGCGGCGTCTCGGCCTCCCCGCCCGGAGCCACGCTCGGCCTGATCGCGATCCCACAGCCCTGCCCAGGCTGTCCCGGGTTCATCGGGATGTTCGCGCGCGACCTCGACGGGGACCACCGGATCGACGTGATCGCGATCGATACCGACCTCGGCTTCGTCACCCTGCTCGCCCGCGACAACTACGCGCCGATGTATTCCCGACCGATCGCGACGATGCTCACCGGCGTGACCTCGGTGAAGCTCTCGGTGACGGGCTTCACGCCTTGAGGCCGAGACGCTGCAGCAGATCGATCAGGTGCGAACGATCCATCTTCCCGGTTCGCGCGGCCTTGGACACGTTGCCGCCGGACTCGGCCATCAGCCGCGTCAGGTAGGCGACCTCGAAGTCGCGGACATGAGCTGCGCGTGCATCCTTGTACGGCAGCAGCGCATCGGATGATGACACGTGCGCCTCGTCGAGCACGCCCGGACCGACGACGAGCGCAGCCTCGACGGCATTGCGCAGCTCGCGCACGTTGCCTGGCCACGGGTGCCGCTGCCAGCGCGCCATCACCTCGGCACCGAACGTGTGCTCGATCGGCCCCACCACGCCGAGCTCGCGCGCGAAGTGCTCCACGAGCAGCGGCACCTCGTCGCGGCGCTCGCGGAGGGGAGGCAGGCGCAGCACCACCACCGCGAGGCGATGATAGAGATCGTGCCGGAACCGGCCGTTGTTGACCTCGGCCCGGAGGTCGCGGTTGGTGGCGGCCACCACGCGCGCGCCGACCTCGAGATCCGCCGTGCCGCCGACCCGCCGGAACCGCCGCCGCTCGAGCACGCCGAGCAGCGAAGCTTGATCGGCCGGGGGCATCTCCCCGATCTCGTCGAGGAACACCGTGCCGTTGCCCGCGCGTTCGAATGCGCCCGGGTGCGTTCGATCTGCGCCGGTGAACGCCCCGCGCTCGTGACCGAACAGCTCGCTCGCGAGCAAGCTCGAGGGCAGCGCGCCGCAATCGATCGTCACGAGCGGTGCCGCACCGCGCCCCGAGTGCGCGTGGAGCGCCTCGGCCACGCGCTCCTTACCCGTACCGGATTCTCCGACGATCAGCACGGAGGTCGGAGCGGCGGCGATCCGCTCGATGTCGCCAAACAGCCGCAACATCGAGACCGAGCTGGCGACCATCCCGGCGAAGCTGGTCGGCGCCGGCGCCGGGACGGTGCGCCGCTCGGCATCCTCGAACCGGATCGTGGAGCCTCCGAGGCGCACCAGCGTGCCGGTGGGCACCGTGGCGCGCTCGATCCGGACCGCGCCGACGAACGTCCCGTTGGTGGAGCCCAGATCGGTGACCACGATGCCGCCCGGCTTCGCGGTGACCTCGAGGTGATAGCGCGAGACCGTGAAGTCGCCGAGCGCCAGCGCATTGTCGCGAGCGGTGCCTACGGAGATCGCATCGCTGCTGCTCCACGTCTTGCCCTTGTCGGGGCCATCGATCACGTCGACGCGCAGGGTCGTGACGACCTGGTCTTCGCGCCGGGGCTGGAGCTGGGTCTCGATGTCACTCACGGGATGAGCTCGCAGGGATCACGCACGGGTACGCTCGCTCCGGCCGTCGGTGTTGTGGGTTGTCCCCGACAGCGTGCAGGGAAGACCCGACAACTCGGCCGGAGTTAAGCACATAACGTCGTGATTTCGCTGTCCACCAGCCTGGTCGCGGACTTGCTGTAGGTCCGTGCATGCGGATGTTGCCCTTCCTCCCCCTGGTCCTGGCCTCGGCCTGCGTCGCCACGAGCGAGCCGACGCCGCCCGATCCTCCGACCCCGGATCCGGACCCGACCCTGGTCTACCTGACCCCGCCGCAGCACCTGTCGCGCGCCTCGCTCGCGCTGCGTGGGGTGCGGCCTTCGCTCGAGGACCTGAAGGCCGTGGAGGCGGATCCCGCGCAGCTTCCGGCGATCGTCGATCGCTACCTGGCCTCGCCGGAGTTCGGCGAGACGATCAAGGATCTCCACAACGAAACCCTTCTGCTCCGCGTCGAGCAGCCCACCCTCACGTTCCCGGCTCCGCCTTCGGTCGCGACCGCCACCGCGGTTGAGATGAACGCGGGTGTGTTCGACGAGGCGCTGCGCCTGATCGCCGATGTCGTGATGACCGATCAGCCGTACACGAAGATCGTCACGGCGGACTACACGATGACCAACGGCGTGACGGCCGCGGTCTGGGGCCTGCCCCACACCGGCCCCGTCGATCAGTGGTCGCGCTCGAATTGGTCCGATGCGCGCGGCGCCGCCGGCATCCTCGGCATCGAGGCGCTCTACCACCGCTGGCGCTCCACCGGCTTCAACTACAACCGCGGCCGCGCGAACATGATCTCGCGCAGCCTGCTGTGCCACGACTTCCTGCACTCCGACATCGACGTCGACACCTCGGTGGATCTGTCCGATCCGGATGTGGTCGCGAACGCGGTGATCGCGAACCCCTCGTGCGCGGGTTGCCACCAGACCCTCGATCCCGTCGCGAGCTACCTGTTCCCGTTCCGCGGTCAGTTCAACCTCGGCCAGCTGCAGGACGGCCGCGCGCTGTATCCCGTGGGCGGCTACCTCGTCGGTCAGGAGACCCGCTGGCAGACCACGAACAAGCGGCCGCCGACGTACTTCGGGGCGCCCGCGTCGAAGCTCGCGGGGCTCGGCCAGGCGATCGCCGAAGATCCGCGGTTCGCGCGCTGCACGGCCACCCGGTTCGCGTCGTATCTCACCGAGGTAACGAAGGATCAGCTCTCCGGTGCGTGGATCGCACACCTGCAGGCCGCGTTCGTCGCCGGGAACTTCAGCGCGAAGCAGCTCGCCAAGCAGATCGTGCTCTCGGACGAGTTCCGCGTGTCGCACGACACGGATGATGCGCAGGCGGAGGCGCTCGTCGGAGCCCAGAAGGTCCGCCCCGATCAGCTGTCACGCATGCTGTACGACCTCACCGGCTTCCGGTGGACCACGACGAGCACCGCAAAGATCCGCCAGATGTCGTACGGCACGGCCGATCTGCTCGAGAGCGACTTCATCGGCTTCCGCGTGCTCGGCGGCGGCATCGATTCGTACTTCGTCACCGAGCCGGTCCACACGATGAACGCGACCTCGAGCCTGGTCACGAAGTCAGCAGCCGCCGCGGCCGCGGACTTCGTGGTCGAGCACGATCTCACCGCACCGATCGCCCAGCGCACGCTGTTCGTGGCCGCCGATGTCGGCGCCACCGATCCCGCACTGATCCGTGCACAGCTCGCGTACCTCCACGGCCGGATCTACGGCGAGCTCGTCGCCGCGGATTCGCCCGAGGTGGACGAGACCTACCAGCTCTACACCGACGCGCTCGCCACCGCGGGCAACGCGCGCCGCGCCTGGAAGCTCAC
>JAYVRN010000676.1:0-13690 GCA_043776275.1 Myxococcales bacterium | reverse complement strand
CGCGTGACCGAGACCCTGCTGTCGACGTTCGGGCTCTACGGCGGCGCGTTCGTGATCTCGTTCGTGGCGGGCCTGTTCCCGCTGATCAGCATCGAGCTGTTCCTCGTCGGCGTCTCGACCTGGGCGACTCCGAGCCCTGGCGGCATCGCGCTGTTGATCGTGATCTCCGCGATCGGCCACCAGATCGCGAAGACGGTGACGTTCTATGCCGGCATCGGTGCGCTCGAGAACGCCAAGCTCAAGGCGCGCGTCGACAAGGTCCGATCGAAGGTCGATCGCTGGAACAAGCGCCCCAAGGCGATCATGTTCCTCGCCGCCACCGTGGGTCTCCCGCCGCTCTGGCTGCTCGGGTTCATCGCGCACCCGCTGATGAAGATGCGGATCCTGCCGTTCACGGTGATCTGCTTCGTCGGCCGCGTGGGGCGCTACGCCTTCATGATGATCATTCCGCTCCTGTTCTGATCAGGATCCGCGGCCGCGGGCTGGCCTTGTGTCATCCGAGCTTTCGTGGCAACGAGGGTGCATGAGCGATCACGCGACCGACTTCGTTGGCTCCGTCGAGCAGGCGATCACCTCGGCGATCAAGGAGAAGCTGCCCGATGCCGCGGTCGAGGTCTCCGGCGGTGGCGGTCACTGGCGGATCGGCGTGGTGTCCACCGGCTTCGCCGGCAAGAGCATGCTCGAGCAGCAGCGCCTCGTGCTGGGCGCGATCAAGCACCTGATCAACGGTGCGAACCCGCCCGTTCACGCGGTCGATTCGCTGACGACGAAGACCCCGTAGCCGCTAAGATCGCGGCATGGAGATCAACCAGGCCGCCGCCGCCGTCGAGGCGTTCGTCAGGACGTTTGAGGCCTCCGGCGCCAAGGCCGTCGAGGTCCAGGTCCGGCCCTCCGGGGACGAGGTCGACGTGATCAAGGTGTGGGTCGATCTTGGCGGTACCAAGGCCGATCCCGCCGCGTGGGCCAAGGCCTGCGAGGCCGCCGTCAAGCAGGGCGTCCCCAAGGCCGCGTCGTTCACGCTCGCCGTGCGCGCCGAAGCCGGCGCCTGAGAGGTGCCCTCACGGGGCTGATCTCGTTCAGTCCCAGGCGCGTGTGATCCGTTCACCACTCGACGGTGACTCCGTACTCGTCAAACCGCTCGTCGGACGTAACCACCGCGAGGTCGCGCTCCAGTGCCTGAGCGATCAGTGCGCGATCGAACGGATCGTCGTGGTGCTCGGGTAGGTCGGCGACGGCGAGCGCATCCGAGTGTTCGAACGCCAGGCCACCGATCGAGTGCCGGGCGAGCCGTGAGAGCACGAACTTCCTCGGTGACTCCGGAAGGACGAGTTTGCCCAACGCGTGCTTGATCGCAATCTCCCAGGACGAGACGGAGCTAAGCAGGATCTCGTTGCGCGGATTCTCGATGACCTTCCGAGCGCGCGGAGACAGCTTCTTCCCACCAGCCGTCCAGTACAAGAATGCGTTCGTGTCGAGCAGTACGCGCACTAGGGTGCCTTTCGCCGCTTCGAGCCGCGCAGTCCAAAAGCTTGCCGCAACGTCGGGGGAAGCTCATCGAAGTCCGCATGCAGCCGTACATCGTCGCCGCCCGGGACGCGGGCCGTCGCCGGCGGTTCGATCGGAACCAGGCGCGCGACCGGACGCCCCGAGCGCGAGATCACGATCGTCTCCCCGGCGATGACCTGCTGGAGCAAGCGCGACAGCTGCGTCTTTGCCTCGTGGACGGACACCGACCTGGTGGACATGTCTAATGATGGACTAAGTTCATGACTTAGTCTATATGCGCAGAACTGCGACCCAAGAGAGCGGTGCCGGGCGCGAGCGTTTCGTCTGGTTGATTGGCGAGACGTCTGTGGCGTCCTGGACTCGGCGTCGGACAAATCTCGAACAGGCTCCGAGCGCGCCACCGCGTCGGACAACGATCGGACGGGCTGATGCGGCCCGTAGAAACGTGAGAAGCGGCGCGAGCGGCGCGTCACTTCACGAGGTCGCCGACCATCTCTCGCGTCAGCGGGTGGTAGCCAGCCGCGGCCTTCACGTAGATCGATCGTGCGAGTGCTCGCCAGCGATCGTTCTTCGCCATCAGCGCGACATAGACCGGCCGCACCATGCGCCGCCGCCCCACCGTGGTCAGGTAGCTCTCCACCACGGGTGCGGCGCGTGTCACGTCCGCGTTGATCAGCAGCGGTAACCAGAACATCAAGATCTCGGTGTTGCCCGTGGTCAGGTGGTACGCGGCATCGAGTGCCTCGAGCTGCGCGGGCGTGACCGTCGCCGGGAGCGCACGCAGATAGATCACCCAGTCGACCGTGTCCCAGCCGCTCGGAGGCAACGCGACGGTCCTGGCCAGCTGCTCGATCTCGATCACCTTCGTCGAGATCGGCGCGGGGGTGGTGTTCGGGATGCCACCCGCGTGGAGCCAGGTCGCGACGTTCCAGCCGACAGCGTGCTTCGCGAACAGCTCGGCGTTGACCTCGGCCTCGAAGGTCTCGGTGTCGGAGGATTGAAACGCGCGCCGATCGAACCGGCGGCGGAGGAACGCGTCGAAGGTCTCGCGTCCGAACGCGAGCTCGAGCGCGCGCAGGAGCAGCGCGCCTTTCTCGTACGCCACGTCGGTGAGCCCGGTGTCGTCGGGATCCTGATCCGCGCGCGTGTGGAGCGCGAGGAAGGTGCGCGGGTCCGAGGGGCTGTACTCGGCGAGCGACTTGCGGAGGTCCTGCGTGCCGATCGCCCACTGCACATCCGACGTCTCCTTGCCGCGCAGCTTCTCCATCAGCCGGCGCTCGACGTACGTGGTGAAGCCCTCGTTGAGCCAGACATCGTTCCACGTCGAGTTCGTGACCAGGTTGCCGGACCACGAGTGCGCGAGCTCGTGCGCGATCAGTGACACCAGCGAGCGGTCACCCGCGATCACGGTCGGCGTCAGGAACGTCAGCCGCGGGTTCTCCATCCCACCGAACGGAAAGCTCGGCGGCAGCACGAGCATGTCGTAGCGCCCCCAGCGGTACGGACCGTAGAGATCTTCGGCCGCGGTCATCATCGCCTCGACCTCGACGAACTCGTTCGCGGCCGCCTCCACCACGCTGGGCTCCGCGTACACACCGCTGCGTGGCCCGAGCGGCTTGAAGGCGAAGTCCCCGACGGCGAGCGCCATCAGGTAGCTCGGGATCGGCTGCGCCATCGTGAACCGGAACACACCATCGGGCGCGATCACCTGCGGGTTCTCCGCGCTCATCAGCGCCCACTGGCCCGGCGGTACGTGGATCGTCGCGTCGTAGGTGAAGCGCACGCCCGGTGAATCCTGGAGGGGGATCCAGGTGCGCGCGAGGATCGGCTCGGACTGGGTGAACAGCATCGGGTGCTGCTTGCCCGCGGTCCCCGCGGGGTCCACCCACAGGAGGGCGCGTGCCGCGGCGGTGGTGTGATAGGCGATGACGATGCAATCGCTCGCGAGCTCCACCGCCAGCGCCTGACCGAGGACCTTCACGGCCGGTGCGAGATGCGTGTGCAGGGTCTGCTTCGTCGTGCAGTCGGTGACCGCGCCGATCGCGAGCCCATCGGTATCGAGGATCACATCGCGCGCGGCGCGATCGCGGCGCACGAACGAGAGCGTGGCGGTGCCGGTCAGCGTCTGCGCGGTGAAATCGACGTCGAGCGCCAGCGAGAGGTGCGAGACCGCGATCCTCTCGGGGTTCGCCTGCGAGTGCGGATCGTGCTTGATCGGCTCGGACGGCTCGAGCTGGGGACGCGCGCTTCCCTTGCAGGCAGCGGTGAGCACGAGCACGCAGGCCAGCGTGCGCACTACTGCGGGACCTTGGCCCACATCTCCGCGAGGTACTCGTCGATCTGCGGCTGGTGGGGGATCACGCACTCGCCGCTCTGGGTGAGCACGGACTCCCACTTCCAGTAGCCCGGCGGCTTCGGCGGCGCGGGCTGCTTGCGCGCCCACCACCACAGCCGCGCCTCGCGCATGCCCGGCGGAAACGGCGAGGCCGCGCGACCGTAGTCATTGGTCCACAGATAGAACCGCGGCACCACCGTGTTGGCCTGGGCACCCGCGGCGACGATCTTCCTCAGCACCGGCGGATCGGAGGCGATGAATGCCTGGAGCGCGGCGAACGCCTTCTCGGCACACGCGATCGCCTCGGGTCGCGCCGTGCCCGGGTTCGGATCCGTCTCGCCCTCGGGGACCACGCCCTTCTCGGGATAGAACCCCCACAGCACCTCGGCCGGATAGTCGATGTCCGCGGTACCGACATACGGCCAGTACTCGGCACCCGTCAGCGTGTACCCGTTCGTGGTGAACGAGGCCATCTTCGCAGGCGCCGTGGGCGGCGCCACGGGAGGCTGTGCCGGCGCGGCGGTCTTGGGCGTGCCTCCGCACGAGATCACGAACAGGGCGAGGAGCGTGCGGCGCATCCCGCGCTCTTATCACAATGCGAGCGAGATGCCCGCGACGGTCAGCATCGAGATCACGATGCCCATCAGCGCCTCACCCGCGATCAGGCCGGAGGCGACCGGGATCACGTAGCTCTCGAACCTCGGGGCCCGGCGCCGGATCAGCTCCGCGATCGTCGCGCCGAGGAACATCATGATGCTGTTGCTCGCGGGCACCACCATCGCGAGCCCCACGCCGTACGGCGACGGGATCCAGGCCTTGGCCCGCTTCGAGGCGTACTTCTCGACGATCGCCATCGCGATCCCGAGCCCGAGGCCGACGAGGATCGCGATCTTCGACGAGGGATGCAGCGAATCGAGCCCACCGGCGAACGCCTTCGAGACCCCCGCCCACACCACGCAGGACGGTGCCGGCCACTCGTCTCCGCCGAGGACGCTCGGATCGGGGATCACGAGGTTGAACGCGGGCACCACGATCGCCGCGCCAGCGAGCACGCCGAACAGCTGCGCATAGAGCTGGTGCCGCGGCTTCGCGCCGAGCAGCCAGCCGGTCTTCAACGTGGTCAACAGATCCGCCGCGTGCAGCCCGATGCCGCCGGTGACGTTGGCTGACATGATGTTGCCCGAGAGGTTCCCGGGCGTGATCACGCCGTACAGCATCTGCGTAACCGGCCCGAGCGCCTTGGTCGGGGTCACATCGGTCTCGCCCGTCACGCGCGCGGCGACGAAGCCCATCAGCACCGCGAGCGGCACCGCGAGCAGCGCCGCCCAGATCGGGATGTGGAACATCACCGACATCAGCACGACGATCAGCGGTGTCAGGACCATGAAGCCCGCCGGGAACCACCACTCCGGGCTCTCGACCGCGCCGATACCTTGCGCGGCCGCCGCGACGCGCTTCTCCTTGTTGAACATCGCACCCAGGCCGGTGAACGCACGCGCGAGGCTGCGCCAATCGAGCGCGAACGAGGTCAGCCCCGCGCCGACGAGCAGCGCCGCACCAGGCCACAACGTCCACGCGACGACTGCTTTGTAGCTGACTGCATCGATCAGACCGCGCTCGAGCAGCGAGGGCCCGAGGAAGCCATAGGTCAACACGCCACCGAAGAGCAGCGACCAGCCGGTGCGGAACGACATCAGCGCGCCGGCGCCGAGCAGCACCACCTCCATCTTGATCGCGATCGTCCACTTCGCGAGCGCGCTGCCGGCGATCGTGAAGCCCGGCGCGATCGTCCCGGGGATCACCTTCCACGCATCGCGGAGCCACGCGAGCACGGCGCCGAACAGCGCGGAGTACGCGAGCGCCTTGGCCGCGTTGGCTCCTTTGCCCGCCGCGGCATCGTGGATCGAGCGGATGGTCTCCGCCGTCGCCGTGCCGGTGGGGAACGGCAGCGCCTCCTTGTTGATCAGCTGGCGCTTGATCGGGATCGCCGCGAACACGCCGAGCGCGGCAATCACGCCGAACCACGCGATCATCCCGACCGAGTCCGGCCGCACCGTGGTCGCCATCATCAGCGCGCCGAACGCGGCCATGTTGCCGCCTGCCGTCATGTATCCCGCGCCCGAGGCGACGGTGGTGAGCGCGTTGTTCTCGAGGATCGTCAGCGGCTTCTTGATCACGCCGACGGCCTTGAGTGCCTGGAACGCCGAGAACGCGAGGATGCACGCGGTCAACGTGACGCCGAGGCTCCAGCCCGTCTTGAAGAACACGTAGATGTTCGACAGACACATCACGGCGCCGATCACGACGCCGCCGAGCACCGCGCGCAGCGTCAGATTCGGCTCGTTCGGCCGATAGACGTCACGCAGCCAGATGGCCTCGGGATCCTCGTCAGGAGCTGGTTTCACGGGTCGGAGACGTTACCCCAGGAAACTGGCGGTCTGGGATTCACTGGAATCATTGAAAGAACACGATTCAGGTGCAGATGTCAGACAGATGGGGCAAGGTAGCCCCCCTCATGGAGACCCAAAACGAAAACGGCCAGTCGGAGTCCACGACCACCTCCGCCACTGCTCGCTACAACGAGCTGGTTCAGATGGTCGCCAACATGAAGGCGGACTTCGAGAAGTTCTACAACGACGGCAACAAGGCCGCGGGGACCCGCGTTCGCGGCGCGATGCAGGAGCTGAAGACCTTCGCGCAGACCGTCCGCAACGAAGTCACCGAGATCAAGAACAAGGAGTAACCGCTGCGGGCGCAGGCCCACAGCGCGCTCGTTGTCTCTGCCTCTTTGACGTCCTCCCACCCACCATCACGCGGCAACACGCTCTGTGCTGCCTGCGGGTGGTGTCACCTGGATCCGATCGCGTGGACTCCACGCGGTATGGTCTTGCCATGGATCGTAATCCGCAGGCCAAGGAGATGGCCGACGAGTCGATGGTGCGCAACCTCGCCTCGCAGGCGCAGGCGATCTGGCCGCAAGAGCTCCCGATCTTGCGCCGGCATCGGCTGCCGGACGCACCTGCGATCCTCGATGTCGGGTGCGGCACCGGTGAGATCTCATCTCGCCTCGCCGAGGTGTTCCCGCGCGCGCTGATCACGGGCGTCGATCTGCTCGAGCCGCACCTCGAGCTCGCGCGGCGCCGCTATGCCGCCCTCGCCGATCGGCTGACGTTCTCGCAGGCGGATGCGTTCGAGCTGCCATTCCCCGCGGCCTCGTTCGATCTCTCCGTGTGCCGTCACCTGCTTCAGGCCGTGCCACGCCCCGAGGCCATCCTCGCGGAGATGGTGCGCGTCACCCGACCCGGTGGCGTGCTCCACGTGATCCCCGAGGACTACGACATGATCCACGCGGGCCCCGCGCGGCTCGACGTCGGCGCGTTCTGGCACGCGGGGCCCCGCGCCTACAACCGTGCAGCGGGGATCGATCTTCACATCGGCCGCCACATCTTCCACCACCTCCGCGCGCTGCCCGTCGAGGACATCACGATCGACTACGTGATGGTCGACACGCAGCGTGTGCCGCGCGAGACGTTCGCGTCGATCTTCGAAGCGTGGCGTGATGGCTATACGGAATCGCTCGCGGGCTACCTCGGCTGGACGCCCGAGCGGGTCCGCGATCACTTCGACGCGACGATCGAGTGCATCCGCGATCCCGACCGGTATGCGCTGTGGGTGGTGCCCGTGGTCAGTGCCCGCGTCCGCTAAGCGCTAAGCTCCGCAACATGCAACCCGAGTTCTGGAAGACGGCGTGGAGCGAGGGGCGGATCGCGTTCCACGAGGGCGCGCCCAACACCTTCCTCGAGAAGTTCGCTGATCGGATCCCCCAGCTTCCGGAGACCCGCGTCCTCGTTCCGCTGTGCGGCAAGTCCGATGACCTCGCCTTCCTCGCCGGCCGCGGCCACACCGTGATCGGCATCGAGCTCGTCGAGGATGCGGTGAAGGCCTTCTTCGCCGAGCACGCGCTCGTCCCCACGGTGACCCACCACGGCGCCCTCGCTCGCTACAGCGCCGGCTCGATCACGCTGATCGCCGGCGACCTGTTCGCGGTCACGCGCGAGGACGTGGGGCCGATCGAGGCGATCTACGATCGCGCCGCGCTGGTCGCGCTCCCCCCGGACCTCCGCGCACGCTACGTGGCGCACCTGCGCGCCCTCGCGCCCGCCGCGACGCCCGTTCTACTGATCACGCTCGACTACCCGCAGGACCAGCTGAGCGGGCCTCCGTTCGCGCTGTCGGATGCCGAGGTCCGCGCGACGTATCCGCACGTGGAGCAGCTCGCCGAGCGACCGGCCACGGGCGGCCGAGTCGGCCAGATCAGCGGCTCCATCGAGCGGTGCTACGCGGTGACCTTGTGAAGCAGCACGCCCCGGCGACGGAAAGGAATCGCGAGCCGATCCGCGAGGTCCTCGAACGCGAGCTCCCCGCGACCGGCACCGTGCTCGAGATCGCGAGTGGTAGCGGCGAACACGGCGTGCACTTCGCGCGCGCGTTCCCCCACTTGACCTGGCAGCCGAGCGATCCGGAGCCGCGCGCCCTCGCGAGCATCACGGCGTGGCGGGACGAAGCTGGGTTGCCGAACCTCGCCGCGCCACTCGAGCTCGAGGTCACGGCGCCGTGGCCAAGCGTGGTCGATCAGGTCGCGGCGATCGTGTGCATCAACATGGTGCACATCTCGCCGTGGGAGTCGGCGCTGGCACTGTTCGCGGGCGCCGGAGCACGGCTCGCACCGGGCGCGCTGCTGTTCACGTACGGCCCTTACCGGTTCGATGGCGTGACGGCCCCGTCCAACGAGGACTTCGATCGCTCGCTCAAGGGCCGAGATCCACGCTGGGGCGTGCGCGACGTGCGGGACCTGACCACCGCCGCCGCCGAGCACGGGCTGATCCTGCGTGGTGCGGTGGCGATGCCGGCGAACAACCACGCGTTGATGTTCCGGCGCGCCTGAGCGCAGGCTACTCGCGACCCGCGGCGACGAGCGGAAGCTCGATCACGGTGATGTTGCCAGCGTGGAGGCTAGCGCGGGCACACCCCGATGCGATCAGGATCCCGCCGGCTCCTCGAACCGCGAGCGCGACGGTGATGTCCTCGATATCGGCGAGCATGATCGAGGCGCTCTGATTGCCGAGAGCCTCGACCTTCGCCTTGCCACCCTCGCGCGGCATGAAGCGACCGCCCGTGGCGTGGCCGTGTTTGCACATCCCGTGTCCGCGGAACTCGTACTCGAGATCGACGCCACGCGAGAGCATCGCGGCTGGCGCGTTGGTCGGGACCAGCGTGAACTGAAACGGGGCGCTCGCGGCCGGGACGTCGAGATCGGGATCCCCGCACGCGACCAGCAACACCAGGGCGAAGAGGCTCGTGCGCATCGGTGGATGCGAACCTACGCGTTCCGGCACGGGTGCTCACCAAGAAACGAGCGATCGCAGCGGGCCTTGGCGTGCACCGTTGTGCGCGATCTGGTCGGGCCGCTCAACGCGTGCGGTGTCGAGCTGTTATGGTCCTGACGGTGTGGGTCCCGCTCCTCACGATCGGGCTGATGATCTGGGTGATCAGCGTCTCGGTCGTCATCATCCTGCAGCGGCGCTCTGCGACGGCAACCTTGGCGTGGCTGTTCGCCCTGGTATTCCTCCCGGTGATCGGGCTCCTGATCTATCGGATCATCGGTCCGCTCCGGCTCGAGCGAAAGAAGATCAAGCGCAACGCGAGCAAGCGCGTGGTCCGCGAGGCACTCGAGGCGCTCGCCGCCCTCGACGTCCACAACGTGGAGCACCTCCAGCTCGCGCGCGTGGCCACCGAGCTCGGCGAGGCGTCGCCGCTGCGAGCGCAGGAAGTGGACGTCTATCTCGATGGCGATTCGGCGTACGCCGCGATCCTCGCCGCCGTGGCGGCCGCCCAGCACCACATCCACCTCGAGTACTACATCTGGGAGCCTGACAAGATCGGCGTCGAGCTCCGCGACGCCCTGATCGAGCGGCGCAAGGCGGGCGTCGACGTGCGCATGGTGGTGGACTGGACGGGCTCCAACAAGCTGAAGAAGCAGTTCCTCACGCCGCTGCGCGCGGCCGGCATCCAGCTCGCGTGGTTCAACCCGGTCAAGCTGCGCTCGCTCCGCTTGCGCCGCCCGGACTTTCGCACGCACCGCAAGATCGTCGTCTGTGATGGCCGCGTCGGATTCACGGGCGGCATGAACATCACCGACAACCACTCCGCGTCTCGCTCGAAGGACTACTGGCGCGACACGCACCTCCGGATGACCGGCGCGGCGGTCTGGCCCTTGCAGCGGATGTTCGTCGAGGACTGGTACTACGCCTCGGGCGCGATGTGCCCGATCGATCCCGAGACGTTCCCCTCTCACGAGAAGGCCGGCGAGCACGTGATCCAGATCGTCGGCTCCGGTCCGGACTCCGGCGCCTTCGCGATCCACAAGTCGCTGTTCACGGCGATCAACCAGTCCACCGAGCGCCTGTGGATGACCACGCCGTACTTCGTCCCCGACGATGCATTGCTGACGGCGCTGATCTCCGCGGGTCTCCGCCATGTGGACGTGCGGCTGATCATCCCGAAGCGGGGCGATAGCAAGCTCGTGGATCTCGCGGCGCGGAGCTATCTCCCGGAGCTGATCGGGGCCGGCGTCCGCGTCTACGAGTACGAGGCGCGGTTCATCCACGCCAAGACCATGGTGTGCGATGACGATGTCGGCGTGATCGGCACCGCGAACCTCGACAACCGCAGCTTCCGCCTCAACTTCGAGGTGATCGCGATCGCGTACGGCACGAAGGTGAACGCCGCGCTCGCGCATGCCTTCACGCACGATCTCGAAGGATGCCGCGAGCTGACCCGCCACGATCTCGATGTGGCGAGGCTACGCACGCGGTTCGGTCAGGCCGCCGCGCGGCTGATCTCGCCGCTGCTCTGACTCGGCGCGAGCAGTCGCGTGCTCGCGCCGAGTCCGCACCACCACGGCCTGTGCGAGGGGCGAGGTGGACAGCTTGATCTCGAGGAGCAGGCACCCGATCAAGATGAACGTAGCCCCACATACGAGTCGGTGCAGCGCGATCAGGTTCGGCAGGTCGGCGACCGGCGCCCACACGGAGGCCACGGCGGTCACGGCCGCCGCGTGGATGGCGATCGCGCGGAGGCCCTCGTGCGGGTTCGGGCGCGCTCGACGCCAGAAGCGGTAGGCGAGCACCAGCAGCACGAGCAAGCACGCCTCGGCAGGACCGTAGGGATGCTCGCGGACGGGCCGATAGAAGTAGTACGCGTGCCTGGTGCCCGCGTCGATCACCCAGCTGCCGGAGATCAGTGCGAGCCAGAGCGGAACCATGGGCGGCCTGGTTGCGGACACCTCCACTCGTCGTGCAGCACACGTGCCGCCGCCGAACTCCGCGATACGCCGCGCGTGGACTGCGTCCGCGTTGTCAGACCGGCACGGGAGCGTCGTGTAGCAGGACGATCAGGCGGACGACGCTGGCGCCGGTGGCGAGCTTGCTGACGTACGTGTGATGGCACTGCGTCGCCGGATCCCTCTCGACGATCGAGGTCGCGCCGGGAGCGCTCGGGAACCGGAAGAACACCGCGCCGCGCCTGCGGTAGCGGACCTCGGTGCCGGGCACCGCCGCGGGTGACAGATCGACGATCACCTCGACGCGATGGTCGTCGTGCGTCTGATCGTGGTGTGCGAGGACATAGTCCCCCGGCGAGAGCCTGATCAACCGCGCCGAGACGACCTCCAGCGTTCGGCTGGTGACCTCCGACGCGAGCGCGACCAGGCCCGGCGGGACCGTGACGTCATCGCAGTGCTCGTAGCTGCCGCGATCGACGAGGGCGTATCGCCGGTACACGACGGAGCCGGACACCGGAAACGTCGCCGGCACGATCGTCGCGATCCTCGACAGCTGGATCATCGGTAGAACCATCCCGCGAGCGAGAGGCGCAGACCACCGAGCACCTCGCGGACCTGATGGAGCGAGACATCGCTGACATCGAACACCGCGAGCCGGTGCGGGCGCGGCTCGATCAGCACCGCGGAGTCCGTGGAGATCATCGCGCCGTCCGCGACCGTGCAGCGGAACAGCTCGAGCTCGCCCCCGCTCGGCGGCTCGGGCGAGGGCAGGTAGTAGGCGAAGGCGAGCAGCCGCTCGAGGCCGTCCTGGTGATCGGAGTGGGGAAGCAGGTAGTGCCCCACGCGATACGCATAGGCGCGAAGCTCGGCGCGGGCCACGGGCTTGCCGGTGATCCGCGCGAGCGGGGGCGCGAGCACGGCTCCGAACGAGGCGCTCAGCTCGGCGAGATCACCGGACGCCTCGAATGCGAAGATGTCGCCCTCCTGGCGCCGGACCCCTTCATCGTCGAGCAGCTCGAGGACCGGCGTGGCCGGCACCAGGTCCTCGAAGATCAGGTGGGGGAACGGGGCGGCGTCTCGCCAGGCCGCCGCGAGCGCACGCTCGTCCTGCCACGCTGGGCCCAGGGTCCACACGCGGCAGGTCTACCATCGAAACCGGGCCAGCTCCGGTTTGCTGTTACGCTGGAGCACGGATGAGCGAAGGGGGTCGCCGCCACGACGTCGGGCTCGACCCGACGGTCGCGCCCGCATCGCCCGCATCGCCCGATGCGGCCAAGGCGGCCACGCTCCCCGGCGGTCACGGTGCACCGGCGCTGGGCGCCACGGTGGGCTCGGCGATCTACAACGCCGTCGATGCACACGGCGAGACCGTCGCCCCCACTGCGCTCGAGGCGGGGCACGCGGCCACCCTCGCCGGCGCGGGCGTGGTCACGGACTTCACGAGCCTCCCCAAGGTCGATCCGGCGAGCTATGCGATCGGCCCCGAGATCGCTCGGGGCGGGATGGGCAAGATCCTGTCCGCGCGTGATCGTCGGCTGCGGCGCGACGTGGTCATCAAGGTCACGCGCCACCAGGGCGAGCGGATCGATCCGCGGTTCGAGCGCGAGGCGCTGATCACCGCGCGGCTGCAGCACCCCTCGATCGTGCGCGTGTACGAGGCCGGGGTGCTCGGCGATGGACGTGCGTTCTATGCGATGGAGCGCGTACGCGGACGTTCTCTCGAGGTGGTGCTCGAAGAGACCACCACGATCGAGCAACGCCTCGCACTCTTGCCGCACGCGATCGCGGTGGCCGATGCGATCGCGTATGCGCACAGCGAGGGCGTGCTGCACCGAGATCTCAAGCCCTCGAACGTGCTGATCGGCCCGTTCGGCGAGACCGTGGTCATCGATTGGGGGCTCGCGAAGGATCTCCGCGCGGCCGAGGTGCCGGTCCTCGACGAGGAGTCCGGCACCTCGTCGTCGAGCGATGCGTCGCTGACCCGCGTGGGCTCGGTGCTGGGCACACCCTCGTACATGGCGCCCGAGCAGGCGCGCGGCGAGGCTGTGGACGAGCGTACGGACATCTACGCGCTCGGCGCGCTGCTCTACACCCTGCTCGCGGGTGCACCGCCGGCGCGCGGGCACACCACCGACGAGGTGCTCGATCAGGTCGCCACCGGTAAGCGGATGAAGATCGGCGTGCGCGAGCCACGGGTGCCCGCCGAGCTGGCGACGATCGTCGAGCACGCGATGGCGCACGATCCGGCGAACCGCTATCAGAACGCCAAGCAGCTCGCGGACGAGCTGCGTCAGTTCGCGGCCGGGAAGCTGGTCGGATCGCACTCGTATGGGCTCTGGCACCTGCTCAAGCGGTGGCTGTGGCGGCACCGGATCACCGTCGGCGTCGCCGCGTTTGCGGTGGTCGTACTGGCGGTGGTCGCGGTGATCTCGATCAAGGAGCTCGATCGCCGGCGCGCGGAAGCGGAGGCGGCGACGATCAACGCCGACAACGAGCGCGTGAAGGCC
>JAYVRN010000675.1:0-13707 GCA_043776275.1 Myxococcales bacterium | reverse complement strand
CGACGAACGCGCCCGCGAGGCCATAGCGCACCAGCGACGAGAACAGGGCGATGTTCACGGCTTGACCGGCGGCTTCGAAGGCGGCGTGGCCGCGCCGTCATCGGGCTTCCAGCGCCGGCGCTTCATGATGAACGGGACGTGGACCTGGTCCGCCTTGTAGTCGAGGCAGAGCGCATACATCACGAGGTTCACGCCCATGCGGAACGCGAGCTCGCGCTGGCGCTCCCCGCCGGGCTCGCAGCGGAAATCGTAGTTGCCGAAATCGTCGCGCGACCACGCGCCGCCGAGATCGTTCGCGATGTACGCCGCGACCAGGCGGTTATCGCGAATGACCCCCTCCATCGCCGGCTGGATCGCGAGGCGGCCGAGCGGCTTGTCGAGCAGGTAGAACGACTTGTAGACCACGTGATCGCTCGCGATGATCTCGAGGCTCTTCTGCGCGCCGGTGGCTGGGAACACCGCAGACATCAGCTTGCGCACGGAGCCGTCGAACGCTCCATCGGTGGAGCCCTCGGCCGAATCGATCAGCAGGAACCCGCCGAACGTGAGGAACCGGCGCAGGCCCTCGATCCCGGCCGAGCTCGGCAGTTCGATCTCTCGCTCGCCGCCGAGATAGAGGAACGGCGTCTCGTGCAGGGTGTCGCTCGTGGGCGAGACCACGGCCGCATCGAGCTCGACGTCGATCGACGTGCGCTTCTCGATCTCCCAGCCCATGCGCCGGAGCGCGCTCGGCCGCGGATTCCACGAGGTGCCTGCGCCGAGCTGCAGCTGGCCGAACCGGAACTTCGAGCCGGGGCCGATCGCGCGCGCGGGGCGGCCGGTCAGCGCGAGCATGGCCGCGGCGAGGCCACCGCCGAGGAGGCGGCGTCGCGTCAGCCCGGACCTGGGATCCCGCACCCGGGGAAGGTAGCGCCGGGGCTGGCGGGAGGCCACCGTCTCCGTCGGGTACCGGGTTCGTGTTAGCGTCCTGCCGATGAGGTTTCCGGGTGGGGCCATCCTGGCCCTGGTCGCTTTCGGGGTGCCCTTGGCGAGTGCTGATCGCGTGGCGGACCCGGTCGCCCCGGCGAAGGACCCGGCAGGCGCCCCGGTCGCGGCCCCAGCCCCGGCCACGCCGGCGCCGGCCCCTGACACGCTGTCTCACAAAGGCATGTTCGAGCTCTCGCTCCGCCTGGCCCTCGGCCTCCGCGCGATCGTGCCCTACGACAAGGTCGACTACTGCGGCGACACCGACGCCTCGACCAGCACCGGCAACGCGGTGGTCTGCACCGGGCGCGCGCCGTTCTCGTTCGATCTCGAGCTCGGCTACGGCCTGACCCGCCGGATCGACGTGTTCGGCGAGCTCCGCGTTGGCATCCAGGGCGACTTCAGCCCCACCCTGGCTTCGAGCGAGGAAGGGCCGCGCATGCTGCACTTCTCGCCCGGCGCCCGGTTCTTCTTCAGCGACGCGAAGTCGAGCAAGCTGTTCACCACCGCGCAGGTGGTGTTCGACTTCGCGAGCTACAAGGATCCGGCGGGCGCGGATCGCGGCACCGACATCGGCATCCGCAACCTCAACGGCCTGTGGCTCGATCTCGAGAAGGCCTACGGGTTCTACGGGTACATCGGCGAGACCCTGACGTTCTCGCGCTGGCTCCGGTTCGAGCTCGAGGCCGGCATCGGCGTCCAGGTTCGCTACCGATAGCCCGGTCGCGGCATCCAAGCGGACATGACGTTCGCCGATCACTTCTCGACCGTCGCGGCGCGCTACGCGACCTACCGCCCGACCTATCCACCGGCGCTCGTCGACGTCCTCGCGGACCGCGCACCCGCCGGCCTCGCGTGGGATGTGGGCTGCGGCTCCGGGCAGCTCTCGGTCGCCCTCGCGGCGAGGTTCCCCCGCGTGATCGCCACCGATCCCGCCCAGGCGCTACTCGATGCCGCCCTGCCGGCGCCCGGCGTGGAGTACCGCTGCGCGTCGGCCGAGGCCAGCGGCCTCCCGGAGCACAGCATCGCGCTCGTCGTCGCGGCGCAGGCCGCGCACTGGTTCGACTGGCCGCGGTTCACCGCCGAGGTCACGCGCGTCGCCGTCCCCGGCGCGCTGCTCGCGCTGGTCAGCTACGGGATCCTCGTCGTCGACGGGGCCGAGGCCAACGCGATCATCGCGCGCTACTACCATGACGACGCCGGCCCGTACTGGCCGGCCGGGCGCGCGCATGTCGAGAACGGCTATCGCGATCTCGTGCTCCCTGGGGCCGTGGTCCCGGCGCCGCCCCTCAGACGACGCGCGCAAGAGGAAACGAGTCACTCGATGGAGATCATGAATCTGTCATCGATGTCATCGGTCCAGTGTCATCGATGTTTCGGCTTGCACCGACGATTTCTTCCCGAGAATCGGGATCGCCTCAGCCCGATGTCCGGGAGCCGGACATGATGGAGTCGGCCCCTGTTGAGGCAATGCGCATCGACGTCTGCCTCGGGTCGCGCGCGATCGTCTGTTCGCCCGAGCTGACGTAGATGGCTGAACACACCGGGGCCCGCGCCTGAGTCCCGTCGGGGACTGACCAAGGATCACGATCTGCTGCGAGCGCCTCACGGTCGGGTCCGGCAGCAGCGCGCATCGCGGCGCTCCGCTCGCACCTCACCGGGGCTGCCGCCGGCGCTTCACCCCTTTTCCGGTATAACGCCCAGATGTCGTACCGGCTGCTCGCGCTCGACCTCGATGGCACGCTGCTGCGCAGCGATCAGCAGGTCGATGCCGCGGACGTCGCGGCGATCCGCGAGCTGCAGCGCGCCGGGGTCACGGTGACGATCGTGACGGGGCGGCTGCAGTCGGGGTCGCTCGGCGCGGCGGCGGCGTGTGGGATCGAAGGGGTGATCGCGTGCGTCGAGGGCAGCCACCTGGTCGAGCTGCACTCCAACACCACGCTCGTGCATCACCCGATGGACCTCGAGGTCCGGACGCTGCTGCGCGAGACGGTGGCGCAGCACGGTCTCGCGGGCTTCGTGTTCGATGCACAGGGCATCCATCACGATCACGCGGGCGCGCCCTACGCGGGCTACATCCGCACGTGGTCGCCGAACCTGCGCGTCGTGGAGGAGGACCTGGCGTGGCAGACCGAGCCGATCGCCGCGGTGGCGATCGGGGACCAGGAGGAGATCGCCGCGGCGCACGCCGTGCTGCGCGCGCACGGGGATCGCCTGTTCTCCGTCAGCTTCGCGGTCAGCCAGTGTCCCGGGAAGTACGCGATCCTCGCGCGCGCGGCGGGACCGTCCAAGGGCACCGCGCTCGCGGAGCTGTGCCGGCTGATCGGCTGCTCCACGAGTGAGGCCGTCGCGATCGGTGACTGGGTCAACGACGTCCCGATGTTCGAGGTCGCGGGGCGATCGTTCGCGATGGGCGGAGCGCCCGATCACGTCAGCGAGAAGGCGACGGATCGGCTCGAGCGCGTGGCGGGCACGGGCGGCGGGATCGCCGAGGCCGTGCGCCGCGCCTGGGGCTGAGCTACTTCGAGCAGTAGCGGATGTCGAGGTGGTCCGACGAGGTCGAGCCATCCGCGTTGGTCCACGTCACGACCACGCGGTCGCGGCCGGTGTCGCGATTGCCGGCGTGATCGCAGTCCGCGCTGGTGACCGTGAACGGCGTGCCGGCGGAGAGCTCGGCCAGGCGCCACGATCCACCGTCGAGGGTGACCGAGACGATGCTCGCGGGCTGCGTGCCTTCCTTGGCGAACGCGTCGAAGATCGGGCGGACGGTGGCGCCGAGGGCCGGGACCACATCGTAGGGCAGGTCCGCGCCGCCGCCGCCATGGTCGTCGCCGTCTTCACCAGGGTGGTGATCGCAGTCGTTGTCGTCGGAGATGCCGTCGTCGTCGTCGTCGTCGTCGTCCGCGCCGTCCCCCGAGAAGCTCGAGTGCGGCGAGTCGTCGTTCGGATCCTCGGCCTCGTCGTGGGGATCGCCGTCGCCGTCCTCGTCCACGTCGGTGCACGTGTTGTCTCCACCGCTGCCGCTTCCAGGCGTACAGCTCAGGATCACGCCGGTACCCGGATCGGTCTCGCAGGTGATCGTCTGGCCCTTCGAGCTGAGGCCATCCGAGGTGCAGGCGGGGGCGAGCACGCCGAGCGGGAGCAGGGACACGAGGAGGAGACGGAGGGAGTTCGAGGGGTACTTCGAGTGGGTCATGGTCCCTCGTACTGCGCGTGGCGTGCCACGAAACCTCGCGGAGTATTGGAGGGTTAGACGGTCCGGTCAGCTCGCTCGTACGAGCCGTGCGCACCCGAGGTGCGGGTCCCGCACCGGATCGACTACGCTGCGGGCCCGGTGACGACGCAGCCGCCAGGCCTTCGGTCGACCACGGAGATCGCCTTCGGCAAGGAGCCGAGGGAGGCGCAGACGTCCTGGTACCTGATCGTCTCGGGCGCGGGCGACGAGCCGAGCTCGCGGGTGGTCACGTTCGCGGATCCGGACGAGCTGGTGTTCGGGCGTCAGGCGGACTGCAGCGTGGTCGTCGATCACCACAGCGTCTCGCGCAAGCATGCGCGGTTCCGCCGGCGTGGCGGGCAGGTGGTGGTGGAAGATGTCGGGAGCACCAACGGCACGCTGGTCAACGGCACGGTGATCGATGGGCCCCGGCGGCTCGCGGCCGGAGACGTCGTCTCGATCGGGATGGCCACCGCGGTCCTCGCGACCTCGACCGCCGCGCGCGAGCGACGCCACGTGGCGACGGTCACGGAGTTCGAGGACCGGCTCGAGGCCGAGGTCGATCGCGCGCGCCGCTACCGCCGGCCGCTCGGGCTGGTGATGCTCCGGTTCACGGGGCCGATCGAGGCGATGGATGAGTTCGTCACCGCGTTCGCACCCACGCTGCGCCGGATGGATCTGCTCGCCGAGTACAGCGCGGAGGAGATCGCACTGGTGCTTCCGGAGACCGGCCCGACGGCGATGCTCTCGGTGATCGAGCGTGCATCGAGGGCGCCGGCGGGCCTCACCGTGACCACGGGAGCCGCCACGTTCCCCGCGGATGGTGCCAACGATGGCGAGCTGATCAGCGTGGCGCGCGAGCGGCTGCGAGGGCGTGCGTCAGCGCCGGGCGCAGTGCCGCCGGCGGCGATCGTCGTGGTCGATCCGAAGATGAAGCACGTGATGACGATCGTGCAGCGCGTCGCCGCGTCCTCGATCACGGTGCTGGTGGTCGGTGAGACCGGCGCGGGCAAGGAGGTCGTCGCCGATGCGATCCATCGCGCGGGGCCGCGTGCACGCGGGCCGTTCGTGCGGCTCAACTGCGCGGCGCTGTCGGAGGCGCTCGTCGAGTCCGAGCTGTTCGGCCACGAGAAGGGTGCGTTCACCGGCGCGGTGGCCGCCAAGCAGGGCCAGTTCGAGATCGCCGCGGGCGGGACCCTGTTCCTCGACGAGATCGGAGAGCTGCCGGCGGAGACGCAGGCCAAGCTGCTGCGGGTGCTCGAATCGCGCCGGATCGTGCGGGTCGGCGGCGTTCGCGAGATCGCGATCGACGTTCGCATCATCTGCGCCACGCATCGCGACCTCGAGGCCGAGGTCAAGCGTGGGCGGTTTCGCGAGGACCTGTACTTCCGGATCGGTGCGTTCGTGATCCCGGTCCCGCCGCTGCGAGATCGTCGCTCGGAGATCGTGCCGCTCGCCACGCAGTTCGCCGCGCAGCTGTCACCGGGCGGCGCGACGTTCGAGCCCGCCACGCTCGCGCTGCTCGAGAGCTATGACTGGCCGGGTAACGTGCGCGAGCTCCGCAACGTGATCGAGCGGGCCCTCGTCCTCGGTGGGCATCACCTCCGGCCGGCTGATCTCCCGGAGCGCCTCGCCGCGGGAGGCGGTGGCCTGCCTACGGACATCCACCGGCGCGTGGCCGATGTGGAGCGGATGGCCGTGATCGATGCGCTCGAGGCGGCCGACGGCAAGCAGGCGAAGGCCGCGCGTGCGCTCGGGATCTCGCGGTTCGCCCTGATGCGCTTGCTGGACAAGCACGGCCTCCGCAAGCGGTGACAGGCGCCGGGGATCCCCCGTCAGCCTGTCAGGATCCGGGCAGGATCTGCCGGTAACGCCTAACCAACTCAGGTACTTGCCAGGTGGTCGGACCATGGCCCGGAAGCTGCTCCTACATCGGGACATGCGCCGCTTCGTCACCACCGCCGTCCTCCTCGCAGGTCGCGTGTCCTCTGCCGCAGCCCAGCCCGGTGCCGAGCCCGGCCCGATCGTCGCGCCCGCGCCGGCCACCCCCGCGCCGATGACCGACAACTGGGAGGACGTCTCGCACATCAACGGTCACATCGTGAAGGTCGGCGAGCGCAACGAATATCTGATCAAGAACCCCAAGCGGTTCAACCTCTCCACCAATCCGATCGGCTTCCTGGTCGGGTTCTACGGGCTCTCGGCCGCGGCCGCGGTCAACGACAACGTGGCGATCCGCGGCAACGTCGAGATGTTCGACTTCGAGTTCCTCGGCCACACCACCGGCTACGAGCTCGCGGTGAGCGCGCCGATCTATCTGCGGCGCACGTTCTCGGGCCCGTTCCTCGAGCCCGGCTTCATCTACCAGCAGACGATGGAGACGCCGTGGGATCTGTTCGGCGATGGCGGGGAGATGGCGGTCGCGCACACGTATGCGGGTCCCGAGGTGCTGTTCGGCTGGCACTGGATGTTCGATTCGGGCCTCAACATCGCCGCGGCGATCGGCGCCACGCGGAACCTCACCACGAACACCACGTCCGACGGCCAGACCGAGGACGACGGCCCGATGCCCACGGGCTACCTCCGCGTCGGCTACGCGTTCTGAGCGCTCACGGCCATGCTGTCGGATTCGGCGAGATCACGCCGCTGACGATCGGTGCCGGGTGCTTGAGCGTCACGAAGCCGACGCCACCACCGCCACCACCGCCGCCGCCGTTTGAATCGCCGGGTTGCGGGGGCTGGGGCTGCGCCTTGGCACCGCCATTGGTCCCTGCGGAGCCTGCGCCGCCACCGTTCCCGCCGGTCGCCGCGGTCGCCGAGGCTTGCCCGGTCTGCCCGTTGGTGCCCGAGGAGTTGCCGGCACCACCGCCGCCGCCGCCCCCGTTGGCCGCGACCACACCGCTCAGCACGATCGATTGAGCCTCGAGGAGGAGCTGCCCGCCGGAGCCACCGCCGCCGGCCCCGCCATCGGTGCTGTTGCCGCGCACGCCGCCGCCGCCACCGGTGTTGATCGCGCCGGAGATCGTGATGTCGAGAGCGCCGGTCATGAACACCGCGCCGCCGCCGGGGCCGCCGTTGCCGCCGGCGCCGGGGCCGGCACCGTCGTTGCCGCCCTGGCCGCCCGGGCAGCCGCCGAGGATCGTCGCCGCGAGCGTGACCGCTGTACCGCCGTTGCCGCCCGCGAGCTGCGCGCCGTTGTTGTCGCCCTTTCCACCCTTGGCGCCGGCCGCGCCATAGCCGCCCCCACCGCCGCCCGAGGCGCCGCCGCTCTGGGCATTGTTGTTCGTACCGGCCCCGCCCGCGGACGCCGCGCACATCCCTGCGGTCCGTGCACCGGCACCGCCGTTGGACGCGTCAACATCGCCGATGATCGTGATCGGCCCGTTCGAGATCACGCCGAACGCCCGACTACCGACGACGCGGAGCTTCCCGCCGACCGCCACGGTGAACGCATCGGTCACGAGGAACGTCACCGGGCCGGTGCCGATGGTCTCCTGGCGGTGCACCGGCGTCGTCGCGTTGTTGCCGCTCGGATCGTCGGACAGCACGAACGTGTCGGTGTCGTACTTCCGGTTCCCGCTGATCGTGCCCGCCGGCCCGGCGACGCCGACGGCGCACGTGTTGACCACGGTGGAGAACGACGTGCAGGCATCGATCAGCTGGGCATCGATCTGGGCATCGATCGCGGCATCGGCGCCCGAGCCCGAACCCATGCCGGCCTCGGGCAACGCGATGTCATCTCCAAACTGGGCTGGGGCCGAGAAGCTGCAACCGGCAGCGAGGCTCGACATCACCAGGAGGACCCGCATACCTCCAGTATCCACCGTTTTGACCGTGGTGTGGCGGCCTACTGGGGCGCGTCGCCGAAGTCACAGGCAGACAGACCGGGGCAGATGTAGTCGAACGAGCCCTTCACGGTGATCTGCTTGTTTCCGGGGACGACCTTACCCGAGAGGTCGACGGTGCCGGCGATGTGCCTGAGATCGAGCGCGGTAACGTCGACCACGCCGGTGGCATCAGACATGGTGGCCTGGCCGAACGCGATCATCACGCTCGCGCCATCGCTCTTG
The DNA here is from genome assembly GCA_043776275.1 of Myxococcales bacterium. Classification (GTDB taxonomy): domain Bacteria; phylum Myxococcota_A; class Polyangia; order Haliangiales; family Haliangiaceae; genus JABFXX01. The sequence goes on along the minus strand of JAYVRN010000675.1, from coordinate 5,460 downwards.
CCCTTCGCGAACTTGAACGTCTTGGGCGTGAACGGCATGCCGTCCAGCTTGCCGCCGCCGGGGAGGAGCTGAAACCGGAACTTCTCGCCGCTGCAGCTCACCACATACCCATCGACGCCCATCATGTTCCGCCGCTCCTCGGGCTTGTACCAGTACGCGACGTTGGTCGCGGCCTTACCACCCACGGCGGTCTGCTCGGCCGTGATCCCGCCGGTGACGGTGAGCGTGCACTTCCCGAGATCTGCCGGCGGGGCAGCCCGCTTCTTGACCGGTGGCGGAGCTGTCTTGCTGCGCTCGACCTCGGCCTGCGGCTTCTCCTTCGTGTAGTCCTCCTTCGTCTCGGGGCACCCGGTGAGACCCGCAACGACCGTCAACAGTGCGACAAGCTTGCGCATGGTGCCGACAGTACCAGCCGCGGGCTTTATACTGAGGCCGCCTTGCACCTGAACGATCTGTTCGACGTCATCTTCCGGTGGGCACACCTGATCGCCGGGATCATGTGGGTGGGCAACTCGATGTTGTTCAACTGGCTCGATCGCAACCTCGAGAAGGTCGCCGGCCAGGGCCCGCTGTCGCAGGGCAAGATCTTCATGGTCCACTCGGGCGCGTTCTACGACGTCGAGAAGAAGCTGCTCGGCCCGGGCGAGATGCCGAAGATCCTCCACTGGTTCAAGTGGCAGAACTTCGCGACCTGGGCCACCGGCATCTCGCTGTTCGTCATCGTCTACTACCTGAACGGGGCCGGCGGCCTGGTCGATCCGAGCACGCACGACGTGGATCGCACCGTCGCGGTGGCGATGAGCATCTCGATCATCTTCGTCGCGTGGCTGATCTACGACTCGCTGTGGAAGCTGGTCGGTGACGACCATCCGCGGCTCGCGGGCGTGATCTCGATCGTCCTGTTGTTCGCGTCGATCTTCGGGTTCTCGCTGTTCTTCAGCGGCAAGGCCACGTACATGCAGGCCGGCGTGGTGATCGGCACGCTGATGACCGGCAACGTCTGGATGTGCATCGTCCCGTCGCAGCACGAGCTGGTCAACGCGACCAAGGAGGGCCGCGCCCAGGATCCGGCGTACTCGATCCGCGCGAAGCAGCGGAGCATCCACAACAACTACCTGACGTTCCCGCTGCTGTTCATCATGGTCTCCAACCACTTCGGCGGCGCCACCAGCCATCCGCTGAACTGGTTGATCCTGATCCTCGTGATGGTCGGCGGCGCCGGCATCCGTCACTTCATGAACATCCGGTACCTCGGCAACGGCAACGAGCGCGCGGTCGCCGCGTGGCTGTTCCCGGCGGTGAGCGCGGGTGCGTTCGCGATCGCCAGCCTGATGATCGTCACGCGGATCGATGCGCGCAGCGTGGACAACATCGACGAGCCAGTCTCGTTCAAGCGTGCACAGGAGATCATCGCCACGCGCTGCGTGCCCTGCCACAGCACGCACCCGTCCGACGACGTGTTCACCGCGCCACCCGCGGGCCTCCGGCTCGATTCGCCGCGCCAGATCCAGGTCAACGCCGCGGCGATCCGGCTGCGCGCGGTCGATCAGCAGAACATGCCGTTCAACAACAAGACCGGCATCACACGGCGCGAGCGGGGCGAGCTGAAGAAGTGGATCGACGACGGCGCACGCACGGACTGAGGGTGCTCGCGAGGATCGCTCGTCGGCCCGACGAGGTTTCATGCGGCGATCTCTGCTGCGGCGGGTGGGGCCTCGGGGCCGAGGGGAGAGGTCATCTGACAGCGGGCCCTCGGATGAATCTCGCGTAGTTCCGCTGGTGTGCGGATCCCGCACGCCGGTGCGCTGTCAGCGCAAGCACAGCGGTGGTCAGTGGTGATGAGCGCGCTTTGGGCGGACCGTGGAGTCATGCCATCGCCCAGCGCACGGACGAGAGCGAGGGCGCATCGCCAGGATGACCATGCCGAGGTCGCCGCGATGCGCGAATCGCAGCCGGTCTCGCGCGTCAAGCTGCGTGCGCGCGCCACCTCCTCGCACCCCGCGCTGCCGGCGAGCCGATCGCCGAAGGCACCGCCGCCGATCCCGAAGGGCGAGCGGTTCGGGCCGTACTACGTGCACGAGTCCCTCGGCGAGGGCGGCATGGCCTCGGTGCACCGCGCCACGCGGATCGATGGCGCGGGCGGGCCCGTCGCGCTCAAGCGGCTGTGGTCCCACCTCACCGACGATCGCGACTTCGTCGAGGCGTTCGTTCAGGAAGCTCGGCTCGCGCGCCTGCTCCATCACGAGAACATCGCCCAGGCGTACGAGCTCGGGAAGGCGAACGGCACCTACTACATCGCGATGGAGCTGGTCTCCGGGCCCACGCTCGAGGCCGTGATGCGGCAATCGCGCACCGCCGCCGGTGCGATCCCGCTGCCGATCATCCTCGGCATCCTGATCCAGCTGTGCGATGCGCTCGATCACGCGCACAACCTGTGCGACGAGCTCGGTCGCCCGCTGCGGCTGATCCACCGCGATGTGTCGCCCGCGAACATCATCATCTCGAACAGCGGCATCGTGAAGTTGATCGATTTCGGGATCGCGAAGGCCGCTCGTTCGCGGGTGCAGACGCAGGCGGGTTTCATCAAGGGCAAGCTGTCGTACGTCGCGCCCGAGTACACGCATGGGCACCTCGATGCGCGCGCGGATCTGTTCGCGCTCGGTGTGGTGGCGCACGAGCTGCTCACCGGGCACCGGCTGTTCCACGCCGAGACCGAGGTCGGGACGATCCATCAGGTCCGCGAGCTCGCGATCACGCCGCCCTCCCGTCACGAGCGTCGCGTGACCCGCGAGCTGGACGACATCGTGATGACCGCGCTGCAGCGCGATCCCGCGCAGCGCTGGCAGAACGCCCAGGCGATGGGCAAGGCATTGCGCGCCGTCGCCGAGGAGCTCGGCCGCGTGGATGCGCGCGAGACCCGCCGCTGGGTGGAGTGGGCGTTCACGCGCGAGCCGTGGAGCGAGAGCGGCGTGGGCCGGATGCTGGACACCATGGCGCACACCCGCGTGCGCCAGGCACCGCCGACGGTCCCCGCGATCCCGGCGCTGATGCGCAAGCCGGTGCTCAAAGTAGCCCCGGCGATCGACGAGGATGCCCCGACCTACGAGGACGCCCCGCCGACCGCCGACGTTCGGCGCCGCGATCACACGCAGCTGGTCCCGCGCGGCGCCCAGCATCGCGGCGTGTGGGCCGTGCTCGCGGTCCTGCTCCTGCTCGCCGCCATGGCGGTGTGGACGGGCCGGCTCGCGGATGTGATCGCGCCGATCTGACGGCTATACTGCGCGGCGATGGTCGACCTCGTCGTTCGTTCTCGGCGCGTGGTGTTCGCGGGCGCCATCGCACCCGCCGCGATCCACATCACGGGCGGGCGGATCGAGCGCGTCGCCGCATGGGAGGACGTCCCGGCGCGCGCGACCCTCGAAGACATGGGCGAGCTCGCCGTCCTGCCGGGCATCGTCGACACGCACGTCCACCTCAACGAGCCCGGCCGCACCGAGTGGGAGGGCTTCGCCACGGCGACGCGCGCGGCCGCGATCGGCGGCGTGACCACGCTGGTCGACATGCCGCTCAACTCGATCCCGCCGACGACGACGCGCGAGGGCTTCGCGGCGAAGCGCGCGGCGGCGAAGGGCCAGTGCAGCGTCGACGTGGGGTTCTGGGGCGGCGTGGTGCCCGGTAACTCCGCGGAGCTCGCCGGGCTGGTCGCCGACGGCGTGCGCGGCTTCAAGTGCTTCCTCGTCGACAGTGGCGTCGAGGAGTTCGGCTGGGTCGGCGAGCCGCACCTGGCGATCGCGATGCCGATCCTCGCCGGTCTCGATCGGCCCCTGCTCGTGCACGCCGAGGTCGCCGGCCCGATCGATGCCGCCGCGGCGGCGCTGATGGGCGCCGATCCTTGCAAGTACGCCACGTACCTCGCTTCGCGGCCACCCGGCGCCGAGGAGCAGGCGATCGCGATGGTGACGCAGCTCTGCCGCTCCACGCGCGCGCGCACCCACATCGTGCATCACTCGGCGGCGAGCGCCTTGCCGCAGCTCGCGGCGGCCAAGGCGGCGGGGCTCCCGCTCTCCGCGGAGACCTGCCCGCACTACCTGCACTTCACCGCCGAGCGGATCCCCGACGGAGCCACCGCGTTCAAGTGCGCGCCACCGATCCGCGAGGCCGCGAACCGCGAGGCGCTGTGGGCGGCGCTCGCCTCCGGCGTGCTCGATTTCGTGGCCAGCGATCACTCGCCGTGCACGCCGTCGCTCAAGGCGATCGAGGCGGGCGATTTCGTGGCGGCGTGGGGTGGCGTGTCGGGGCTGCAGCTCGCGCTGCCGGTGATCTGGACCGAGGCCTCGGCGCGCGGTCACTCGCTCGTGCAGATCGCGAAGTGGATGTGCGAGGGCCCGGCGCGGCTCGCCGGATTCACCGGCAAGAAGGGCGCGATCGTCGCGGGCGGTGATGCCGATCTCGTCGTGTTCGACGACACGGCACAGTCCACGGTGACCGCCGCGAGCGTGCATCACCGTCACAAGGTCACGCCATATGCGGGCGAGACCCTGCGCGGCGTGGTTCACGCCACGTATCTGCGCGGCCGCCGGGTGGCGGAGGACGGCAAGACGATCCACAGCGACCTGGGAGCACTGCTATGAGCGAGCCCGCGTTCACTGATCTGCCCGATCTCGCGAGCGATGCCGTCGGAGGCGCCGCGCTGCTCTGCAACGACGAGTTCTTCGCCGAGAAGGAGAACTTGCTCAAGCCTGCCGCCGCGGTTTGGAAGGATCATCTCTATACCGATCGCGGCAAGTGGATGGATGGCTGGGAGACCCGTCGCTATCGCCCCATCGATGGCGTGGCGCCCGGGCCAGACTCGGGGATCCACGACTGGTGCATCATCCGCCTCGGGCTGCCGGGCGTGATCCGCGGCGTGGTGATCGATACGGCGTGGTTCCGCGGCAACTATCCCGCGTCCGCGGCGCTGTTCGCGACCGAGCTCGATGACCCGCTCGATCTCCGCGCGCTCGAGACCGCGACCTGGACGGAGATCCTCCCGCGCTCGGATCTCCAGGGCGATCACAAGAATGCGTTCGCGATCGCGAGTGGCCGGCGGTTCACCCACCTGCGCCTCGAGATCTTCCCCGATGGCGGCGTGGCGCGGCTGCGGGTGCATGGCGATGCCGTGCCCCGCTGGGCGAAGCTGCGCGCGCTCGGTGGCGCGGTGGATCTCGCCGCGCTCGAGAACGGCGCCGTCGTCGAGACCTGCAGCGACATGTTCTTTGGCTCGCGCAACAACCTGATCAAGCCGGGCCCGTCGCTGTCGATGGCGGACGGCTGGGAGACCCGGCGGCGCCGCGGCCCCGGTCATGACTGGGCGATCATCCGGCTCGCCACGGCGGGTGCGATCGAGCGGCTGCTGATCGATACCTCGCACTTCAAGGGCAACGCGCCCGCGCGTACGTCCGTGGAAGGCGTGCACGCGCC
>JAYVRN010000674.1:0-3862 GCA_043776275.1 Myxococcales bacterium | reverse complement strand
CGCGGGTCCGGGGTGTGCTTCCAGAGCAGCTTCTGGATCGAGGTGGGCCGGTAGCAGTCCCAGAGCAGCAGGCGGCGGTCCTGCGCGCGGAGCAGCTCAGCAGCCACGGCGAGCCGCTCGGCCACGGCGCGACGCAGCTTGCAGACGGCCTTGGGATACAGCACGCCCCCGGTGAAGTTGTGCTCGGTCGCGTAGCGGACATCGAGCACCGCGTCGGGGATCACGGATTGGATCTCGACCAGATCGCCGGGCTTGCCCTCCGCGTGGGCGAGCCCGATCGAAGCCACCGTGACGAACCCCAGGACACAGCGTCGAACCACACCTCGAGCGTAGTACGGTAGCGGGGCATGTCCACCACGTCCGAGAGCGGTCTCCTCGACGCCTTCTTGCTCGACGGCAAGGGCGGCGCGACCCGCCTCGACTGGGCCGGCGTTGCCGCCTGGAGCCCGAACGACGGCGTGCTCTGGGTCAACCTCGACTACTCGACCCCCGACGCGGCGAACTGGCTCGCGCACGATGCGAAGCTCGAGCCTCTGGTGCTCGACGCGCTGCTCGACGCCGATCCGCGCCCGCGCGCCACCGCCCACGCCGAGGAGCTCATGCTGATCGTGCGCGGCATCAACATGAACCAGGGCTCCGCCCCCGAGGACATGATCTCGGTGCGTGCCTGGATCGAGCCACGCCGGATCATCACGATGCGTCACCGCGTGTCGCGCACGCTCAAGCAGCTCGCGGCCGAGGTCAATGCCGGCAAGGGGCCGATCAGCGCCGGCGGCCTCACCGTGGAGCTGGTCGAGCGGATCGTCGAGCACGTGGTCGCGCGGGTCGACAACCTCGGCGACGAGATCGCGGCGTGCGAGGATCAAGTGCTCACCGAGACGCGCGCCGATCTCCGCGGCAAGCTCGCGGATCTCCGGCGGCGTGCGATCGCGCTGCGCCGGTTCCTCGCCCCGCAGCGCGAGGCGCTCGGCAAGCTCGCGCAGATCGCCCTGCCCTGGCTCGACGACAACCATCACCAGCGCGTCGCCGAGACCGCCGATCGGATGACCCGTACGATCGAAGAGCTCGATGCCGCGCGCGATCGAGCCGCGGTCACGCAGGAGGAGCTCAGCTCGCGGCAGTCCGAGACCACGAACCAGCGCCTCTACGTGCTCTCGATCATCACGGCCGTGTTCCTCCCGCTGGGCTTCGTGTGCTCGCTGCTCGGCGTCAACGTCGGCGGCGTCCCCCTGCAAACCAAGGAGTGGGCGTTCTGGGCGCTGATCGGCGTGTTCGTCGTCGGCGTCGCGATCCAGCTATGGATCTTCAGGCGCCGCGGCTGGATCAAGAAGGACTGAGCGCGCGATCACAACCGCGCTCGCAACAACGATCACATCAGCGATCACATCAGCGATCACATCAGCGATCAGAAGAACGAGCAGCCGATCGCGCGGGTCGCGACGCCCGGCATCCCGGGCATCCCCAGCGACGGCCCACCATCGCCGACGATCCCACCCTCGACCATCGACTGCGGGATCGCGATCGACGAGGTCCCGAGGCAGACCAGCGCCGCCGATGGACCGCCCCCGCCGCCACCACCGTGCCCGCCTGCGCCGCCGCGCCCACCGGGCCCTCCAGCCGCGCCGAAGCCACCATCATCCTGTTCGTTCGAGCCGCCATACGGCCCACCCGCGCCACCCGAGCCACCCGTGCCACCGCTGCCACCTTTGCCACCGCGGCCGCCGGTGCCGCCACGATCGCCGGTCACCGTCGAGGCTCGTAGAACGATCGCGGAATCGATCGCGATCACGCCGAACGAACCGCCGCCACCCGTGCCCGCCGTGCCCGCAGCTCCACCGCAGCCACCACCACCGCCACCGCCGCCCGACGAGCCGGTGGAATCGCACGAGGTGGTACCGCCGCCGCCACCGCCGCCGCCACCACCGCCGTTCCCCGGGCTGCCGCTCGTCGCACCGCTGCCGTTCGCGGGCATGTAGCTGACGCCCGCGAACGTTCCGATCTCGACCCCGCCGGCCCCCGAGGTCCCGCCGCCACCCGATCCGCCGGTGCCGCCGATGCTGCCGTCCTGACTCTCGCCCGGCGCGCCGGGACCACCAGCCGTTCCACCGGTGCCAGTCCCGCCCACGGATCCGCCGCTGCTGCCGGTGCCCGGCTGCCCACCGGTGCCACCGGTGCGCCCGCACGACGAGGACCCGCCACCGCCACCCGCTGGCAGTGCGCGGTTGTTGCAGAGGAACGCACCCGAGCGCTCGACGCCGGCATTGCCGATCACGCCCGTGCTGCCGGTCCCACCGTTCCCGCCGTCGGTGCCATCGGTGCCATTCGCGCCGGCTCCCGGGAGCACGGATACGCCGCGCAGCTCGATCTGCTTCGAGCCGGTGATCACGATCGCGTACGAGCTCGAGCCAGGCGCCGTCGCGTTCGCACTCTTGACCGTGACCGTCGAGAGCACCGTGTCGACCATGATCCCGTCGAACGTCACCGCCGGCGACGAAGGTCCGTCGATCACGGTGAGCATCCCGGCCGTCTGCGTCCACGCGTCATCGAACCCGCCGTAGACGCCGACGCCGGCCTTCATCGCGAAGGCCTCGGGGTACACACCCGCCTTCACGAACACCGCGCGCGGTGGCGTCGACGCCGACGCCTTCGTGATCGCGGCCGCGATCGTCTTGAGCGGCGTGCCCTTGTCCCCCGCGGCCGCATCACTGCCTGCTCGCGACACGTAGATCGCCTCACACGGGAGCGCGCCGCACGCCGAGTCCGGCATCACGTACGCATCGAGCGGCGCGGACGTGTCGGGGGCGGCGGTGTTGCCACTCGCGCAGGCGGAGACCGAGAGCGCGACCAGGATCCCGAGGCGCACCATCCGGTAAGTCTAGCGCACCTGCTCCCCCCGCGCGGAAGCAGTTCCGCGACGCAGGTCACGTTCGGCGCGATGCGTCGATCACCGGTGGCTCGCCGGAGAGGCTGTGCAGGTACATCGCCTGCGCGCCGTACGCGATGAACCGGCCCTCGTCATCCCACACCTCGGCATCCGCGATTGCCCACCCTCGATGTGCGCGGCGCACCGTGACCGCGACCAGCAGCCAGTCGCGTGTGGTGTCATCGACGACGTACGTGGTCAGGTCCAGGCTCGGCGCATAGAACCGGTAAGGCCCCGGCCCGATCGCCCGGTGAAGCGCGGTGGGCATCGTATCGATCAGCGGTGGCAACGCGAGGCGATCGAGCCGACCGAGGGCATCGCGCTGGGGGTGCCGGTACCGCATCCATCGGGCATACCGTGCGGGTCCATCCTGAAAGGCTTCGGACCAGAACGCATCGCCCTCGGCGAGCCGGCACTCGAGCTGCCGATAGATCCGGAACCGCGTGTGCGGGTTGTTGGCCGCACCATCCTCCACCGGCAACGCGTCGGCAAGCGGACGCACGCGCTCGGGGAACGGCACGCCACGCACGTCGGGGCCCTTGCGATCACGGATGAACGTCGCGGTCAGTTCGAGGCCACGCGAGTTGTCGCTGGGATCCTCCGGATCCGGCGCAGCGTCACGGTGCCGGAGCGCCACCCGGACCTGCGCCGTGCTCTTGCCGCGGCGCAGCTCGGTGACGTCCGCGATCAGCGCGGTCGCCCGCAGCGGCGTGCAGAAGATCGTGGAGGCCGAAGCGAACCGGAGCAGCGGCTCGCCGAGGAAGGTCTCCGCGGCGCGAAGTGCACACGTCATCACGGCACCGCCGGAGGGCAGGAGGTAGTCCCAGTGATCCGGCAGCGTCACGTGGAACCGTCCCGGCACAGCATCGTCGGCGACGACCGCCGTGTCGGCCGCGAGATCCGCGTACGCCGGCGAGCCCGTACCCTGGGGGTCCATCG
>JAYVRN010000673.1:0-13717 GCA_043776275.1 Myxococcales bacterium | reverse complement strand
CCACGAGCCGGGTCCGCTCTTCCGGCATCCCCTGGCTACCGAACGCCCGCGCGAAGATCTCACTCGTCACGTCCACGAGCTGGCGCCGACTCCGATATGACGTGCCGAGCGGCTCCAGCGCACGCTTGCCGATCGCGTCCACCGCCATCGCAACCAGATCGGGATCTGAGGTGCTCGAGGTCAGCGATTCAACAGCCGCGTCCATCAGTGCCGGATCGGTTCCACGGAACCCGAAGATCGCCTGCTTGGGATCGCCGACCCAGATCGATTCCGTGGCGAGGCTCGCGAGCTCGAGGAACACCGCCAGCTGGATCGGGCTGGTGTCCTGGAACTCGTCCACGAGGAACAGATCGATCTGACCAGCGAGCATGGCGCGCACGTCTGCTCGACGTAGCAGCGCGAGGCCGAGCGTCTCCTGGTCGATGAAGTCCACGACGCCCTCGATGCGCTTGTGCTCCTGGTAGGCCGCGAGGCTGTCCGCTGCGACCTGGAACTGCAACGTGATGAGCCGATGGAGGTCCTGTCGCAGCCGGGGATGCTCGCGATGCCGGTGCGCGACGACCTGCACGCCGCAGGCGTGTTCCAGCGATTTCTTGGTGGGTTCCTCCCTTGCCAGCTTGGCCCATCCGCCCCACGACAGCCCGCGCGTGCTCGCGAGATCCAGCACGGACCCGCGCAACAACCTCAGATAGTCCCCGGTGCCCTTCGTGACGTCACCGTTGTTCTCGATCGCGCGGATCGCATCATGGAGCGCCACCGCCAACACGGCGTCGAGATCCTCCGAGGTCACGCGGCCGAGGCAGGCGTCGAGCTCGCGAATCGAACGCTCGGCGGATCGTCCCAGCACCTCCGCGCTGAGGCCGTTGGACCGAGCTGCCTCCACGATCTTGTGGACCTCGGTCCGCCACTCGCGCTCCTTCTCGAACTTCTCCCGGAAGGCCTCCAGCTCCCCGGCCCGCTCCTCGGAAACCACGGTCTCGAGCGCACGCCGAAACTCGAGCTCGGCGGCCGGTTCATCGAGCACCCGCAAGTTCGGAGACAACCCGAGCTCGAAGGCGAACTCCACGACGAGGGTCCCGCAAACGGCGTTCACGGTCCCGATCCGTGCCGCCAGCAGCTCGTGAGCAGCGCGGGCTCGCCCACTCTGGAGCAGCCGAGCGCGTGCTCGCTCGATCAGCTCGGCAGCGGCCTGGGTCGTGAAGGTCGTCGCGACTACATTCCCGGGGCTCGCTCGGCCGCTCGCGATCGCTTCGTCCAGCTCCTGGGTCAGCCGCCACGTCTTCCCCGACCCCGCACTCGCGGTGATGACACGGATATTCATGCTCGCCCCCGACGTCCACACAACCCTGCGAGCTCGCAGTAGCCACACGCCGGCGCGTGCCGGAGCAGGCCACCACTGAGCTGGGAGCGTGGCGCATCGGAGATCGCACTCGGTGCGACGACCCTTCCCTCTGCCAGCTCCGCGAGGCGCCCGTCGAGTGCAGCCTGCACGCCGGTGTGCATCTCCTCCAGCGAATGTGAACCGGGGACGTTCATCCCCGGGATCGGAGTGCCTTTCGGCGCAAGCAGCCGCTGCGTGCCGACGATGAGGTAGGCGGCAGCTGGAGCTGCACCGTCGGTCCGTGACAGGGCGGCATAGATCACGAGCTGGATCGCGGAGCCGGCCCGCAAGTGCTCACGATTCGTCGATGCACCCCACTTGAAGTCCACCACGATCGATGGCGCGGCGAGCACGAGATCTGCGGGCCCCGCGACCGTGATTCCACAGACGCGGCCCTCGAGCCTCAGCTCGACACCGCGAATCGTCGAACCGGTTCGTGCGATCAGCGCCGCCACGGCACGCGCGGATTCGACGATCGCCCGCCGCAGCTGGGCGCGCTCCCCTTGACGGTGAGCCAGGCAGAGGGTCTCCGCGAGCCCGGGAAGCTCGTCGTCGCAGACCTGCGCAGCACGAGCGGCGGCTACATCCGGATCGCACGAGCCCTGCGCGAACACCCGCGCCAGGACGTGATGGGCCAGGTTGCCGTAGAGCAGCGGAGATGGCTCACCAGGCCCGCCCACCAGGCCCGCTCGGACCCTGCCTGGATAGTGCAGCGTGTACGCGAGTGAACACCCGAGGAGCTTCTCGATGCTCGAGGCTGACTCGACGTCTCTCATCGCGATCGGTCGCGAGGCGGTGGCCGCATCGATGGCGATCGGGCGCGGCCTCGGTATCGCCACCGTACGTCGAGCGGCCTCGATTGATCGCTCCCGGTCCACCCTCACGCGAGGTGTCACGAGGCGCGAGGCCAGCGCCGGATCGGGCATCGCACCGATCAACTCGTCCCACAGCGGATGCGGGTGCGCCGCCTCGCCCTGCTCGTCGAATCGAGGACAGATGAGGATGACCGTAGCGGTGGCCTGCTCGATCGCTCTCCGCCAGCGGCCTGCCTCGTGCGCCATCTGCCGACCGCTATCGGGGGGCGCAACACCAAGGCCGGCGAGCGCCGCCCGTTCCGCGATCGAGAGCTGGACACGGGGAACGAATGCGGCCCGTCCACGTGTGAATCCGCACCAGAGCACGGCACGGGCGGGGCCGAGGATCGCACCGGGGCCACTCACGGCCGCAAGCCCGCGCTCCGCAGCGGGGCCAGCGCCGTACGGCTCCTCGAGCTCCTTGCAGACCCGCCGAAGCATCGTGAGATCGAGTGACGCGGTGCCGAGCCGCTCGACCACGGCCACGAGCTGACCCGCGAGGGAGATCAGACGCGCCATTCCCGGACTTCCCGCGATCCGCGTCAGCGCCCAGGTGCAGAGCGCTGTCATCCGGCTGCGGAGTTGCGCCAGCGTGAGCGATGTAGCGAAGGGCACAACGGGATCGAGCAGCGCCACGAGGCGCGCCTCCACAGCACTGCGCTTGTCCTCCTCGATCGCCGCGAGGCCGGTCGCGAGTCCCTCGCGCCATTGCGAACTGCCGCGCCCTGGGTAACGCCGCAGCGCCAGCACCAACCGCCAAGCCACTCGCCGTGGCACAGGTCCCGGATCGGCACAGATGAGTGCGTGAAGTGCTGCGGCATCCATCGGCTGGAACGCCGATTCGATGCACAACCGCACCAGAGCTTCGCAGGCGGACGTGGGAGCGTCTCCGCCAAGCCTCGGCATGCCATGACGCGCCAGCGCGGCATCGAGTAGAGCGTCCGGCCCAACGACCACGATTCCATCGAGGTCGCCAGAGGCCGCGAGCGTGGCAGCCACCTGCTCGGCAGCTTCCAGAGGGCCATGAGGGCGTATGAGCTGAACGGAACCGTCGCCCGCGGGGATGAAGCCCGCCATCCGTGCCGCACCAAGATCGCCCGGCGCAGCGACGGGTTCGAGAGGCGTCTCGCGAATGCGAACGCCGGCTCGCTCGAGGCCAGCGAACACCGATTGCCACAGGGGCGGGAGGAATCCCAGCGGTTCGACAACATCGATCGATGCGAGATCGATGGCACGCACCTCGAGCTGGGCGCTCACACGTCGCAGACGGCCTGGAATTCCTGGGCTCGCGGTGGAGGTCGCATTCCATAGCGCACTCAGCCGATCGCTCGCCGGCTGCCCCTGCCAACCACACATCGCGAGCGCGTCGCGATCGTCGAGCAGCCGGGTCGCCGTGGTCAGTGCATCCACGGAGAGGGAGCGAGACCAGAATCCGTCCTTGCTCTCGAGCTCACGTACCAGGCTTGCAGCGCGCTCGATGGGCTGCGCGTGAACCCGCCCGATCCCGAGCTCCAACTCCAACCGATCGAGGAGCCCGAGCGGCCCGAGCCACGCAACGCCCGCAAGTGCGGGACGCCCGTCGCGTAGCGGACCCGGCCAGGCGCCCGTGTCGATCGCCCAATCAAAGACGACCTCCACTCCCCCCGCCGCCCCAACATCAACCACACGCCCAGTCTGGGAGCGCGGCACCGCAAAGTAAATCCCCTGTCCCCGGTTCCCCATCTGAACCGCCGCACACGATGGGGCGGTCGGGGTGCCGCAAAACGCTGCACCCCTACGCCGGCGTCGTCATCAGCCGCAGCTCGAACGACGTGCCCTGCCCTGCCTCCGAGGCCGCATCGATCGTCGCGCCCCATGGCAGCAGCACCGCACGGGCGGTGTCGCCGTGCGCCGTCGCGTCCGCGCTCCCGGTGCCGTTGTCCGCGATCGCCACCAGGGCCCAGCCGTCCTCCGCCGTGGTCACGCGGATCGACAGCGTGCTGCCCGCGAGCGAGCGCGCGCTATGCGCGCTGATCGCCACGAGGTGGGCCACGAGCAGCGACAGGGTCCCGGGCGTCCCGCGCACCGGCGGCGTCGCCGCGAGATCGATCAGCAGCTCGATGCCCGCGCCGAGGTGGTGTCCGGCGAGGCGCAGGCCGAGCTCGACGGCGGCGGGGAGATCGAACCAGCCCGGCGGATCGTCGTCGAGCGCGCGATCGAGCTCGTCGAGGCGGCGCGCGAGCGTGGTGGCCTCGAGGTACGCCGCCGCGAGATCCTGTCGCAGGGTCTGCAGCGAGCGCCACGGATACGGGGTCGGCCCCGTCGAGTTCGCCACGTGGCGCTCGAGGTGATCGACGACCAGCGCCAGGCGATCGCGCAGGCCGCGGACCGGATCGGCGAGCTGCCGCGCGATCGCAATCGCCACCTCTCCGGCCACGGGCGAGCGCGGATCGTCGGTCACAGGCTCCCCGTCAGGAGGAACCAGCTCTCGCCCACGCCGCCGGAGTTCACGCCCTTGGCGTAGCCGAGCTCGAACGTGCCCGGCACGAAGTAGCCGAAGAACGCGTCCACGCGCAGCGCCGCGCCGATCGCCATCCGGAGGTTGCGCGCCGGATCGAACCGCACGTCGAAGGCCACGCCGGTATCGGAGAGCAACGCCATGTGGACGCGGCGAAAGTAGACGGGCAGCGTGCCGATGCCGTGCTCGATGCGGAACAGCTCCTGGCGGTACTCGAGGTTCAACAGGTGATACTGGTTGCCGACGATGGTGCGGCTCGGATAGCCGCGGAGGTACCCGGTGACGCCGGTCCGCGTGCTGTTGACGATCGCCATCGCCACGTCTTGCGGCGGCACGCCCCCGAGCCCGAACGATCCGGTGCGGACCAGATCGCCCGCGCGCAGCGAGCCCGCGAGCCGGGCCGCGATCACCGGCGTGTCACCCCACAGCCGCCGCGCGAGGCTCGTCGAATAACTGACCGTCACGTTCCGATAGGTCGCGCCGAGCGCCGGGTGATCGAGCCTGAGCGCGACCGCGGCGTCGAAGCCACTCTGCGCGCCGATGCCATAGGTCACGTTCTTGATCGTCGAGAACGCCATGCGCGTGCCGACGCCAGACTGCACGTAGTCCGTGTTCGGGATGCCGGGCACTCGCTGGTTCGGATCGAGCACGAACATCGGCGGCGCCACCTGCCGGTACCAATCGACGTCGTAGTCGAACGACAACGTCCAGCTGGTGCCCGGGCGCGACTCGAACGGGATGCTCGAGGACAGGGTCGCGCTCCAGTCCTCCTCGCGGAACGTCTTGTTGATGCCATCGATCCGGTAGCCGCCGCGATCGAACACGGTGCGCGCCATCGCGAACCGCAGCGGGAACCGCAGGCCGGTGTAGCCGTACGAGGCGCCGATGTTGGTGTGGCCGTCGTCGAGCGTGGTGCCCAGCGACAGGTTGTAGTAGTGGAGGCCGATCGCGTCCGAGCCGCCGGTCTGCAGGGTGGCGCTCGGGGTATCGCCCATCTGCAAGGTGCCCGTCCAGGTCTGGGGCGCGAGGGTCTCGATCGGGCGATAGGCGCGCGGCGCGCTGACCTTGGCCTCGTCATCGCGGACCTGCACGGGCGGGGGCCGGTCATCCACCATCTCGTGCGCCGGCAGCCAGGTGCTCGGATCGATCGCGAGCTCGAACAGGTCGAAGCCGCCCTTGGCGACCGCGGAGAAGTAGACCAGCCGCTTGCCATCGGGCGAGGCCTTGGGCTGGAACGCACCGCCGAGGACGTTCGTCACCTGCCACGTGGTCTTGTCGCGGGTGTCGAACGCATAGACGTTCGCGATGCTGCTGCGGTCGCTGTCGAAGTAGATCCAGCGGCCATCGGCGGACCACGACGGCGCCATGTCCACGGCGCGATCGCGCGTGATCTCCTCGACCTTCCCCGTGGCCAGCTCGACCACCAGGATGTCGCGATAGCCATCCTTGCGCCACGCCGAGAACGCGATCCGCGTGCCATCGGGCGACCATGACGGCTGATACGCCTGATCGAAGCGCTCGCCCTTCCACGCGATCACGGGCGTGGCACCGGGCACCGCATCGATCACGGCGAGCACGCTCTCGGCGTGCTGGTTCATCGAGAACGCCACGCGGCGCCCATCCTTCGAGACCGCGGGATCGCGCGCGCGCTGCCCCGTGGTCAGCCGCGTGATCTGATGGGTCCGCGCGTCCCACCGGAACACGTCCTGCCACGAGTACTCGCGGCGATACTGCCGGCCTTGCTCGTACACGATCGAGCCATCGGTCTCGAGGGTGAATGGCCCCATCGCATCGATCTGCACGAGGTCACGCGCCTGCGTGACGTCGCCGCCGACCGGCATCGCCCGGACCACCGGGTTCGAGTAGCCATCGTACTGGAGCCACACCAGCTCGCGACCATCGGCGGTGTACTGCGCCCACAGGTTGCCCTCGGCGCTGGTGGTCAGCCGTCGCCCGGTGACCACCCCGCGCCGCTCGGCCCCCATCTCCTGCATCCCGTACCGATCGCGCAGGTAGCCCTTCCAGTCATCGAACAGCTCGGTGAACGGCTGCCCCACGACCTTGGCGATCTGGCGGTTGAGCGCAAACGGCGGCGCGAAGCCGCCGGAGGTGTGGCCCATCTTGCGGAGCGTGTCGTCGCCGAACCGATCGAACACATAGCGGAGGAAGTGCGACCCGTACACGTACGCTGCGTTGCCGCGCGGGTACTGCCGTGGCGCGCCGCTGACCTCGTCGATCCGGAGATCGCGATTCTCGTGGCGCGCGATCCGGATGAACTGATCGAACCGGGTGCCGCGATTGCGCCCGCCCGCCGAGCGCTTGGACTCCTCGTAGACCGCCACGCCCTCGATCACCCACCGCGGCATGATCTGGTTCGGCGCCCAGGTCTTGCCGAAGATCCGGTTGTAGATGTTGGGCAGCCCCGACATCGTGTCGAGGTGAAGGATGTGGGTGTACTCGTGCGCGGTCAGGCCGTACAGCCAGTCATCGTGATCGTCGAGCTCGGTGAAGCTCGAGGGCCCCGTCGCGTACAGCGTGATCGCGTTGCGCGGCAGCACACCCGCGAACCCATTCGCCCCGTCGGTGTCGTCGACGACCACGATGATCGTCTTCTCGGCGGGCACGTGGTCGAGGGCCGGCACCAGCGTGCGATGCGCGCGCTCGGCGACCACCGCGATCCGGCGCGCCACGTCATCGAGCGGCTCGTAGTAGTGGACGACGAAGTGATCGCTCTCGATCGTGCGGTACGTGCGTCGCGGATCACCGGCGCGAGCCGGGGCGGTCGCGGCCAGCACCAGGGCTGCCACGACCAGGCCACGGATCATGCGCGGCCCTTCCGCTGCCCCGCGAGGCTGAACACGTAGTCGGAGACCATCGCGCGGACCTCCGCGGCCGTCGCCAGCGAGCGCACGCGGCTGATCAACAGCTCCGCCTCGCTCACCGTCATCGCGCGGATCGTGGCCTTGACCTCGGGGACCGAGACCGCGCTCATCGAGAACTCGCGGATCCCGAGACCGATCAAGATCGGCGCGATCATCGGCTCGCCGGCCATCTCGCCGCACACCGTGACCGGGATCCCCTCGGCCTTGGCCGCCTTCGCCACCGTCTCGATCAGGCGCAGCAGCGACGGGTGCAGCGGCTCGTAGAGGTACGAGACGTACTCGTTCACGCGATCCACGGCCATCGTGTACTGGATCAGGTCGTTGGTGCCGATCGAGAAGAAGTCCGATTCCTTGGCGAGCAGATCGGCGGTCAGCGCTGCGGACGGCATCTCGATCATGATGCCGAGCTTGACGTGCTCGTCGAACGCGATGCTCTCCGCGGTGAGCTCGGCCTTGACCTCATCGACCACGGCCTTCGCGGCGCGCAGCTCCGAGACGCCCGAGATCATCGGGAACATGATCTTCAGCGGCCCGTGCGCCGAGGCGCGGAGCAGGCCGCGGAGCTGCGCCTTGAACAGACCACGCCCGATCTCGGACAGGCACAGGCGGATCGAGCGGAGCCCGAGGGCCGGGTTCGCCTCCTCGAGCCGCGCGTCCTCGAGGAACCCCGCGAGCTTGTCGGCGCCGAGGTCGAAGGTCCGGATCGTGGCGGGCATGCCGCCGAGCCGATCGAGGCACTTCACCGCGGTCGTGTAGTGCAGCTCCTCGTCGGGGAGCTTGTCCTGCCCCATGAACAGGTACTCGGTGCGGAACAGCCCCACGCCCATCGCACCGTAGTCGAGCGCGTCATCGAGCTCGTCGGGGCCATCGATGTTGCAGTACAGGCGAATATCGACGTCATCGCGCGTGCGCCCCGGCAGGTCGCGCATCGAGTGCAACACCGAGTTCGCCGCGACCTGGCGCCGCTGCTCCTCGCGGAACTCGGCGACGGTGGCCGCCGCCGGGTTGACGATCACGATGCCCGCCGCGCCATCGATCAGCACGAGGTCATCGGTCTCGATCATCTCGGTGATGTTCTCGAGGCCGACGACCGCGGGGATCTCGTGGGCGCGCGCGATGATCGCGGTGTGCGAGGTCTTGCCGCCGGCGTCTGTGATCAGGCCCGAGACCGCGGCCTTGTGCAGCTGCGCGGTGTCGGCCGGCGAGAGGTCATACGCCACCACGATCGCATCGGGCGGCGGCGACAGCGGCCCGGTGTCGCGGCCGAGGAGGTTGCGGAGTGCGCGCTCGAACACGAACTCGACGTCGGTCTTGCGCTCGCGGAGGTAGGCATCCTCGATCTGATCGAACACGCCCGCGATGTCGTCGACGGCCTTGCGCAGGCCCCACTCGGCGTTGATCAGCTCCTCGCGGATGTACCCGACCGCGGCGCCGACCAGGTGCTCGTCGTGGAGCATCATCTGGTGGGCCGTGATGATGTGGTAGTCGCTCTCGTTCTCGCTCGCGAGCTTCTCCTTGATCTTCGCCAGCTGCTTGTCGGACGCGGCGATCGCCTTGTACAGGCGTGCGATCTCGGTATCGACGTCGTCGGCCTCGATGTGATGGCGCGGCGCCTTCAGCGTGTCGCGGCCGATCAGGTAGGCGCGCCCGAACGCGATGCCTGCCGAGACGCCCAGGCCCTGCCGCCGCAGCTCCGGCCGATCGACCGTCATCGGACACTCCTCCGGATCACTTGCCCTCGCCGAACTTGTCGTCGATCAACGCGCAGATCGCCGCGACCGCCTCGGCGGACTTCTCCCCTTTCGCCTTCACCGTGACCGTGGTGCCCTTGCTCGCGACGAGCATGAGGACGCCCATGATGCTCTTGCCGTTGACCTCGTGACCGTCCTTGGTCACCGTGACCTCGCACGGGAACTTCGACGCTGTCTGCACCAGCTTGGTGGCCGCACGCGCATGCAGCCCCAGCTCGTTCTGGATCAACAACGTCTTCTCCGCGCGATCGTCTCCCTGCGCTCCCATCACGAACCCCTCTCGACATCACGATGCCTGACCAGGATGTCCCATTCCCCACCGAGCCGCCGGCGCAGCTCTTCCACGATCGCCACCGAACGATGACGACCACCCGTACAACCGACGCAGATCGTGACGTACAGCTTTCCCTCCTTCTGAAAGTGAGGGAGCGTGAACCGCAACAAGCCCTCGACCTGCCGGGTGAGCTCGAGCCCATCGGCGCCGAGGACGAACCGCGCGACCTCTGGATCTCGCCCATCGAGGTGGGTCAGCGTGGGCTCGAAGTACGGGTTCGCGAGGAACCGCACGTCGAACACCAGGTTGAACTCGAGCGGCAGGCCGTGCTTGAAGCCGAACGACACCAGCGTCACGGCGAGCTTGCCGGTGCCGCCATAGCGATCCTGGATGATCGCCTTCAGCTGGTGCATGTTGAGGTTCGAGGTATCGACGACCGCAGAGCCCTGGCGCAGCTCGGTCATCAGCTCGCGGTCGCGGCGCACGCCATCGAGCAGGTCGTCGCCGGAGAGCGGGTGGCGCCGGCGGGTCTCGCTGAACCGCCGCAACAGCACCTCGTCGCTGGCATCGAGGAACATCACCTCGAGGCGGTGGCCCGCGCCGCGGAGCTTGGCGAGAGCGGTCTGCCACGCCGCCAGGTTGCGGCGCTGGCGGGAATCGATCGCGAGGGCGAGCTTGTCGCGATCGCCCTCGTGCGCCAGGTGCTCCACGAGCTGTGGCAGCAGCGGCACCGGGAGGTTGTCCACGCAGTAGAACTCGATGTCCTCGAGCGCGCGCAACGCGGTGCTCTTCCCCGCCCCCGACAGCCCCGTCACGATCACGATCTGCATCGGCTACTCCACCGCATCCATCGTGGTGGCGGCCGCCTCGGCCTCCATCGCGGCGTGGAGCTGATCGCGGAAGGCGCGCGCGGAGTGCGTGCCCTGTAGCTTCAGGAGCTGGTTGCGCGCCGCGACCTCGATCAGCGTGGCCAGGTTGCGCCCCGGGCGGACCGGGATCCGGATCTTCGGCACGTTCACGTCGAGGATGTTCTCGTGCTTGTCGTCGAACCCGAGGCGATCGTACTCCTCGCCGCCCTGGAGGTCCGCCCACTCGTGGAGCTCGACCACGAGCTCGATCTTCTTGGCCGCACGCACCGCGGCGACGCCGTAGAGATCCTCGATGTTGATGATCCCGAGGCCACGGATCTCCATGTGGTGCCCGAGGATCCCGGCGCCACGTCCGACCAGCGTGCCGGCCTTCGCGCGGATCTTGATGACGTCATCGGCGACCAGGCGATGCCCGCGCACCACCAGATCGAGCGCGGTCTCGCTCTTGCCGATCCCGCTCTTGCCGAGCAGCAGCACGCCGATGCCGTTGACGTCCATCAGCACGCCGTGGCGCTCCGTCGAGGCCGCGAGGCGATCGCCCATCCACGCGGTGACCGCGGCGATGAAGTCCGCGGTGACCAAGGTCGAGATCAGCAGCGGGACGGAAGCCGCCTCGCAGGCCGTGCGCAGCTCGGCAGGCGGCGTGTTACCGCGACACACCACCACGCACGCCGGCTCGCTGTTCATCAGCGTGTCGATGCCGATCGTGCGCGCCGGTGGTTGGTCGGCGAGGTAGTCGATCTCGGTGCCGCCGAGCACGAGCACCCGATGAGGGTGCAGCTGCTCGGGCCAGCCGGTCAGCGCGAGCCCGGGCTTCTGGATCCGTGGGACGTTGATCGCTCGCGCAAGCCCCGTCTGCCCGGCAATGGCCGTCACCTCGAGCTCCCCTCGCTCGAGCAGCTCACCCACGGTGAGCACAGCCCTGGAGCTATCCACCGTCGACATTCAGTACTTGGCGTCCTCGTCCGCTACGACGGTGTACATCGCCTCGGCGTCGGGTGCGGCGAGCAGCCGGCGCCGGAACTCCGGGTCCTTGAACACGCGGCTGATCCGCGCAAGCGCCTTGAGGTGAGCGCCGGTCGAGGACTCGGGGGCGACCAGGACGAAGAACAGATAGGTCGGTTGACCGTCCATCGAATCGAACTCGATGCCGTCCCGGCCACGGCCGAGGCACGCCACGATCTCGTTGACCGTGCCGAGCTTGCCGTGGGGGATCGCGACGCCCTCACCGATCGCGGTGGAGGCGAGCTGCTCGCGCTCGATCAGCACCCGGGCCAAAGTCGCGCGATCGATGCGCGGCTGCTTGCCCGCCATGTACGCGGCGAGCTCTTCGAGGATGCCGCGCTTGTCGGTCGCCTGCAGCGCGGGAACGACCATGTCGCGCTTGATGAGGTCGACGATCTTCATCGGTGGACGCGCATCAAGCTACCATCTTTCCTGCCGGCTTCGGGCGGTCAGGCAGTCGCCGTGGCGCCCGTCTCGATCAACCCGTACCCGCCGTCCTCGCGCTTGTAGACCACGGCCACCTGGCCATTGTCGTGGCGGAACACGAGGAATGCCTCGTGCAGCAGGTTCATCTGGACGATGGCGTCGGCGACGGACATCGGCTGCGCGTGGAACTTCTCGGTCTTCATGACCTGGAAGTCCGGGCTCGGTGAATTCGCATCGTGGGCCGAGGTCGGGACGGCGTGCCCGTTGGCCTCGCCCCCGACCCCTTCGAAGGCCTCCGAGACGATCGAGTGCGACCAGGGGAGCGCCTGCACGTGGTGCGGGCGGGCCTTCATGCCCTCGAGCTTGCCCTTGTACTTGCGGACCTGGCGCTCGATCTTGGCGATGCAGAGATCGATCGAGCTGTACATGTTCTCGGTGGTCTCGTGTCCCGCGACCGCGAGGCCGTTGTGCAGCTGGAACGTGACGTCGATGCGGTGATTGTGACGTTCGGTACTGAGGACGACGTGGCAGGAGATGGGATCCGGCAAGTACTTGCGAACGCGCTCCATTCGCTCTTTTGCGTAGGACTTCAAGGCATCGGTCGGTTCCATGTGACGGAACGTCACCGCGAATTGCATCGAGTGGTCTCCCTGAGTGGTTCGGGATCGATCCTACGCCTGATCTCCACCGTCGATCATCCGATCGTCGACGGGAAATTTGGCGACTCGCGCGTAGTCTACACCCGCGTGTTGCGAATGGGGGACGCGCGCGTGGATCTCATTCGTGATGGGACCCGCGCCCACCTCGGACCGACATCGGACCGACCTCGAACCCTGGCGCGACCGCCGCCGGCCGCCGCCGACCGCCGCCGACCGCCGCCGACCGCCGCTCAGAACACTTGCTTGCGCTTGCTCGAGCTGAGGATCCCCAGCTGCTCGCGATACTTCGCGACCGTGCGGCGGGCGATGTCGATGCCGCCCTTCTTGAGCAGCTCGACGATCTTCTGGTCCGAGTGCGGACGCTTCGGATCCTCGGCCGTGACGAGCTCCTTGATCTTCGACTTCACGGCCTGCGACGCGAGGTCCTCGCCGTTGGTGCGCGAGATGCCACTGTTGAAGAAGAACTTGAGCTCGTAGATGCCCTGCGGCGTGTGGACGTACTTGCTCGTCGTCACGCGTGACACCGTGGACTCGTGCATCCCGATGTCCTCGGCGACATCGCGAAGGATCAACGGCTTCAGGTGCGCGATGCCCTTGTCGAAGAACTCGCGCTGGAACTTCAGGATCGACTCCGCGACCTTGATGATCGTGCGCTGGCGCTGCTGGATCGAACGGATCAGCCACTGCGCGGAGCGGAGCTTGTCCTGGACGTAGTCCTTGGACGCGGCCGAGTTGCCCATCGCGTTCTTGTAGAAGCCGCTGATCTTGAGCTTCGGCAGACCGTCATCGTTCGGGACGACGAAGTACTTGTCGCCGACCTTGTGGATGTAGACGTCCGGCGTGACGTAGTGCGGATCGTCGGTGTTGTACTGGCGACCCGGGCGCGGGTCGAAGTCCATGATGACCTTGGCCGCCTCGTAGATCTCGTCGAGCGGCTGCTTCAGGTCACGCGCGATCGCCTGGTAGTTCTTCTTCTCCAGGTTGCCGAGGTGGCTCTTGATCATCTTCACGCACAGGTCATCGTCCTGACCTGCCGCGATGCACTGGATCAGCATGCACTCGGCGAGCGAGCGCGCACCGACGCCGGTGGGATCGAAGCTCTGGATCTTCTCGAGCACC
>JAYVRN010000672.1:0-3868 GCA_043776275.1 Myxococcales bacterium | reverse complement strand
CGAGACGGGACTTGCACCCGCTGGATCATCACAGCATGAAGCCGGGTTCCCGTCGTCTCCGACAACGAGGCGTCCGTCTTCGTCACGACGCACCATGGGGCCATCCTGGCACGCTCAGCGAGCCACGGGTATCGCTCAGGGATCGATGGTGACCGGCGGCGACAACGTGGCCCCGGTCATGGTGAACGCAGGCGAGCGGATCGAGATCACGCCTGCACCGCCACCACCGCCGCCAGCGCCGCACGACGACGGCGGCTGCGCCGGATCGATGCTGGCCCCCGCGAGCGTTGTGCCCGCGGAGCCGTTCGCGCCTCCGCTGGCGCAGTTCGCACCCGCGTTGCCGCCGGGCGCAGCACTCGAAGCCGCGCGCCCATCGGAGCCCGCCACGCCCGCGGTGCCATCGTTGGCACCACCGCCACCGCCGCCGCCATTCGCCGCGACCACGCCGGTCACCGTCACGCTCGGCGCCTCGAGCCCGAGGAAGCCACCCGAGCCGCCGCCACCACCACCACCCTCGACGGTGCCCGCGCCGCCGCCACCACCCGCGCCACCCGCATCGACGATGCCCGAGATCGTGATCGCGCCGCGCGCGGTGAGCTGCAGTGCGCCACCACCGGCACCGGGCAACGATGCCGAGGTCGGCGTTGACGGAGGCTTGGCCGCAGGGCCGATCGCGCCGCCGGGTGCGCCCGGGCAGCCGCCGTGGACGATCGTCGTCGGCATCGCGAGCGTCGCGGCCCCGCCACCACCGAGGCGTCCCGGTGGGGCCTCGCGATCCGCATCACCGCCGGTTCCACCCGCACCCGTGAACCCACCACCGCCGCC
Source organism: Myxococcales bacterium (assembly GCA_043776275.1). Classification (GTDB taxonomy): domain Bacteria; phylum Myxococcota_A; class Polyangia; order Haliangiales; family Haliangiaceae; genus JABFXX01. The sequence continues at coordinate 3,043 of JAYVRN010000672.1, read as the reverse complement.
GCCGGCGGATCCCTTGGAAGCCAGCCCGGCCTCACCCTGCTTCGCGGCCTTGCAGCCAGCGAAGTTCGCGCCCGCGCCGCGGAGATCGTTGACCGAGCTGCTGACCTCGATCTGGCCGGCGATGTCGATCTTGCCCCACGAGGCGATCACGAGCGGCAGGCTCCCCACCACGCGCAGGCGGATCTGCGCATCGATCGTGAACGCCGAGACCGAGATGATCCGTAGCTGCGTGCCATCGGTCTGCGGGAGCACGATCGAGGTGTGCACCACCGCGGGCCCACCCACGAACTCGCCGCGATCGGTGTCATAGACATACCCGCCTTCGGAGAGCCGCACCTCGCCGAGCGGCGCCGGCAACGCACAGGGCGAGAAGTGCTTCGGCATCCACGCTGCGCAGTCCGCGGGTGGCACGCCTTCGAGGCAAGCACCCGCGATCTCGTCGGCCGCGGAGTCCGCGAACCGCCATCCCGAGGTGCAGCCCGGGTCATCGAACGCGCACGAGCCGGTCACACACACGCCCGGAGCGGCCCCCTGCCCCACGCACTGACCGTTGGCCTCGCAATGGAACTCGCCGGTGACGCGGCATCCCGTTCCGAGAACGAGGGCGAGCGCGAGTGTGATGGACTCGACGGCGCGCATCAGAACTCCCCCGCGAAGTAGAGCGAGCTGCCTGTGGTGCCGACCACCGGACCACGCGCACGGCCGCGCTTGCTCCAGAAGTGATAGCCGATGCCCCCGCCGACGAGGCCTGCGCCGACGATCAGGAAGGTCGCGCCGATCCGCCGCTGCGTGGTGGCTCGATCCAGGTACGCCTCGAACTGGGCGCTGGTCTGCGCCGTATCCGCACGGTCTCGATTGCCGCTCGACGCGACGAAGAACCCGATGCCTACGCCGATCCCCACGACCCCGGCGACCACCGCGCCACCGACGGGATCCTTGTACCAGGGCGCGTTGCGGTCGGTCGTGCACGGCTCCACGGGGGTCGGCTTCGCGGTCGCCTCGCACAGCGCGATGCCGTTGGTGGCGAGCGTGACGGCATCGGCGCTCGGCCTGGACTCGAGGTACTTGCGATAGCGCGGCACGGCTGCGCTGCAGCGATTCGCGAGCCGCTCGGCCTGCGCCCACGTGAACAGCAGCTGCGGATCTGGATCGATCGCGTACGCCGCCTCGAACTCTGCGATCGCGGCCTCGTAGCGCCCGGCGTTGTAGTGGCCGAGCCCCGCATCGAGGCGAACCTTCGCGCCGGCGGCGAGCTCGGCGCGCGCGATGCCCGAGGTGGTCAGCGCAGCGACGAGCGTGAGGATCACGAACGGTGCGCGCATGGTCCTAGCGTGGGGGCAACGCCGCGTTGGGGTCGAGCTTCTTCACCGGCGGGCGCTTCCCCGACGGACGCTTGCCCGGCGGCTTCTTGCCCGGTGGCTTCGCGAGGGTCTGCACCGCAGCGTCGGGCGGCGAGGCGGCGATCGCTGCATCAGACGGCGCGACTACAGGAACACCGGCATCGCTCGGCGTGGTCGCAGCGCTCGGCGTGGTCGCGGCGTTCGGCGTGGTCGCGGCGTTCGGCGCGTTCGCCGGGCGCTCATCGCGCGACGGTGGATCGTCGGTTCCCATCGGAGCCACGGTGCGGCCCGCTGGATCCGCGTGGGTCTCGGCCTCGCCTCCGCCCTTGGCGATCGCGATGATCATCACGAGCGCGATCAGGATCCCGCCGCCCCACACGAACTGCTTCCTCAGGCGATGAGCCTGTTCTGGGGAGAACAGCTGCTCCCCGGGTGCCCCGAGCGAGACCGGCCCCACGCCTTGCGGCCACGATCCCTGCGAGCCCTGCGCGATCCCACCCGACGGCGTGACGGAGGTGGGCCACGGCGACGAGTCCTGAGGCGGACGCACCGGGGGCGGCAACGGCTTGACGTGCTCGGTCGCATCGCCACGCCCACCCGCGGCGGCGATCGGCATCGGTGTCAGATCCGCGCGTGGCGGCGCCTGGACCACCACCAACGGGACCGGCCCGCTCTCCCGGATCAGCTGCGGGGGTGGCGTCTGCTCGCCCGACGTCGGCGACCTCGGCTTGGCCGGCGGCAGGGTCGGCCGGCTCGGACGCGTGAGCTGCGGCGGTGGCGTGTGCCCCGGCGGGCGCACGGGTTGACCCGCAGGCGGCGTCATCACACGGCGCCCAGGGATCGTCGCCGAGGACGCGGGCGGATTGATCTGCCCCGAGACGGCACCGAGCGATTCCTCGAGCTCCTCGTCCTCCTCCAGATCCACCGAATCGATCGGCTCGACGAAATCGCTCTCGCTCACCGGCGTGGTCAGCTCGCCGACGTTGGTGAGATGATCTCCGAGCGCCAGGCCCTGCGCGCGCGCCACCTCCCAGGAGTCGAGCTCGGCGCGGAACAGCCCGTTCATGTACACGCTGAGGTTGCCCGCCGATTGCTGCAGCTGCTCGGTGCGGACGAAGTCCTCGAGGTCCTGCACCACCTCGTGCGCGCTCTGATAGCGCCGGCTGGCGTCCTGCGCGAGCGCCTTCAGGATGATCCGCTCGAGCTCGGGCGGGCAGTCCGGCCGCTCCTCGCTCGGTCGCTTGATCGGGTTGTTGATGATCAGCTGCAGCGTGGCGAGATCGTTCTCGCCCCGGAACAGGCGCGTCGTCGTCACCATCTCCCACAGGACGATCCCGAGCGAGAACACATCGCTCCGGCGATCGATCGCAGCGCCCTTGGCCTGCTCCGGGGACATGTACGCGATCTTTCCCTTGAGCGTCCCGGTCCGGGTCTTGACCGTGCGGGTGGCCGCCTTCGCCACCCCGAAATCGACGAGCTTCACCGCCCCGTCGTAGGAGACGATCACGTTCGATGGCGACACATCGCGGTGGACGATCTCGACCAGGGATCCGTCCGGCCGCCGCTTCTCGTGGGCGTAGTGGAGGGCCGCCGCGACCTGACTGCCGATCTGCACCGCGTGGGTGATCGGGAGCTTCTCGCCCGTCTTCCAGGTGCGATGGAGGATCGAGCGGACGTCCTGCCCGTGCAGGTACTCCATCGCG
>JAYVRN010000671.1:0-3878 GCA_043776275.1 Myxococcales bacterium | reverse complement strand
CGCGGTTCTATGCGAAGAACGTCCTGCCCGGCATCTCGCTCACGCGGAAGCTGATCGAGGCCGGCGACCTCGAGCTGATGGAGCTGCCGGACGACTGCTGGTGATCGCGCACCGGATCTGCCCGCTCTGCGAGGCATGCTGTGGACTCGAGCTCGGCATCGAGGGTGATCGGATCACGAGCATCCGTGGCAACGACGCGGACGTCTCGAGCGCGGGCTTTCTGTGCCCCAAGGGCGCCGCGCTCGGTGAGCTGCACGCCGATCCGGATCGGCTCCGCGCGCCGCTGGTGAAGCGGGACGGCGCGTTCGTCGAGGTCAGCTGGGACGAGGCGTTCGCCGAGATCGAGCGCCGGCTGCCACCGATCCGCGCGGCGCACGGACCCAGTGCGGTGGCGATGGTCCTCGGCAATCCCACCGCGCACAAGGCAGGGCTCCTGCTCTACGGCGCACGCCTGACCCGCGCCCTCGGGACCTCCAACGTGTTCTCGGCATCGACGCTCGACCAGATGCCGAAGCAGCTCGCGGCGGGATGGATGTTCGGGCACTGGCTCTCGGTGCCGGTCCCCGACATCGCGCGGACCGATCTGCTGGTGATCCTCGGCGCGAACCCGATGGCGTCCAACGGCAGCATGTGGACGGTGCCGGACTTCCGCGGCAAGGCGAAGGCGCTCCAGGCCCGCGGCGGCAAGATCATCGTGATCGATCCGCGGATCACCGAGACCGCGAAGCAGGCCGATCGCCACCTCACGATCCGGCCCGGCGGGGATGTGTTCCTGCTCCTCGGCATCGTGCACACGCTCATCGTCGATCGGCTCGTCAAGCTCGGTCGCCTCGCGGCGCACGTGGTCGGGCAGGGCGAGCTCGCGGCCGCGGTCGCGGAGTTCACGCCCGAGCGGGTCGCCGCGCGCTGCGGGATCGAGGCCGTGACCATCCGCGAGCTCGCGCATCAGCTCGCCTCCACCGAGCGCGCCGCGCTGTACGGCCGGATCGGCACCTGTACGCAGGAGTACGGCACGCTCGCCTCGTGGCTCGTCGACGTGACGAACGCACTGACCGGCCACCTCGACGAGCCGGGTGGCGCGATGTTCCCCAAGGCCGCCGCGTTCGCCGCCAACACCCTCGGCGCGCCGGGTTCCGGCAAGGGCATCACCACGGGCCGGCGCCGGAGCCGGGTGGCGAGCGCGCCCGAGGTGTTCGGCGAGCTGCCGATGACCTGCCTCGCCGAGGAGATCGAGACGCCGGGCGAGGGTCAGGTCCGCGCGGCGATCGTGATCGCGGGGAACCCGGTGCTATCGGCGCCCAACGGTCCGCGGATCGCGGCGGCGCTCGATCAGCTCGAGCTGATGATCAGCCTCGACATCTACCTCAACGAGACCTCGCGCCACGCCGACGTGATCCTTCCCGGGTTCTCGTCGCTGGCGGAGCCACACTTCGACGTGGCGTTTCCGCAGCTCGCCTGGCGCAACACGGCGCGCTACAGCCCGGCTGCGATCGCACCGCCCGCGGGCCACCCGGCGGAGTGGGAGATGCTGGTCCGGCTGATCGGGATCGTGAAGGGGCGTGGCGCTGGCGTGGACGTCGGTGCGCTCGACGACGAGCTCGCGGCCGAAGACGTCGCGCGCGTGGCGGGCCCCGCGGCGCCGATCGTGCTCGCACAGGTCTCGCAGTGGCGCGGTCCGGATCGCCTGCTCGAGCTCGCGCTGCGCTCGGGACCGTACGGCGATCGGTTCGGCATGGTCCCCGAGGCGCGCGCTGGGCTCACGCTCGCGAAGCTCGCCGCGGCCCCGGCCGGCATCGATCTGGGCGAGCTCGCGCCGAGGATCCCGGAGCTGCTCCGCACGCCCTCGGGCAAGGTCGAGCTCGCGCCGCCGGCCTTGATCGCGGATCTCGCGCGCGCACGTGCGGATCTCGATCGCCCCGTGCCCGCGCTGGTGATCATCGGCCGTCGCCATCTACGTTCGAACAACTCGTGGATGCACAACCTGCCGATGCTCGCGAGCGGCAAGTTCCGCGGCGCGGCGATGGTGCACCCCGCGGATGCGGCGCGCCTCGGGCTGCGCGATGGCGGACGCGCACGGATCACGCGCCGCGAGCGGGCGATCGAGGTCGAGGTCGAGATCACCTCCGACATCATGCCCGGCGTGGTGAGCCTGCCGCACGGCTGGGGGCACGCCCAGCCGGGGACCCAGCTGCGCGTGGCGGCCGAGCGGCCGGGCGCGAACCTCAACGCGATCCTCGACGATTCGCTGCGCGATCCGCTGTCGGGGAACGCGGTGCTCGGTGGCGTGGCGATCGAGATGGCGCCGATCGCCGATTTCGGGAATAGCTGATTCTTCGGCGGTCGGGCTTGGCGCGCGCCGGGCGCTTCATGCAAGGCTCCGAGCATGGCGAGGAAACTGGTCTCGCCCGCGGCCGGTGGCACCGCGGGACCGAACAAGATCGATCTGCCCGCGTTCATCAAGAACCTGACGGCGAACACGGACGCGTCGCGGATGTCCAAGGTCACCAAGATGCTGCGCGCCGAGAGGTTTCAGCTGTTCTCGCAGGTGACGGACGAGCACGTCACGGGCGTGGTGAAGAGCCAGACCGATGCGTCGCTGGTCTATGCCTGCCGGCTCGGCAAGAACGGTCAGTTCTTCTGCTGTACGCAGAACCTGAACCACTGCGGCGGGCTTCGCGGCGCGCTGTGCAAGCACATCCTCGTGCTCGCGATCGGCCTCACGCAATCGGGCGAGCTCGATCCCACCACGGCCAACGCCTGGGCCAAGGCGAGCCGGGCCAAGAAGCCCGATCTCGACAAGGATGACGCCACCGCGACGTTCGTCCGCTACAAGGGCGCCGAGGCCGGCGAGATCGACTGGCGTCCGACCGAGACCATCCCCGAGGACTACTACGCACTGTGATGCATGCCGAGGTCACCGAGGCCTTGTTCGCGCTGCAGCAGACGCTCGACGAGCTGGTCGTGCGCGGGCTCTCGGCGACGGGGCCCGATGACGTCTCGCGGCTGACCTCGATCGGCGAGGAGTTCGGGCGAGCCGGGGCGACGTTCGTGGCGGAGCAGGTGGCGATGCTGGTCCGTCACGTGCGTGGCGCGGAGAAGGGCACGGCGCGGGCCCTGTTGCGCACGCAGACGGTGCTGCGCGTATTCGAGCGCGTGCTGTCGATCGATGCCGCGATCCTCGCCCTTGCCGACGCTTCGCCCGGTGGCCCGAACGGTGGCCCGAACGAGGCCGACGCGCAGGCGGTGGCCGTGACGCCACCGCCGCTCGACGACAAGAAGGCGCTGGTGCCGGTGCTCGAGGAGCTGGCGAAGACCGTCGAGGGGTTGATCGGCTCGGGGCTGACCACGGCCTCGGCGGCGACCAAGCAGAAGCTCGATGCGAGCTTCAAGGAGGCCGCGCGCCTCAAGCTGCTGAGGCTGGCCACCTCGCTGCGTTACGTGGGAGACGAGCTCGCCCGGTTTCTGTCCGACAGCGACCAGTTCTCCGCGCGCCGGCTCGCCTTCTTCGCGAACCGCACGTGGTTGATCAGCCGCGGCCTGCTCGAGGCGATCGCGGAGAGCGATGGCCCCGCGCTCGCGCGCCTCCTCCTGACCACGTCGCCGGTGCCGGTGCGCGCGCTGCGCCTCGCCGTGCTCGGTGCGCAGAAGCGTGCGCTCCTCGATGGCTCCGCGGCGTTCGAGTTTCGGATGGTCACGCTCGAGGAGCAGCCCGGCGTGCCGACGGGCACCCGGCTCGTGTGGTCGTGCGTGTTCGGCGCCAAGAAGAGCGTCCCGGCCGAGGCGTTCCTGCACCTGCCGCAGCCGCAGAAGTTCCTCCCCAAGCTCCTGCTCGATCCCACCGAGGTGCTGGTCACCGAGGCGGCGGTCACCGTCGACGC
>JAYVRN010000670.1:0-13838 GCA_043776275.1 Myxococcales bacterium | reverse complement strand
AACTACTACTGCCAGCTTGCGTGACAGCGGTTAGCCACCGAACTGCCACCACTTCTTCTTCTTCGCCGCGGCTCCCGTCGTCGACGATTCAGCGGTCGCGTGGGGATCCCGCAGCGCGAGCTCGGCGAGCTGGGCGGCGGTGACCCGCCGGCGGAAGTGCTTGGGTCCACTCGCGCTCGCCGCGATGAACGGCAAGCTCATCTCCTCCTCGGGAGAGGTGCCGAGCTTCTCGATCACCTGCAGATATGCCAGCGCGATCCGGCCGAGCACGAGCGGGTCGCGGAGCACCGGGATCTCCGCCTCTCGCTCGAAGTCGGTCGCCAGCGCCAGCGTCACCCGCGCCACCGCCTCGGTCTGGCCGGCGGTCCCGAGGTGCGCCGCGGAGGCCGCGCGCAGCGCCTCGTAGGGCGAGCGTCCCGCCTGGAGCAAGGCGACGAGCCCGTCGAAGAACGCCTTCCCTGCCGCGCGTTGCTTGGTCGCGCGCAGCTCGTCGGTGGAGCCTTCGCGGGTCAACGTCGCCGTCGCCTGGCCGACGGTGATCGTCGCGCCGCAGAACTCGCACTCGACGATCGTCGGCACGCTGGTCACACCACCGAGCGGTCCACCGCACTTCACGCATACCAGCGCCTCGATCCGCATGAGGCGATGATACCGCGGCGTTCAGACCTTCTCGATCTTCCCGTCGGCGTGGCGCGCGAATCGGCCCTCGTCGCGGCCGTGCACCGGCGCCTCGCTCGGCCACGGCCAGCCACCGAACTGCGTGCGCTGGTAGTCGGCGAACGCCTGCTGGATCTCCTGCCGCGTGTTCATCACGAACGGTCCGTGCTGCACGACCGGCTCGCCGATCGGCCGGCCCTGGAGGAGCAGCAGCTCCACCGGCTCGGGGCCCGCGACGATCATCACCTCGGCATCGGGCCGAAGCACAGCGCCGGTGGGGCTCGCGAGATCGCGGTCGGCGACCCGGGCCTTGCCGGCGAACAGGTAGAGCGTGCGATTGGTGCCTTCCCTGGCCGCCGGCAGCGTCCACGTGGCGTTCGCCGCCATGCGGATCGTCCAGATCGCGAGGTCACTCTCGGCGCGCGAGGCCCACGAGCTGGGCGGTGGCGGGAGCGGCGTGACGTCGGCGATCGCGCCGGCGATCACCGTGATCTCGGTCTCGCGGCCGTGCGAGTCGCGCGCCACGTGTCGCGGGATCTGGTGATCCCACAGCATCGAGAAGTGCGGATCGACGAGCTTGTCGGCCTTCGGGAGGTTGAGCCAGATCTGGAACAGCTCCACCGGGTTCGGCGCGGTCTTGTCGAGGAGCGGGAACATCTCGGAGTGGACGATGCCCTTGCCCGCCGTGAGCCACTGCGTGTCGCCGCGGCCGAACCGCGCCGCCGCGCCGAGTGAGTCCGAGTGATCGATCAGCCCGCGACGGACGACCGTCACGGTCTCGAAGCCACGGTGCGGGTGGCCCGGGAAGCCGGGGACCACGTCGCCGTGGTACATGCGCCAGCCGTCCTTACCCTCGAAGTCCATGCCGAGGTTGCGCCCGGCGAGCGACGCCGCGGGCCCCAGCTGATCGTTCCCCGCGGGATACTTGTCATCGTGGTGCACGCAGAACAGGAACGGGTCCTGGGTCTGCCAGGGGAACCCGAGCTGCATCGTGGCCTGGATGATGCTGCTAGTCATCGTCCGTTAACGTAGCGCTGGAACCGCCCCACGTCATCGGCCGCATCGGTGAACACACCGTCCTGCGGTGGCGGGCTCGGCACGCAGACGCCACCCGATCGGCCAGGCATGATGGCCGGATGTCGGCACCGCGCTCTCCGATGCCGATCGGCTCGACGCGCTGGGTCGTGACCCTCGCCGCGATGACCGCGGTGATCGCGCTGTCGATCGACATGAGCCTCCCGGCGCAGCCGACGCTCGCCGCGACGTTTCACGTCGAGGACGCCACCGCGGGGCTCTCACTCTCGGTGTTCATGATCGGCTTCGCGATCGCGCAGCTCGTCGTCGGCTATCTGTCCGATGCGTGGGGCCGGCGTCGCGTGCTGCTCGGCGGGCTCGCGGTGTTCTCGCTCGCCGCGATCGCGTGCGCCTTCAGCCCCTCGATCGAGGTCCTGCTGATCTGCCGCACCCTCCAGGGCATCGGCGGCTCGGCGGCGCCCGTGGTGGCGCGCGCGATGGTCCGCGACACCCAACCCGCCCAGCAGGCAGCGCGCCTGCTCTCGACGATGCTCGCCACCCTCGCGATCGCCCCGATGATCGCACCCTCGATCGGCGGCGTGCTGCTCGCGACCTTCGGCTGGCGCTCGATCTTCGCGACCCTCGGGCTGTGCGGCGCGGTGCTGATGGTGATCGCCTCTCGGACGTTGTCCGAGACCCTGCCGGTCGAGCGTCGCCTGGTCGCCTCGCCCAGAGGGTTGGTCCGCGGGTTCCGCACGTTCTTCGCCACGCCGGGCACGCGCCTGCCGATCTTGATCAGCTGCGCCTCGTTCGCGGGGCAGTTCGCGTACATCGCGGACTCGCCGTTCGTCTACATGGAGGGCTTTCACACGTCGAGCGAGGCGTTCGGGATCCTGTTCGGGCTCACCGCGCTGGCGCTGATGATCGGCGCGCTCCTCGGCGGCAGCATGCTGCGCGCCGGGCGATCCCCCGGTTCGATGATCGTGATCGGGACCGCGATCCTCGTGTTCGGCGGGATCGCGGTCACGATCGGCACCCGGGTCTCGGACTTCGGGATCGCCGGCTTCCTGGTGCCGATGATCATCTACTTCTTCGGCGTGGGGATCGCCTCACCGAGCGCCACCGCGCTCGCCCTCGAGCCGGTCCCGCACATCGCGGGCACGGCCTCCTCGGTGATCGGCTTCATGACGATGACGGCCGGCGCACTCGCCGGCTATGGCACCACCAAGATCGGCGGCAGCGATCCGCAGGCGTTCGCCCTCGTGGTCGCGGTGATGGCGGTGGTCTCGGCGAGCATCGCGCTGCTCACCGTGGCGCTTCGGCGCAGGCGGCGTCAGAAGCAGCAGGAATCGCGATAGCCGCAGGTGCCGCAGCGATAGTGCGCGTGCTCGGGCTGCATCAGCGTGCTGCAGTTCGGGCAGGTGGTCGCGAGATCGCAGGTCCCGCGCGGCGTCTGCGAGGTCTGCACCGGGCGCTCGATCGTGGTGGGCGGCCGCTGGACCTGCGACGGGCTCCCCGGCGTCAGGGCGACGAACGCGGAGGGCGGAAGTGTGCCGCGAGGGAACTTCTCCATGACCGGGTTCGTTACCACGCCCCTCTGACGACCGAGAACCAGCGCCGGCGAGAAGGGCGTTGGACTGGCGGTGTTCGCGCCAGACGGATCAGACCTGGTCTCCGACGCCCAGCGGCGGTGCGGGCCGCCGTCGGAGCGCTGAGCTGGCGCGACGTTCAGGCCGCGGTCACGGCCGCCGTCGGTAGTCAGGCTGCGGTCACGGCCATCGCCGGCGCGGGCTGCGCAGGCGAGACCCCGCGGGACGCCCGCACGCGCTCGCGCTCGGTGCCGACGTATCGCACGCGCGTCCCCATCAGGTGATCGAACCACGGGCGCGTCACGCACCAGTTCGCGTCCTGGTCAGGCCCCATGTGGTGATCGTAGTGCCACGGTAGGTGCTCGCGGGCCCACGCGGGGTCGAGGTGCGCGCGCTTGTGCTTCCGGTAGTAGTTCACCGCCGAATAGATCAGCGTGCCGACGAACCACGGCGCGACGGGCGCGAGCGGGGCGATCGCCACCACGCTGGCCGCGAGCACACAGGCCTCCTTGCTCTGACCGTTCCACGCGGCGAACAGCTTCCCGCGATAGTCCGCGTCGACGTGGCCGTTGCGCCGCGCGTTGCGATGATGGTCGTGCCAGTGAAAGCTCCAGAAGCTCTTCTTGTCCCGGCCGAGCCCGTGGAGCACGTGCTTGTGGATGAGCCACTCCGATGCGTTGGCGATCGCGAGGCCGAGCGGGATCCCGATCATGTGCGTACTCCTCTTGAAATCATGACTATATAGTCACAATATACATGTAATGGTCCGACCACAAGGCTCGACTCGTAAGCCTGCGAAACTCCCCAGGCATCGGCCCGGGCAGGTGGGCGGAGTCCGGGATCGCAACCGCCAGGACACCCTCGACCGGATCACTTCTGCCGGCCTCGCGCTGTTCCTCGCCGAGGGGACCATGGGGGTCTCGATCGACCAGATCGTGGAGCGCGCGGGGATCGCGAAGGGCAGCTTCTACCGCTACGTCTCCGACAAGGCCGAGCTGGTCGGCCAGATCATCGGTGCGGTCGCCGCCGCGGTGATCCACGCGCTCGATCGCTGTGATCGCTCGCTGCGCGTTGCCAAGCGCGAGCGCCTCGCCACGATCTATCTGCAGCTCGCGCTCGAGCTCGCCGCGATCGTCGAGCGCGATCCGGACCGCGTGCTGCTGTACCTGCAGGAGGCGCGCGCACCGCGCGGTGGCGCCCGCGGCGCGATCCACGCGTTCGCCGATCAGCTGACCGCGCGCACGATCGGGCTCACCGAGATCGCACGCGAGCACCGCTTGATCCGCGAGGTCGATCCGCGGATCGCCGCGCTCACCGTGATCGGTGCGATCGACGCGATCCTGTTCGCGTACCTCCGCGATCGAACGCCACGCCCGGGCATCGACGCCCCCGCGGTCACCGGCGAGCTCGTGTCGATCATTCTCGATGGGATCCGCTGATCCGGGCATCGACGCCCCCGAGGTCGCCGGCGAGCTCGTATCGATCATCCTCGACGGGATCCGCAGATCCCGCGATCGCTCGACTTGATCCGCGTCGGCATCTGCATCGACATCGGCGTCAGCGCAGCTGTCAGCGTAGGCGTAGCGTCGGCGTAGTCAGCGGATCCTGCGGACCTCGACGCCGGAGCATCCCTCGTCGGTGATCCAGCCGGTGAGGCGACGCCGCGTGCGATCCGAGTCCGCGTTGATGCCGACCATCATGTAGTTCTCCGGCTGATCGATCCACGAATCCGGCGCGAGCCGGACCTGCAGCCTCGCCCCTGACTCGCTCACGGTGCCGGTCATCCGGTACGAACCCGAGGGGATGCTCGGGTTGGCCTCGTGCGGACCGAACGAGAAGATCGCGTTCGCCTGGCCGCTCGAGGCGACATCGATCGTGAGCTCCAGCGCGGTGACGCCCTGCCGGCACGCGTACTTGCCGCGCCACACCGAGTGCTGCGGCACCGGCTCCTGCTCGAGGGGATCCGCGAGCGCCGTGTTGGTCACCGGCTCGGGTGGCGACGGCGGTGCCGGCGACCAGCAGCCCCCGACCGCCAACATCACCAGCGTGATCCGCACCTGGTGATAGTACGGCACGCCGAGGTCAGGCAGGCGGCAGATCGCGCGGGACCAGCGTGGGCCAGGTCTCGCCGCTGTTCGGATCGGTCAGCGTGACATCGTCCTTGTAAACGCGGGCGGTGCGATACAGCTGCAACAGCGCCGAGGTCAGCGGCATCGATTGATAGCGCTCGGGGAACTGCGCCAGGATCGCATCGCGGACGATCTTGCCGTGCCGCGCGCTCACTGTGGGGAACAGGTGGTGCTCGACGTGATAGCCGAAGTCGAGCGTCAGGAACTCGAGGGGGCGAGGCAGCGTGACGCTGAGCGAGTTGACCAGCGGATCGTTGATCTCGGTCAGCGGGTTCAGGTTGTGGTTCGACATGATGAACGACATCACGATCGTGTTCGCGACGACGAACGGCAGCGCATAGATGAACAGGAACGGGACCAGCCCGACCACGTACGCGATCGTGGCCCACATCGTCACGGCGAGGAGGAACTCCACGATCGCGCGGCGGTGCAGACCCGGAGAGAGGATGTGTCGCGTCTGCGCGCCCCACAGCATCTGCTGGCTCTGCCCGGTGAAGCCGAAGGCGAGGCTGAGCAGGCTGACCAGGCGGCGGCGGCCGAGCCCGAAGTGATCGGCCATGATCCGCGAACCGCGCTGGGTCTCGTACTCGATCATCGTCGGGTACATGTCCGGATCGATCCCAGCGTGGGCGCAGTGGTTGTGGTGGACCCGGTTATGCCAGGCGGTCCACAGCGTGGGCGACAGCGTGAACGGGGACAGCGCGATGAACCCGACGAGCTTGATCGCGGTGCGACCGCGCACCACGGCGCCGTGCATCGTCTCGTGCCCGAGGAACACGAGCCCGGAGAGACAGATGCCGATCACGAGCGAGGCCACGGGCCACAGCGGCGCCGCGAGGTGACCGCTCACCATCGTCCAGGCGAGCACGCTGATCAGGCCGACGTGGAAGGGGAGCCAGAGCAGCCGCGACGTCGCGGGCTTGAACACGTGGTCCGGCAGCGTCGGCCGGATGGCCTTGGCGTAGGTGGCGATGGTCCGGAGCTCCATGGGCGCCCCGCGTTAGACCACGCTTCCCGCGGGGTGTCACCAACCGATGCCGGCCTCGATCGACGCGAATGACTGGAGGTCAGACTTCGTCGTGGCGAGCTCGGACGCGTGGGAAAAGTACGCAAGACCTGCGGTGCCGGTGACCACGAAGTCGAGGCCCTTGTACATCGGGACCAACCACTGCGCAGAGATTGCGGCCTCGGGCCCCGAGACCGAGCCGCGATCGGCATCCGGCGAACCGAACACGAACCCCGGGTTGTCCTTGCCGACCTGCAGCTCGGCGAAGCCGAGACCACCACGTGCGTGCAGCGTGCCCTTCCACAGCGCGCGCTCCACCACGGTGTAGTTGATCCGGTAGTGGGACATCTCCTGATCGGGATCGTTGTGGATCAGCTGCTGGCCGGTGCCGCAGCTCTCGATGCCGAACCCGAACACGAGGTTGACGTCGAGACAGATCGTGGGGCGACCGTTCAGATCGGAGGAAGCGAACCCCACACGGAAGTTCACGCGGTTCGTGATCGGCGGGTGATCGCTCGGTTCCTTGCCGCTGCCATCATCGACCGGCTCCTCCGCGTGCGCGATCGCCGGCACGCCGACCGAGGCGATCAGCAGCGGGAGGGCCAGGACGGGTCTCACGCCTCGGACTATCCCATGGGCGCGCGTGCCTGGCTCGTGATCGATGCCGCGCTAAGGTCGGGGCGATGACCCCGCGCACCATCCCTTCGAGCGGCGAGCTGATCCCCGTGATCGGCCTCGGCTCGTGGCAGACGTTCGACACCGACGACACGGCGCCGATCCAGCCCGTGCTCGATCGGTTCCTCGCGCTCGGTGGCCGGGTGATCGATAGCTCGCCGATGTATGGCAAGGCGGAGGCCGCGATCGGCACGATGCTCGCTCGGCGCGCCCCGGCCACGGCGGCCACGCAGACCACACCGGCTCCGTTCCTCGCGACCAAGGTGTGGACGCAAGGGAGCGCCGAGGGCATCGCGCAGATGGCCACCTCGTTCGCGCGGATGCGGACCGCGTGCATGGATCTGATGCAGATCCACAACCTGGTCGATTGGAAGGTCCACCTGCCCACGCTGCGCGCGATGAAGCACGAGGGCCGGATCCGTTACCTCGGTGTGACCCACTATGCGCTCGGCGCGTTCGACGAGCTCGAACAGATCATCACCACCGAGCAGATCGATTTCGTGCAGCTCCCCTACTCCGTCGGCAATCGCGCCGCCGAGGCCAGGCTGCTCCCCGCCGCTGCCGCACACGGCGTGGCCGTGCTGGTCATGCAGCCGTTCGCTACCGGGCGGCTGTTCGCGCAGCTCGCGGGAAAACCGCTACCCGCGGTCGCGAGCGAGCTCGCATGCACGAGCTGGGGCCAGCTGCTGCTCGCGTTCGTGCTCGGTCATCCGGCGGTGACCTGCCCGATCCCCGCGACCAGCAAGCTCGCCCACCTCGACGACAACCTCGGTGCGCTCCACGGACCGGTGCCCGATGAAGCGCAGCGGGCGGCGATCGTCGCGGCGGTCTGAGACCGCCGAAACCCTCAGGGCTTGCTCGGCGGATCGCCGTCGGTGGTGTCACCACCCGGGCCGCCCGGACCGCGGTCACGGCGCCGTCCACCCCAGCCCTGGGCGCGCATGGCGTCCATCGACTTCTGCAGCTCCTCGGCGGAGATCTCGCCGTTCTTGTCGGTATCGATCTCGGTGAGATCACCGAGGCGGCGCGCCATCCGCGATTCCTGGAGCTCGGCGATCGTCAGCTTGCCGTCGTTGTTCGCGTCGAGGCGCGTCTTCATCTGAGCCAGCCGCTCCTTGCGGCCGGCCTCGCGCTCGGCATCGGAGATCTGGCCATCGCCGTCCTTGTCGAGCTCGGCCATCCGCTCCTTGCGCTGCTCGTCGCGACGCGCGCGGCGATCGTCCTCGGTCTCGCCATCGCCATCGGCCGGCAACGCCGGGCGCTCGCCATCCATCGTGGCTCCCGGCTGGTGCCGCTGCGGGAGATCGATCTTTCCGGATCGGCCCTTGGAGGCGGACGGCTCGGCCGAGGGCGCCGCGCTGCCCGCGGAGGTCTCCGTGCTGTCGGTCTTGCAACCAGCAGCGAGAACAACAACGGCGACGAACGAGAGGCAGTGCTTCATCACGCACTGTCGTTAGAGCAAGGCCCGGGCCGCCACGCAAGCACTCGTTACTGCTGCGGCGTGAGCTCCGCGGACTGCATGTCCCGCAGGCTGTGCTGCAGGATCCGCGCATCCCTGCGATTTGCACGAACGCTGTAGAGCACGGAGATTCCGATACATGCGGCGATCACCCCCACCGAGGGCAACGGCGGGACCTTGATCCAGCTGGCGACCAGGAGCTTGCCGCCGGCGAACGCGAGGACGGCCGCGAGCCCGAACCGGAGGTAGCGCAGGTCGGCCAGGGCACCGGCGAGCACGACGTAGAGTGCGCGCAGGCCGAGGATGGCGAGCAGGTTCGAGCTGTAGATGATGAACGGCTCCTCGGACACCGCGAACGCGGCCGGGACGGAATCGATCGCGAACACCACATCGGTGAGCTCGATGGCGACGAGCGCCAGGAACAGCGGCGTCGCCACGCGCAGCCCGCGCACCCGGGTGAAGAACTTGTGCCCATCGAGCTTGCGCGTCCATCGCACGTGCTTCTCGAGCCAGCGCAGCACGGCGTTGTCCTCGTCGGTCGAGGGCGCGCGCAGCAGCTTGATCGCCGCGATCACGAGGATCGCGCCGAACACGTAGGTCAGCGCGTGCCAGCGCTCGATCGCGGCAGCTCCGACGAAGATCAACAGGCCTCGGCTCGCGATCGCGCCGAAGATGCCCCAGGTCAGCACGCGTCGCTGCTCCGCCGCGGGGATCTTCAGCGCACCGAACACGAGCAAGAACACGAACAGGTTGTCGACGGACAGGCTCTTCTCGAGCAGGTACGCCGCCAGGAACTCCTCGGCGGCGAGCGCACCGAAGCGCACCGCGATCCATCCACAGAAGGCGAGCGAGACGGCGACCCAGACCAGGGTCCACACCAGCGCTCGGCGCTTCGAATCCACACGATCACCTCGATGCGCGAACAGATCGAGCGCGATCGAGAACACGACGATTGCAGCCAGCAGGGCCCAGGCCCAGACCGGCACGACGAGTGACGACATGTCACCTCCGTAGCCAAAGGTTTCGTTCGGAGAGCTAACGACTCACGCGAACGAGACCCGAGGCGGCCGGAACACGCGCGCCGCCTCCGGCGACGCATGCTCCTCCTCGGTGCCATGCAGAACGGGCGGGATCAGGCGGATCGGTCCGCCAGCAGCGAGCGAGAACATGTCGAGCGCATGGGCGGGCACCGCAGGCTCGCCCTCCAGCGCATCAACCGGCTCCACCAGCCCCGCCGTGTCGTCGACGGTGGCGTCGATCCCCAGGCCGCGCCCACCGATCACGGTCAGCCCGAGGGCGACGATGACGACGATGGCAAGCAGCGGGGTGAGCAGCCGGGCGAACACGTCGGAGCAGTGTAGGTCTCCTGCGGCGCATGTCGAGCCCACACAGGCGACGAAGCGGTGGTCACGAACCGCCGTCACGAAGGGACGAGGGCGACCGGCCATTAGGCCGCGGGAGCCTTGCCGATCCACAGGATGTGGCGGGCTCCGCTGCCCGGGTGCGGTGGGATCTTGTGCTGCTTGACCGCGAAGCCCACGCCGGTCATCCGCCCGGTGAACGCGCGATCATCCGCCACCGACCACACGCCCAGCGCGCCTCCGGGGATCAGGGCGTGCCGCGCGGCAGTCAGCCCGGGGACGCCGTACAGGCTCGCGTTGGCCGGAGCGGTGAAGGCATCCGGCCCGTTGTCGACGTCGAGCAGGATGGCGTCAAAGCGGCGCCGCGCGGAGCGGATCAGCTTCCCCACGTCGCCGAGCACCACCTCGACACGCGGGTCGGCGAGGGGCGATTTGGCGAGGGACGCGAGGGGCCCGCGATTCCACTCGACGACCTCGGGGATCAGCTCGCCCACGACGATGTGCGCATCCGCGGGCAGCACGTTGAGCGCCGCGCGCAGCGTGAACCCCATGCCGAGGCCACCGATCAGCACCTGCACTCCGGACCGCTCGGCGAGGCCGGCGCAGCCGAGGAACGCCAGCTTGTCCTCGGACGCGTGGGCCCGGCTATTCATCAGCTCGGCGCCGCGGAGGCGGATCGCGAATTCGTTCCCGCGCTGGCTCAAAATGAGGTCGCCCTCAGGAACCTTCGCGCGCCCGAGCTCTAGCCACGGCGTCACGGAAGCGATGGTAGCATCGCCGCGTGGTGGACGACGACCTGCGGGTGACGGCAGCTGATCCGTTGCCCTCCCTGGACGAGCTCCGTCGGACGCTCGGTGTGGCCGAGGGCAAGGCGCTGCCCAAGCTCTATGGCGTGATCGACGCCTGCCACCCCAGCGACGTCCTCGAGGCCCAGCTCGATTCGCTCGAGCGGCTGGGGCGGTTCATCGTGGCCGGGCCCGCGATGCCCACCGTCGGGCACCACGCGATCGCCCGCCTCCAGCTCCTGGTCGAGATGCTGGAGCGGATCCCCGAGGCGCGGGTGCGGTTCCAGGGCACGGTGCGCTCGGTCCTCCAGCAGACCCGATCGATCAAGCTGTTCGGCGAGATCGGCATGCCGAACGATCGTGGCCTGCTCGCCGAGACCACGGATCGGCTCGCGCGAAAGTTCCTGCCAGAGGCCCCGGCACCGCACGAGCTGGTGATGCTCGCGGGGAAGATCATCCGTTCGGTCGCGGATCTGGACTGGCTCGGCGACGCCGCGGACCCCCTGCTCCACCGGCTGGCCGCCGTCGGTGGGAACTGCTGGGAGCCGATCCGCACCTCGATCATCGATTCGATCAGCATGTTGACCACGCGCCTCGCGGCGCTCGGGATGGCGGAGCAGTTCCGCACCCGCACCGCAGTCACCGGCGTCCGCGATTCGCCGCTGTACCACCTGGCCCGCGCACGCCCGGCGGACATGCCCGCGCTGATCGAGGCCTCCCGCCGCCACCTCGATCAGGTCCGGATCGCGCTCGAGGATCGTGGTGTCTCGATCGATGTCGTGTACTCGCTCGATTCGATCGACCGTGGCCTCCATCGCATCGAGCTGCTGCTGCCGTTCGTGGATCCCGACGACGCGCTCGAGCCCACGTACCAGATCCGCGCGGTGATCGCCGCGGTGGGGCGTGGCCTGGTCGGCACCCACAGCTTCACGCAGCTGATGTCGGACAACCTGCGGCTCCTCGCGCGCAAGGTGATCGAGCGCGCGGGCAAGACCGGCGAGCACTACGTCACCTCGTCCCGGAAGGAGTACTTCAAGATGCTCCGCTCGGCGGGTGGCGGCGGCGTGTTGACCGTGGGGACCGGCCTCCTCAAGTTCCTCGTCAAGTGGCAGCACTTCGCGCCGTTCATCGACGGGCTGATGTCGAGCGTGGTCTACGCCGGCAGCTTCCTCGTCATGCAGCTGCTCGGGTTCACACTCGCCACCAAGCAGCCCTCGATGACGGCGGCCGCCCTCGCCGGTACGATCCGCGATCGCGCCGGGCCCGGCAGGCTCGACGAGCTCGTGCCGCTGATCGCGCGGATCGCGCGCTCGCAGTTCGCCGCCGCCCTCGGCAACGTGTCGATGGTGATCGTCACAGCGCTCGCGGTGGACTTCCTGTTCCAGCGGGTCCAGGGCCACTCGTTCCTCGATGCGGAGACCTCGAAGACCGTGATCGCCTCGTTCGATCCGCTCGGCTCGGGGACCGTGTTCTTCGCGGCCCTCACCGGCGTGCTGCTGTGGATCTCCAGCCTGATCGCGGGATGGTTCGAGAACTGGCTCGTGTACCGGCGGATCCCCGAGGCGATCGAGCACCACCGCTGGGGCGAGAGACTGGGCAAGGCCCGCATGAAGCGATGGGCGCACTTCCTCGAGCACGAGGCCGCGGGCTTCGGCGGCTCGATCGCGCTCGGGTTCTTGCTGGGCATGGTCCCGGTGTTCGCGAAGTTTTTCGGCCTCCCTCTCGACGTCCGCCACGTGACCTTGTCCTCCGGATCCCTGACGCTCGCGCTGTCCTCGATCGGTGTCGATGCCGTGGGCTGGGGCCCGGTGATCTCCGCCTGCTTCGGGATCGCGATCATCGGCTTTCTCAACTTCGGCGTCAGCTTCGCGCTCGCGCTGGTCGTGGCCCTCCGCGCTCGTGACGTGCCACGTGGCGAGCGGCGCACCCTGCCGTGGGCGGTGCTGCGGCGGTTCTTCAAGAAGCCACTCGAGTTCTTCTTTCCTCCGCGCGAGCCCAAGGAGGTGGTGGGCGCCCCACCCCCGCCCGCCGTGCCGCCATCTCACTGAGATCGCTCGATAATCGTCGCCGCGAGAAGTTACGCAACCCCAGCGAGGCGTGGCCGATAGGTGGTCCATGCCCAGCTCCACCAGCTCGTTTCAGGGTGCGCGCGCCAAGCTCACGATCGGCTCCCTCGATGACGCGACCCTCGATGTCTCCGCGCAGTACAACCCGAGCCAGATCGAGCGCCAGCGAACGGTCGGCTGGAAGCAGCACAACGCGCACAACATCCCGCTGCACCGTCGCGTCATCGTGCCCGGCGAGGACGTCGAGAGCGACGT
Source organism: Myxococcales bacterium (assembly GCA_043776275.1). Taxonomy (GTDB): domain Bacteria; phylum Myxococcota_A; class Polyangia; order Haliangiales; family Haliangiaceae; genus JABFXX01. Next base: position 842 of record JAYVRN010000670.1, on the reverse strand, counting down.
GGAGTACATCGGCGGCGATGGACGGTCGCTGACGATCGAGCTGCTGTTCGATGGCGTGGAGACCAACTGCAGCATCGAGCCGCAGCTCGAGGCTCTCGATGTGATGGCCACCTCGCGGAACCCGAGCAAGAAGGCGACCGACAGCCAGCGGCGCCCACACCAGTGTGTCGTGGTCTGGGGCGCAGGTGGGATGAAGCCGATGGCCTGCGTGATCGAATCGCTGACCGTGAAGTACACGATGTTCGATTCCGATGGCCTTCCGCTGCGGGCGACCGCCACGGTCAAGGTCAAGGAGGCGACAGCGACGGCGATGGCGATCGATCAACACTCCTCGGGCCCTGGCCGCCCGCTGCCCACCGAACGCGCCAGGGACTGGGCGACACGTCAGATCAACCTGGCGCGGCCGGGAGAGGTTATCGTCAGGAAGTGAGGAGGGCGCAGATCGATCCGGGTCTGGCGGTACGCGTGATCTCCTCGCGCGCGCTGCGCTACGCTCGCCCCGCCGAGGCCACCGACGATCGTCCCGATCACGTGCGCGCCGCCTCCGGCCTCGCCATGCACAACGGCCGCCTCGTGGTGATCCAGGACGATGCCTCGTTCTTCGCCGTGGTGGCCACGGATGGCGTCTCCGCGATCAAGCTGCCGCGAGGCCTCGATGGCCGCCGGCGCTTCGAGGTGGCGATCGGCAACAAGCTCGACAAGCTCGATCTCGAGTCCTGCGTCGCGATCGGTGACGAGCTGTGGGCGTTCGGCTCGGGATCGCTGCCGATCCGCGACAAGATCTGTCGCGTCCAGTACGGCGTGCCCCGCGTACTCGATGCCGCGCCGTTCTACGGCCGCCT
>JAYVRN010000669.1:0-3886 GCA_043776275.1 Myxococcales bacterium | reverse complement strand
TCGTCGTCGACGACGAGGATCCGTGCGGACTCGGTCGGCTCGGCCGACATCTCGCGCTCGAGCTACTCGGACGCGGCCGGCGCAGGTGCCGCCGGGGTGATCGTCGCCGGGGTGACCATCGGGGCAGGCGCGGTCTTGGGCGCCATCGGATCGGGCATGTTCGAGGTCTTCCCGTTCTCCTTGTCCGCCTCGGCCTGCTGCTTCAGCCAGCCCTCACGCGCGCCAGCGGCCTTCTGCCTCTCGCTGTCGGCCTTCTGCTTCGCGGAGGCCACGCGCTTGTTCCGCTCGCCCTCCTGCTTCGGGAACCAGTCGTACTGCACGCCCTTGGGCGCCACATTGTTCTTCTGCGCGAGCTGCGCCTTGGCGAGCTCGAACTGCGCCTCGCGCCAGTACATGTTCTCGAGCGTGAAGCGGTGGTGGCGCTTGAGCCAGTTGGTGTACGCCTCGTAATACTTCACGCGGGCAGCGCCGGCCTTCTGGAGGGCCTCGGCGGCGTGGAGCTCCTTGGCAGCCTGGTTGATCCGGTTGTTGTCCGCCGAGCCCTCGGCGCTCTTCTTGTTCGAGATCGCGGAGTCGACGGCGAGCTTGCTGGCCTTGTGGTCGTTCTTGACCACGGTCAGCTGCTGCTTGGCCTCGCTCTCCTCGGCCTCCGCATTCGCGTTCTCCATCTTCGCGACCTGGTAGGCGCTCTGCACCCCCTCGATCGCGGCGCGCTGCTGATCGATCGGCACGCGCGCGATGTGCATGTCATCGAAGTGCTTCGACAGCGGGCTGGGCGCCGAATCGGACGCACCGCCACACGCTGCCACGAGGGACACGAGACCAATCGCGAAGAGCTTCGAGAGGGGACGCATAGGTGGGCACGAGCCTACAACAGCCCGTCACGGCGAGCTACCATCGGAGCAGGATGACTGTCCTGCTCGCCGTCGATGTCGGGAACACCAATACGGTGCTCGGGGTGTTCCGCGATGACCACCTCGCCGCGAGCTGGCGGATCCAGACCGTCGCGGAGCGCACCTCCGACGAGTACGCGGTGTTGCTGAAGACCTTGCTCGACATGGAGGGCTTCCCCTGGAAGTCGATCGATGCCGGGATCATCTCCTCGGTGGTTCCGCCCGCGGTGTTCGGCCTCCAGCGGTTCTTCAAGCACTACTGCGGCGGCGCCGCGCTGCTCGTCGGCCCGGGGATCAAGACCGGCATGCCGATCCTCTACGAGAACCCGCGCGAGGTCGGCGCGGATCGCATCGTCAATGCGGTCGCTGCCTACGAAGATCTGGGCGCCGCGCAGGGAACAATGGGGTGCATCGTCGTCGATTTCGGCACGGCGACCACCTGGGACGTGGTCAACCCGAAGGGCGAGTACCTCGGTGGGGTGATCGCTCCGGGGATCCAGATCAGCGCCGAGGCGCTCTACGAACACGCGGCGAAGCTGCCCCGCGTCGAGCTGGCCCGCCCGGGCAAGGTCGTGGCCCGCAACACGGTGGCCTCGATGCAAGCGGGCCTGGTCTATGGCTATGCCGGGATGGTCGATGCCCTGGTCGACCGGATCCGCGCCGAGGTCGAGTGGCCCGCGCGGTGCGTGGCCACGGGCGGGCTCGCCGCGCTGATCGCCACCGAGACCCGGACGATCGAGTCCACCGACGATCTCCTGACCCTCAAGGGCCTCAAGATCCTGTATCACCGCAACGCGTAACGACGATGGACCTCACCCCCCTCGACATCACCAAGCTCTCGGCGGCCGCTCAACGCGCGCTCGGCCCGGGTCCGGGCCGATCCATGGCCTCGAAGGGCATGCTGCCGCTGCCGCCGGCCGATCAGGTCGCGGTGCTCTACCAGCTCCATCTCGACGCCGACGCGATGATCGCGGGCTCCTCGCGCGCCACGGCCTCCGGCCTGCCCGAGAAGCTGCTGGCCGGTACGCTCGCGGATCCGCACCTCGATCCTCGGATCCTCCACTTCTTCGGCGAGCGCACCGTCGACAAGGTGAGCGTGTTCGATGCGGTCGCGCTCAACCCGTCAGTCGCCGACAGCACGCTCGCGATGCTCGCCGCGAAGGGCGATGCGCGCGGCGTCGATCAGATCGCGCAGAACGAGCAGCGCCTGCTCGCCTATCCCGAGATCATCGCGGCCATGTACATGAACCGCAAGGCGCGCATGTCGACGATCGATCGCGTCGTCGAGCTCGCGGTTCGCAATCACGTGCGCGTGCCCGGCCTCGCGTGCTGGGACGAGGTCGCGCGCGCCCTCACCGGCGGCGTGTCCACGGCCGAGGAGGACGACCTGTTCCACCACGTGGCGGACGCGCTCTCGACCGGTGACGACGCTGCACTGACCACGGGTGATATCAACAACGACGTCGCAGATGACGAGGAGCAGCGCCGGCTCGATCACGCTGCCAAGGTCGTCGAAGAGAAGAAGATCCCGTTCGCCCGGCTCTCGATCCCCGCGAAGATCCGGGTCGCCACGCTCGGCGATGCCTATGCCCGCGCGATGGCGATCCGCGATCCCGTGAAGATCGTCTCGATCGCGGCGATCAAGTCTCCCGGTCTGTCCGACATGGAGGCGGCGGTCTATGCGCGCAACCAGGCGCTGGCCGAAGAGGTGATCCGGTACATTGCAAGTCGCCGCGAGTGGACCAAGATGTATGCGGTCAAGGTCTCCCTGTGCCGCAACCCGAAGACCCCGATCGCCGAGTCGGCGAAGCTGTTGCCGTTCCTTCGCGAGAAGGATCTGACGAGCATCAGCAAGAGCCGCGGGGTGTCGTCGGCGGTGGTGGCGCAGGCGCGCAAGCTGATGAGTCAGCGACGCGGCGGCGGCGACAAGAAGTGACGCCCGCGGGGGCGAGCTTCATCGCGCGGCTCGGCCTCCCGATCACCCATCCGCGGTGGGCGTTGACCGTGGCCGCCGATCGCAAGCAGGCCGGTCGCTCGGGCAGCGACCTGATCGTCGTGATCGGGCTGTTGCTACTCGCCACCCAGCTGCGCGGCTTGTTCGCGGCGGCCTGGCTCGGCAAGGCGGTGTCCGCCGGGCTGGGGCTGCGCGCGGTGATGCACGTCTTGACGCGCGCGCTCACCATCGATCTCGGCTTCCTGGTGCTCGCGGCGCTGCTCCTGTTCGTCCTCGCGGGGCCGAAGCGGAACCTCGGCCGGGCGTTCGATCTCGCTTGCGTGGCGGCGCTGCCGATGGTGTTCGTCGATCTGAGCGCCACGGTTGTCGTCCGAACGGCACAGGTCGAGCTGCCGAGCGGCTCGGGCATCGTGCTCGCCGCCCTCTCGTATGCCTGGGCAGGGACCATCGTCGCGCTCGCGGTGCGTCCCGTGCGGAGCGCGGTCAGCATGGTCCCGTTGCCTCCCGCCCCGGAGCTGTCGCGCGCCAGGCGTGCGGGCTGGACGGTCGTGGCGATCGCCGTGCTCGGCGCGATCGTGCAGACCACCTGGATCGCGGGAAACCTCGAGTTGATGCGGCCGATGACCCAGGGCGATCTCGCTCCGCAGTTCGCGCTGCCGGCGATCGGCCCCAAGGGTGCGCTCGGCACGCCCGTCACCCTCGCGTCCACGCACGGCAAGGTCACGATCGTCGACTTCTGGGCCACCTGGTGCGGTCCGTGTCTGCGCGCGATGCCCGCGCTCGAGGCCCTCGCCGCTCACCACCTGGGTGAGGTCACCGTGATCGCGGTCAACCTCGACGATCCGGCGGCGGCGCGAGCGCTGTTTGACGAGCGTGGCTACCACCTGACCTTGGTCGCCGATGACGGCCAGGTCTCGGAGCGCTACGGCGTGACCAGCATCCCGCACAGCGTGGTGATCGACCGCACCGGCGTCGTTCGCCTGGTCCACCGGGGTGGCGGCGGGGATGTCGAGGCCGAGGTCTCGAAGATCCTCGCCGA
>JAYVRN010000668.1:0-3903 GCA_043776275.1 Myxococcales bacterium | reverse complement strand
TCTCGAGGGCGGACATGATCCGCTGATGCTGGGTCACGGTCAGCGTATCGCGCATGCAGGCATGCGCCGCGTTCAGATCCGCAGCGTTTCCCACGCAGGTCGTCGCCGCGGCGGTCCAGTGATCCTCGATGCAGCGGAGCGCGACGATGCCCTTCACCCGCTCGACCTCGTCCGCGGGCGCCCGATGGCCGTCGAGGAACCGTCCCGTCGTGGCGACCGCCGCGGAGCAGTCTGGAGCAGGAGCCACGGGGGTGGCGGGCGGAGGGGAGGCCGTACAGCCCGCGAGCGCGAGCGTGGCTGCAAGCGTCGAGACGAGGGAGCGCATCACGCGAGTCTACGCTACGCGCGGATCGATTCGAGCGCGCTGCGCAGCTCGGCGGGGATCGCGGTCGGCGTGCGCGTGATGCGATCGACGAAGACGTGGACGAAGTGTCCGTGCGCGGCGGCCAGCGGATCCTCGTCAGAGAAGATCGCGATCCCGTAGGTGACCGCGCGGTTGCCGAGATGATCGACGCGGACTCCCGCGCGGAGCGCCTGCGGATACGCCAGCGGTGCGTGGTATGCGCACTTCGATTCGACCACGAGTCCGATGATGGATCCGTTCGCGATGTCGAGCTTGCCGCGCTCGATCAGGAACCGATTCGCCGCGGAATCGAAGAAGCTGTAGTACGCGACGTTGTTGATGTGGCCGTAGATGTCGTTGTCCATCCACCGGGTGGTGATGGGCGTGACGTACGGATAGCTCGCGAGGGTCGGGCGTTCGGGTGGCATGGTCACCAGTAGGTCAGGGCGCCCGCGAACAGCTCGCGGACACAGGCGGCATCGATCTCGCACGGCGCGTTGGCGAGGAGGCGTTGCTGTGGGAGGGTGCCAGCGACCAGGTCGTCGAGATCGATCGACGTGTAACCGACCCCGGAGATCCCGTTCGGGAGCTCGATCGCGCGTGACAGCTCGATCACGCGTGCGGCGAGCAGGGCTCCACCTTCGCCGGGTGCGGCCCCACGGGTCTCGGCGCCGAGCAAGGAGGCCGCGTCGAGGTGCTGCTCGGGACAGAACGCTCCGAACGCGCGGAACACCGACGGTGCGTTGACCCCGACCGCCATGCCGTGCGGGACGATCGGCGCCTCGGGATATCCGGCCGGGGCAAACTCGCGGACCCGCCCGGCCACCGCGTACGCCATCGCGTGCGGAGCATGGACGCCCGCGTTCCCGAACGCGATGCCTGCCAGGGTGGCCGCCCACATGATCTGCTCGCGCGCCTCGAGGTCTGCGGCGTCGCGCACGGCACGCACGAGGTAGCGCTCGGCGATCCGGATCGCCTCGCGACACCCGAGATCGCTCCACGGATTCTTGCCCTGACTCATCGGACGCCCACTCGGCGCCGACGGTGCTGCGCGCTGGGTGTACGAGCGCGCGGTGAATGATTCCAGGGCGTGACACAGCACGTCCATCCCGCTCGCGGCGACCACCGCGGAGGGCAACGTGGCCGTCGTCCGCGGATCGACGATCGCCTCGGTCGGGCGCAGGCGTGGCGACGCGATGCCGGTCTTGGCGTGATGCGCGAGCCAATCGAAGATCGCGATCCCGGTGACCTCGCTGCCGGTGCCGCAGGTCGTGGGACAGGCGAGGTGCGGCGCGAGAGGGCCCGGGATCGGGCGCGCATCGCCGAGCGGCGCGTTGACGTACGTGCGCAGCGGCGCTGGGTGGCTGGCGAGGAGGTTCGCCGCCTTGCAGGTATCGATCACGGAGCCGCCGCCGAGCGAGACGTAGCCATCGGGGCGGGCCTCGCGCGCGAACTGCGCGGCGACCTCGAACGAGGCGTCGGTGGGCTCGATCGCCACGGCATCGAACACGATCGCGTCGAGCCCTGCGGCGGCGAGCGAGTGGGCGACCTCGTCAAACCACGGCGAGGCGCGGAGCCGCGGATCTGTGAACAGCACCACCCGGCGCAGGCCGAGGGCGCGGGCGCGATCTCCGACCTCCGCGAGCGCGCCGCGACCGAACGTGACACGCGACGCATCGACGGTGAACGCGGTCTCGCAGCCGGCGGCGAGGGCGGCGAGGTGGCGGCAGGTCACGCGCCGAGCTTCGCCGTTCGCCCGCGGTGGTTGCAATCACCTTCGCAAGGCATGCGCGGCCCGGCGGCGGCGCGGGATCCACAGCACGCCGCCGATCGCGAGGGTGCCGAGCGCGAGTGGCCACGGTCCATGCACGGGCGCACGGGCCATCGGGGGTGCATCGAGGATGGTCTTGCCCTCGACCACGGCGTCATCCATCGACATCATCTTGCAATCACCATCGACGGCGCCCCACGAGATGTTGATGGCGCCGGTGGCTGGTGCGGTCCAGTGGCGGCGCCTGAGCGATGCGCGGACCGCCTTGCGCGCCACCATCGAGGAGCTCCAGCGATGAGCTGGCAACCCAGCGATGATGCGCTCGACGCTGTCGCGCGCGGGACCCCTGCCGGCGAGCGCGGGACCGAGCGCGTGGAGGAGGGCCGGACGAGTCTGCTCGCGCGTGCCGCGCTGGTTGCGCAGCATCCTCGCGCGACCCGGGCCCCGGTGATCGCCGCGGTGATGGCGGTCGTCGCGGCGGCTGCGATCGCACTGGTCTGGATCGGCACGCGCTCGGCTGCGCCGCACGCCTCGAAGTCGGGGCGTGCCGGTGAGGCCGCGGCGCTGCTGAGCTGGCTGCTGTACGAGGCGGGGCAGCTCGATGCGGCCGAGCAGCGTTTCCACGAGGCCGTCACGGATCGCGTGCCCAAGGTCCGCGACAGCGCAACGACCGGCCTCGAGGCGATCAAGCGCGCGCGCAAGCGATAGTCGTCGCCTGGAACGTCAGCGGCGGCCGAACAGCGCGGGCTCGAGCCGTGCGGCCTCGGCGCGACACACATCGGCCTCGGAGATCCGCCCCATCTCGTCGAGGACGCACGCCTTCGCGAAGTACGTCATGCCGAGTGGCTCGAGGGCGAGGGCGGAGTCCAAGTTCGCGATCGCCTCCTCGTGCTCGCGGCGCGCCGCGTGAATCTTTCCGCGCCCGACGAACGCTGACACGCACCGTGGATCGAGCTCGAGTGCGCGCGCGTAGTGTTCGAGCGCGGCCTCGGACTGCCCGAGATCGTCGAGCAGAAATCCGGCCTGGCTCCAGGCGACCGCGTCGATCCCGAGGTGGGGCTGGAGCAGGGCGAGCGCCCGCTCCTCATCCTCATCGAGCAGCGCCTCCTCGATCGCCGCGCGGACCACCCTCGGGATCATCACCAGGCAGCCTACTGCGAAGCGCAGCTGCGAGGGTCCCGCAGGCCGCTCCCTCTCGACACACCGCGCGTGGGCGCGCATGACGCAGGGCGACCTTGCGCCCACGAGAACGTAAGCGACCTCGCCTCCGGCCGTCGTCGCCGCGGGCACCTCACCAGAACTTCGGGGAGGCCCGATCTTGCACAGCTCCCGGTCAGGAGGGACCAGCATGAATGTAAGCGCACAAGAACTTCGATGGCAGTCGGGAACCACGCGCTGCTTACGGATCCGCAGGCTGGTGATGACTGACGACGAGGCCCAAGGGGAACAGCTCGCGAAGCGACGCGACACCGCGGTGGTCGCGACGGTGCGCGAGCTGATGTTCCTGCTCGCGGGCGATCACCGGCTGGTTGCCACCGTGGTGCTCGCCGGCCGGTTCGCCTTTGATGACGAGCTCGCCGTACTGGTACACGCCGAGTGCCCCGAGCTGGGGTTGGAGCGGCTCGGCGCGAACTGATCGACGAACCGGCCGCCATCGCAGCGCTCAGTTGCCGGAGCGCGCGAGCTGCTTGCGCAGGTAGGGCTCGCTGCCCACCGTCCCCGGCACCGTATCCGCGAGCTCGTCCCAGCAGCTCTGGCGCCACCAGCAGAACGACAGCGGCTGATGGAA
>JAYVRN010000667.1:0-13927 GCA_043776275.1 Myxococcales bacterium | reverse complement strand
ACTTGGAGGGATCGATCACGATGTTCGGGGTGAGCTCGCTCCACGCGACGAGCAGGTCGGCGTTCTCCTGGGGCGACTTGAAGCGCGTCTTACTCGGTAACCGATGGCCCTTGCCCGCGGGTGAAAGCTGCTGCCGCCAGTCGGCGTTCTCGACCGACCAAACGACCTTGCCGGCGGTGTCCTTGAGCTCGCTGGAGGCGACGTCCCACTTGCCATCGCGGGTATCGATCGCGATCGTCTGCGTCCCACCGGGTCCTTCGAGCTTGATCCGCACGAGGCCCTGGCCGCCGTCCCACGTCACGGTGCCCGTCGGATGCTCGAGCACCGGCAAGGTGCCGAGCGCGAGATGAATGAAGTCGTCGGGCTCGAGCTCGACGTGGAGCAGCGACGCGATCGACTGGCGATCACACGGCCCGGAGAGCTGGCAGTTGTTCTGCTTGTCGACGTACGCGAAGTTCTGGCCATCGCAGGCCATGTCCGCGAGCACATCGCCGCCTGCAGGCGACAGCGCGTTGAACCGGACCTTCTTGCCGGTGGTGCCCATCACGAGCACCGTGCCCTTCACGCGGTCCTTGCCGAGCCAGTAGTCCATCGTCGACTCGGCGGTGAACGCCGTGCGCTCGGCGTGCTGCTTCTGGAGCCGGGCCAGAATGTCGGCGGCCTTGGGCTCGGGATAGTCGCGCTTGATCCCGCCCTTGGTGCCCGGGCACGCGGCGAGGAGGACCGCGGCGAGGGGAGCGAACGACGTCACGGCGAGGCGCATGTGCGGGTGATAACCCAGGCGCGCGCGAGAATCCTTCCCGGGCGTGCCAGGCATCACGGGAGCTCGGCGGAGGCGCGGTGGGGGCTGAACTTGGCGTTGATTCAAGTACGCAACCCCGGTGGGGGCCTGTGTTTGAGGGCTGTGATCAGGTCAGCTGCGCGGTCAGGAACGCCAGCGTGTCCGCCACGCGCTCGACCTGCGACTTCACCATGTCCGCGCCGCCGTGGCCGGCGTTGCGCTCGATCCGTAGCAGGATCGGTGCCTCGCCCATCTGGTTCGCCTGCAGCACCGCGGCGAGCTTGCGCGCGTGTAGCGGATCGACGCGATCGTCGTGGTCCGCCGAATCGAACAGCACCGCCGGATAGCGTCGCGGGCCCGCGTCGACGGCGATCCGGTACGGCGAATAGCCGTGGAGCACGCGGAACTGCTCGGCGTCCTCGGCGGAACCGTACTCCGGGATCCAGGTCTTGCCCGAGCCGGAGAGGTGGTAGCGGAGCATGTCGAGCAGCGGGACTGCGCAGATCACGGCACGGAACAGCTCCGGGCGCTGGGTGGCCGTCGCGCCGACGAGCAGGCCGCCATTCGAGCCACCCGAGATCGCGAGGTGGCGCGGCGAGGTCCAGCGATCGGCGATCAGGAACTCCGCCGCCGCGATGAAGTCATCGAACACGTTCTGCTTGGTCAGCAGCATGCCGGCGCGATGCCAGTCCTCGCCGTACTCGCCGCCACCGCGCAGGTTCGGGATCGCGTAGATCCCGCCGCGCTGGATCCAGACCGCGCGCGAGGAGGCGAACGCCGGGGTCATGTTCACGTTGAACCCGCCGTAGCCGTAGAGGATCGTCGGGTTGGTCCCATCACGCACGGTGTCCTTGCCGTGGATCAGGAACATCGAGATCTTGGTGCCGTCCTTCGACGGATAGAACACCTGCTCGGTGACGAGCTGCGAGGTATCGATCGGCAGCGTCACGCGCGTCCACTCGGTGACCTCCCCGGTGGCGATCGAGGTCTTGTAGATCACCTGCGGCTCGGTGAACGAGGTGTACGCGAAGTAGCCGGTGTCCTCGTCGGGGTTGCCGCCGATCCCGCCCGAGCTGCCGAGCGGCGGGAGTGCGATCGAGCGGAGGAACTTCCCGTCCAGATCGCGGACCTCGATCTGCGTCGCGGCGTTGCGCAGATACGTCGCCACCAGGTGCTCGCCGACCACCGAGACGCCCTCGAGCGTGGCCTCGCTCTCGGGGATGATCTCGCGCCACGCGCTGCGCTCGAGCCGCGCCGGATCCACCTTGAACACGCGCGCACGCGGCGCCCCGTCGTTGGTGGTCAGGTAGAGCTGGTCGCGCCACACCTCGGTCGCGAACGTCGCGTCCACACCGGCGACGACGGTGCGCCACGGCGCGCCGGGAACGCGTGCATCGCGGAGATAGACATCGGTGGAGTTCCAGCCGTGCGAGATCGACGCGACCAGCCAGTGGCCATCGTACGAGACGCCTCCCGACAGGAACGTCTGCGGGCTCCCGGTGCGCTCGTGGAGCACCGGATCGGTGGAGGGATCGGTGCCGAGGGCGTGATAGCGCAGCTCCGCAAAGCCCGGACGATCGGCGATCGAGACGGTGTCGCTGACTGGCGGGACCCAGGTGTAGTAGAAGCCGGCGCCGTCGGGGGTCCACGAGGCACCGGAGTACTTCGTGCCTTCGATCGCGTCAGGCAGATCGGTGCCCGCCGCGACATCGCGCACGTGCGTGGTGGTCTCGTCGGAGTTGTTGAGCTTGACGGCGTACGCCACGTACTTGCCGTCGTGGTTTGGCCACCAGCCTCCGAGGCCCTTGCTGCCATCGTCGCTCCACTGGTTCGGATCGAACAGGACACACTCGGCGCCGTCCTCACCCTGCTTCCAGTAGACGATCGTCTTCTCCTTGTCTGCGTGCTTCCGCGTGTAGAAGTACCGGCCCTTGCAGTGCGCAGGCGCGCTGACCGCATCGTAGTAGAACAGCTCGCGGAACCGCGCCGCGAGCTCGTCACGACCCGGCAGCTTGGCGAGGGCAGTGCGTGTGTACTCGTCCTGCGCCGACATCCAGGCCTGCACCTCGGGAGCGTGCTCATCCTCGAGCCAGCGGAAAGGATCGGAGATCGAGCGGCCGTGCAGCGTCTCGGTGATCGCATCAGCACGGGTCGGCGGAGGAGTGGCCATCAAACGAGATCCTACCAGTCGGTGCGCGGTGATCCCGGCCTTGCGGTGCGCACGGCGCTCACGGCGCGCACGGCGCTCACGGCGCTCACGGCGAGCCGTACTGCGGAAGCTCGATCGTCCAGCGGCCTTCGGCCTTGACCAGCTCGATCCTCGAGCGCCCGGCCGGCGACACCACCTCGACGATCGCGCGATCCGCGACCTCCTCGATCACCGTGATGTCGGTGGGCGCCGCGATCCCGTCCGAGCTGCCGATGCTCACGAGGTCCTTCGCCGTGTAGCGCGTGGCCGCACCCACGAGATCCGTGGCGCGCTTGGCCTCGGTCTCGAGGCGGGTGCGCGTGGCTGGAGACAGCAGCAGGAACACGGTCTCGCGATCGCCGGTCTTCGCCGCCTGCAGCATCTCGCGCACCGCGACCTCGGGTCCCGGCTGTGTCACGCGGCAGCTGCGGCCGGCGACCGCGGCGGCGAGCGCCATCGCGGCGAGCGCACTCGCGACGGCCGCGACCGTGGAGCGACGGCTGGTCAGCGCGAGGCCCACTACGAGGCCGCCTTCGGGCGCCACAGCCCGAGCTTCTTGTGGACCTCACCGAGCGTGCGCTGCGCGATCGCGCGCGCCTTCTGCGCACCCATCGCGAGGACCTCCTCGACGCGGCCCGGGTTCGCGAGCAGCGCCGCGCGGCGCTCGGCATACCCGCTGAAGTGCGCGAGCATGTTCTCGGCGAGCTTCCCCTTGCAGTCGACGCAGCCGATGCCAGCGGTGGTGCAACCCGTGCGCACCCACGCGAGCTCCTCGTCGGTGGAGAACTGCTTGTGCATCACGCCGATCGTCGGGCAGTCATCGGGGTTACCGGCGTCCTCGCGCGTCACGCGCTTGTCGTCGGTGACCGCGCGCGACAGCAGCTTCCTCAGCGCCTTGCCGGAATCCCCCGCGCCGAACACGGTCAGCGGGATGTGATTGCCGAGCGACTTGCTCATCTTCTGTTTGCCATCGATGCCGAGCAGCTTCGGCAGGTTGGTCAGCAGCGCCTCGCACTCGGGGAACACCTTGCCGAACCGATGATTGAACGCGCGCGCGATATCACGCGCGAGCTCGATGTGCTGGAGCTGATCCTGACCGACGGGGACCGCCTCGGCCTTGTAGAGCAAGATGTCGGCGGCCTGCAGCACCGGATAGGTGAACAGGCCGACGTTGATGTTCTCCGGCTGGTGTTCGCTCTTGTCCTTGAACTGCGTCATCCGCTCGAGCACGCCCATGCCGATCACGTTGCTGAACACCCACGCGAGCTCGGTGTGCTCGGGAACGCTGGACTGCAGGAACAGCAGCGACCGCTCCGGATCGATGCCCAGGGCGAGCAGGTCGATCACCATGTCGGTGACCCGCTTGCTCATCTCCTTGGGCTCGTAGGTCTGGGTAATCGCGTGGTAGTCCACCACGCAGAACACGCAGCGGTACTGGTCTTGCAACGTCACCCAATTGCGGATGGCGCCGAGGTAGTTACCGAGATGGAGCTCCCCCGACGGCTGGATCCCCGAGAACACCGTTTTCATCGGACTTCTGTGTACTTGTGGCCTCGATTACCGTCAACTACACTGTGAATGCTCGGGTGGCTTCACAGTCGAATAACTGAAGCCTTAGGAGGCAGCGAATGAAGATGCGAACCCTTGCTCAATGGATCGGCGGCCTTGGACTCGCCCTCGCGACCCAAGCGTGCGTGGTCCGTGACACCACGCCTGTGAACACAGGTTACGGGTATGGATATGGCAACGGGAACGTCACGGGCTCCGTGTCGGTCGGCCAGCCGCAGCCGTACACGGTGTCCAGCATGCCTCCGGAGCCGCTCTACGAACAGATGAGCATCTCGCCGGGATACGGCAGCGTCTGGATCGACGGGTACTGGCACTGGAACGGATACGAGTGGGTCTGGGTCGGTGGTCGCTGGGAACGCCAGCAGGAGGGCTACGTCTACGTGCAGCCCTACTACGACTACTCGGGCAGCTCGTACGTCTACACGCCTGGCTACTGGTCCACGCCGGATCGGATTCCGTCGGGATGGAACGTTCGCGATCACCGCGACGGTCGTCCTTCGGTCGTCGTTCCTCCGACGGGCGGCGGTCATGGTCCCGCGGGTGGTTGGCGTCCCCCGGGTGACGGCGGTCGTCCCACGGGCGGCACGCAGCAGCCTCCCACCGTCGGTGGTGGTGGTTGGCGCCCCGACGGTACGGGGGGTCCGCGCCCGGGCGTCCGCGAGCCCGGTCCGAACACCCAGCCTCCGATCACGCAGCCGCAGCCTCCGAACGGTGGCTTCCAGCCCGACGGCACCGGCTATCAGCCGCGCCCGCCGTTGCGCGATCCGGGCACGCCGGCGAGCGGTGGCTATCAGCCGCAGCCGCCGACGCAGCCGCAACCGCCGGGTCGTCCGGGTGGCTTCCAGCCCGACGGCACGGGCTATCAGCCACGCCCGCCGATGCGTGATCCCGGAACGCCTCCGGGTTCGGGCGGCTATCAGCAGCCTCCGGGCGGTGGCTATCAGCCGCCGCGTGGCACCGCGCCGACCGGCGGTGGCTATCAGCCGCAGCCGCCGACGGGCCCGAAGTCGGGCACGCCGAACGGTGGCTATCAGCAGCCGCCCTCCGCTCCGCCTGCAGGTCCCGCGGGTGGACGTGGGCTCTCGCCGGGTGGCTATCAGCCGCAGCCCGGTCCGAAGTCGGGTCTCCCGCAGGGTGGCTACCAGCCGCCGCCGAACAACGGTCGCCCCGTCGACACCAACGCGTCCAACCCGCGCCCGGGTGCACGTGATGGCGGAACGTCGCAGCCCCCGGCTCGCCCGCCGAGCCGGCCCGAGGGCAATCGCCCGTCGGCGCCGACCACGACCCCGGCACGCGTGCCGGTGACCACGCCCCGCCCGGCTGACGGCGCGCGCCGCCGCTAACGGGTCCGCCAAGTGGCTACAAGGCGCCCCGCGAGGGCGCCTTCGTCGTTTCGGCCTCCGGCACTTCGGCTCGTGTGAAGGCCGAGGCGTGAACGGCCGGCTACTCGACGCGGAGGGCGCGCTCGAACTCTTCCGGATTCGACGATGCATAGATCGCCGTCTCCATCGAGACCAGGCCGCTGTTGACCAGATCGATGAGGTGCTGATCGAACAGCTGCATCGAGTACAGGTCCCGTCCCTTGCGGATCAGCTCCGGGATATCCGAGAGCCGACCGGCGCGGACGCACTCGCGGATCGTTCGCGTCACCCGGAGGATCTCGACGGCGGGGAGCCGACGGCGCCCATCCTTGCTGGCGAGCAAGCGCAGGGAGACGATTGCCTGGAGGCAATCGCCGAGACGATCGCGGACCACGTCCTGCGCGTCGGTCTCGAACAGGCCGACGATGCGCTGGATCGTGCCGACCGCGTCGGGCGTGTGGAGCGCCGAGAGCACGAGGTGGCCGGTCTCGGCCGCCTTGAGGCAGATGCTCGCGGTCTCGCGATCACGGATCTCACCGACCATGATCACGTCCGGATCCTGGCGCATCGCGGCGGTCATCGCATCGCGGAAGCTCTCGGTATCCGCGCCGACCTCGCGCTGGATGATCATGCACTTCTGCGGCTCGTGGATGAACTCGATCGGATCCTCGATCGTGACGATGTGCGCGTGGCGCGTCTCGTTGATGTAGCGGAGCATCGCCGCCATCGACGTGGTCTTGCCGTTACCGGTGGCGCCCGTGATCAGCACCAGGCCGCGACGCGCATCGGCGATCTCGGACAGCACGGGTGGCAGGTTGAGCTGCTCGATCGAGAGCACCTGGATCGGGATCAGGCGCATCACGATGCCGACCGCACCGCGCTGGCGGAAGATCGAAGCGCGGAACCGGCCGCGCTGCGCGAGCGAATAGCTCACGTCGATCTCGGTAAACCTGCGCGTGAAATCGACGTTGACGTTGCGGTCCTCGAGGATCATCCGGGCGATCGCCTCGGTATCCTGGGCCGAGAGCGGCGGGACCTTGATGGCCCCCAACAGCTCACCGTGCAGACGATAGTGCGGCGGGTAACCGACCTCGAAGTGGATGTCGGAAACGCCGCGTTCGATGCCGAACGCCAGGAGCTTGTGGAACGCGTTGCGATCCATGGATCCGGCTCAGTTTAAACCCGGTCGACCTGGTCCGCGCTCTCCCTCGGGTGTGTTTTCGCCTGGTTTGCGAAGACTCTCGAGAAGCGCCTCTCCTGTGGCCTCGTCATCGGTCAGCGGCTGCCACGGGGTCTGCTGGCCCTCGCGCTCCGCGGGCGGCTCAGAGGCCCTCGGCCGGGGGCGCTCGGCGGCGGCCGCGCCGGGGGGGATCTGGAAATCGGAGGTGATCTCGTCCTCTGGCCGGCCAAAGGCGTTGCGCGGGATCGAGCTCTGGGAGCCCGTACCCAGCACCGGGGTCCGGGTCGGCGGCGGGGCCTGCGGGACCGCCAGATCGCGATCCTCGTCATCGTCATCGTCGTTGGCGACCATCTGGGCGGCCGTCACGTTCGGCGTCACGCTCCGGAGCTCGGCGCGGACCTCGTCCTTGAGGGTGACGAACGGCGGCGCCGGACGCGCCATGTAGTAGCCCTGGCCATAGCGCAGGCCGAGGTCGCGGAGCGCGACGACGTCCTCGATGTGCTCGATGCCCTCGGCCACCGTGACGGCGTCGATGGTCTCGGCGATGTGGCGGAGCGAGCGCAGCATCTCCCGCTTCACCGTGGAGCGCGCGATCCCGCGGACGAGGACATCGGAGATCTTGATGAAGTGCGGGCGCAGCGACATCACCGTCTCGAGGTTCGAGTGCCGGGTGCCGACGTCATCGATCGCCACGCCGAAGCCCATCGCCGTATAGGCCGCGAGCGCGCGCTTGAACGAAGTGAAGTTCTCGATGGCGAGCCGCTCGGTGATTTCGAACACGATGTTCGCGGGCGTCAGACCGGCGGCGCTGAGCAAGTTCCCCACCTCGACCTCGATGAAGGCCGCGTCGTAGAACGACATCGGCAGGAGGTTCACGAACAGCCGGTGCACCGGCTCGAGCGTCTTGGCGTTGCGCAGGGCGCCTCGGAAGCAGGCTCGGTCGAGCTCGACGGTGAGATCGACCTCGTCCGCGATCGCGAACAGCGTCGCGGGGGACTCGAGCGCCGAGCCGCGCGGACCGCGCGTCAGCGCCTCGTACGCGAAGATATCGCCGGTGCCGAGATCGACGATCGGCTGATACACCGTGGACAGGCCCTCGCCGAGGATGATGTCCTGCAGCGTCGATCGATCGCGATGCGCCTTGCGCTCGCGCAGGTTGCGCGTGTTGTCCGCGGCCTCCGCGATCAAGCGTGCGGTGAGGCGCTCGGGCCGGATCAGCGAGTTGCCGAGCACGCGGGCCGAGCCCACCGTGATCCGTGGCTGCTCGCGAAGCACGTCCTTGACCATCGGTGCCAGCGCCTCCTCGACGGCGCGCTCGACGGTCTGCGCGAGCGACTCGAGATCCAGGCGCTGCCCACCGCGCGGGCCGAGGATGACGAGGTAGCCATCGCCATCACCGGAGCGACACACGAGATCGATGGGATCGAGCACCGCGCCGCGCAGCCGATCGAGCACGGCCGCCGCGTGATCGTAGATCTCGCTGTGGTGCTGGACGCCGAGGTCGAGCTCCACCTTGTGCAGGCGAGAGAGATCGACCATCAGGCACGACAGCGCACGCTCGCGGAGGAGGATGCTCGTGACCTCGTGCATCCGCTCCTGGTACGGGCGGAACCGATCGATCTCCACGGCCTTGAACGTCGACGAGGAGGTCCGCGCCAGGCTCGGCCCGGTGGTCTCCCCGGAGAAGAACTGCACGCGCCCTCGCCCACCGCGCTTCGCGCCGCGGAGCGCGGCCTCGGCGGCGGTCAGGAGGCCCTCGGGATCCGCGGCATCATCGGGGACCGAGGCCACGCCGATCGACATCGACAGCTTCCGGCCACTCGGCATCTCGGCCGCGGCCACCGCGTCACGCAGACGCGCCGCCTTGATCAGCGCCCCCGCCTTCGCGGTCTCGGGTAGCAGCAGCACGAACTCCTCGCCCGAGTAGCGCGCCACCACATCGGAGGTCCGCACGCGATCGGGCGAGTCATCCTCCTGGAGAACAACGGCGAGGCGGCGGAGGATCTCGTCGCCGACCTGATAGCCGAGATCGTGGTTCACGGTCGCGAAGCCATCGATGTCGGCGATCAGCAGCGACATCGGCTGGCCATAGCGCAGCGCGCGCGCGATCTCCTCGCGCAGGCGCTCCTGGAACGCACGGTGCGTGTACAGCCCGGTCAGGGCATCGCGGAGCGTGAGCGCATCGAGCTGGTTGCTCATCTGTGCGAGCTGCTCGGTGGCGACGTTGATCTCGTGACCACGCGATTCGAGCTGCGCCTCGAGCTGCGTCTCGTGGTCGCGGAGGCTCTGGTTGGCGAGCCGCAGCTCGTTGATCAGGCGGTTGTTGTCGCGCTCGAGCCGAAACGTGTGCACGAGCTGATCGACGACCTGCAGCAGATCCTGCAGCTTCCACGGCTTGGTGATGACGTAGTGGAGGTGGCCCGCGTTGATCGCCGCGATCAGATCATCGGACTCGGGGAACCCGGTGACCAC
The DNA here is from genome assembly GCA_043776275.1 of Myxococcales bacterium. Lineage (GTDB taxonomy): Bacteria > Myxococcota_A > Polyangia > Haliangiales > Haliangiaceae > JABFXX01. The sequence goes on along the minus strand of JAYVRN010000667.1, from coordinate 4,376 downwards.
CGCACGACGACAGTGCGGCCGGATCTGAGCGACCCGCGCGAGGAGCTCGGGGCCAGCAAGGCCGGGCATGCGGAGATCGGCGAGTACGCACGCGACCTCTGCGTTGGCCTGCACGAGCTCGAGCGCCTCGAGCCCTGTCGATGCGAGCAGCACAGTGCACCGAGCTCGGAGCACTCGACCGAGCGCATTCAGGTTGGTCCGATCGTCGTCGACGCAGATGACGATCGGCTTGCCAGCCTCTTCAGCGACCGGCTGTTCCAGGTCAGAAACTGCCAATGTGTGTCCAGTATCGACTGTCGTGGATGGCGTGTGAAGAGGATCGCGTGAGGTGCTGATCGGCGCAGACCCGCCTACATGTCGACGATCAGGGATTCTTGGAGGGTCGCAGGTGCCGCACGCCCAGAGCGATCCCCACCAGCACGAGCCCAACCCCGACCAGCCACCAACCCCGCCAGATCCCACGACGACCGGCCACCGGAATGACCCAGCGCGGCGCAGCCGACCGGAGCACGATCGGAGGCTCGCCACCGACCCGCACGATCGCCTCGTGGCGGGGATCGACCGCGAAGAACGCACCGAGGTCGAGATCGAGATCGGTCGGGGCCGCCGCGCATCGCAGGGTCCAGGTGACGGCCACGAACCTGCCATCGAGATCGGGTGCCGCGCGCGCGTCGCCGGGCGTACATCCCGCGATCGTCACCCAGGCTCGCGTGTAGTGCGCGGCGGCGGGCGTGGCGGCGGCGATCGCCGACGGCGTGGCATCGGGTGCGAGGCCGAGGGGTTCGGTCAGATCTCCCGGTGCCACTGTCATCCGCGCGGTGATCGTGTCGCCCTCGATCAAGAGGTCGAGGTACTTCACCGAGCTCTGGTGGAGCACGGCTAGGAACACGGCGCTAGCGCAGGCGCTTGCCACGTGACCACACCTCGCGAGGTGCGAGCAGGAATCGGATGTCCGTGTGCGGATCTCCGTCGAGCACCAGGAAGGTCTTCTGGTTCTCGGGCGGCGTGATCTCCCAGTAGCGGAGCGGCACGGTGGTCATCGCGTCGACGATCTCGGCAGCGGACATCCCCGCGCGCGCGAGCAACGCCACCTCCTGTGCGCTCGGCCCAGCATCGCGGAGGTTGCCGAGGTCGGTGCCGTAGAGCACCGTGACGCCGGCCGCGCGGAGCTTCCGAAGATTCTCGATCGCGGTGTCGCTGCCGCCGAACGCCGCGAGTGTGGAGATCACCGCGCGATCGGCCCACAGCGCGATCGTCTCGTCGGAGAGCGGCTCGATCGGCGTGTGGGCGAGGACATCCGCCCCGGCACGCCCGGCGAGCTTCGCCGCCGCATCGGACAGCGCGTGGACCGCGACCTTCAGGTGACGTGCATGCGCGGCCTCGACGGCGAATGGCACGAGCGCAGGATCGAGCCCATCGTCGTCGAGCGCGAGCTTGACCACGCGCACATGCTGCGCGGCGAGCGCATCGAGCCGCGCGGTGAGGCAGGCGTTCGCGGCGCACCCGAAGCCATAGCCATCCGCGCCCCACGCATCGAGCGGATAGCCGGCCTCATGGGTCAGCATCGGGCCCGAGCGCACGAGGGTGTGCAGCGCCGTGGGCTGACCGAGCGCGCGATCGGGTGCCGCGAGGTCCACGGCGAACAGCACGCCGGCGGCGGCGAGCTCGGCGTCCACGGGCCACAGCGTCAGATGAACGTGGGAATCGACGATCGCCGGCGAGCGATAGGCCTTCGCGGCGACCGGGGCCACCGACGTCGCGGAGCCGCAGGCAGCGAGCAGGGCCAGCGCGGCGAGCTTCATGATCTCAGTACGAGCAGACGTACGCGTAGGATCCCGTGCCCACCGGGGGTGGCGCACACGGGCGGTCATCCCACACGCCCCCAAGGAGGCCCTGGATTACCATGCAGTCCTCTTCGAACCCGTTGCCGTTGCTGTTGTTCGGTTCGCCCGTGCGCCAGTTCGTGTAGGCGACGGCGGTCCCGTCGGGCCACACGAAGGCGTTCTCCGTGGTCAGATCGTTGCCGCCAAGGAACGCGGACGGCGTGGCGATCACCAGCGAGGCGACGATCGCATTGGAGGCGGCGGTCTTCACCGTGGCGAGGTGGCCGCCGAGAGCCACGCAATCGAGCTCGGCCTCCGCGCGGACCTTCGGGCCTGGGAACAGCACGAAGCATGCACCGCCGGGCTCCTGCTTCGCGGCCATGCCACCCATGCACGGTCGCGCATCGATCACGGGTGGTGCATCGGTCGCGGCATCGCGAACGGTAGCGTCGGGCAGGACGTTCGGATTCACGCCCGGCTCGTTGAGCTCGGCACCGCAGCCCAGCAGGCCCGCCAGGCCACCGAGCCCAACAAGCCCAATGAGACCGACGACGAACCCCCGTGACACCGCTCTATTGTGCCGGAGATCCGAGCGCGGGACACCTTGATTCCCCGTCCTCGCTTTGATGCTAGGTTCCGCCCACATGAGTCGTCAGCAGCCTCTCGTCCTCATCATGGCGGCGGGTCTGGGAACACGGATGAAGAGCGATACCCCGAAGGTGCTCCACCGGGTCGCCGGCCGGCCGCTCCTTCACTGGGTGGTGACCTCGGCGCGCACCGCCGGCGCCGCACGCGTGGTCGCGATCCTCGGCCACAAGCACGAGCAGGTGAAGGCGGCGCTGGATGCGAGCTTCGGTGCGGGCGTCGTCGATGTGGTGCTGCAGACCGAACAGCGCGGCACCGGCCACGCAGTGCAGTGCGCCTTGCCGGCGATCGCGAACGAGCCCGATGATCGGATCGTGGTGATCCTCACCGGCGATGCGCCCCTGATCGCGAGCGAGCGGATCGCGGAGCTGACCGCCGCCGCCGCCGCCTCGCCCGCGGGGATGGCGCTGCTGTCCACCGTGCCACCGCGGCCGATGCCCTACGGCCGGCTGGTGCGCGACGGCAACGGCATGCTGGAGAAGATCGTCGAGCATTCGGATGCCACCGACGCACAGAAGCAGATCGTCGACACCAACGCTGGGTTCTACGCGATCAAGCTCGGCCACCTGCGGAAGGATCTCGCCGCGCTCCGCGCCGACAACGCGAAGGGCGAGCTGTACCTCACGGATCTCGTCGCGCATGCCGCCACGCGCGGTGGCGCCACCGCCATCGACGCGCCGTTCACCGAGGTCGCCGGGATCAACGATCGCGTCGATCTCGCGGCCGTCGAGGTCGAAGCGCGCCGGCGGATCAACGAGGGCTGGATGCGCGCGGGCGTGACGATGACCGATCCTGCGAGCACGTACATCGACGCCGAGGTTGGGCCGCTGGGCAAGGACGTCTGGATCGCGGCCAATGTCGCGCTCCGCGGCAAGACCTCGGTCGGCGATGGCGTGCGGATCGATCTCGGCTGTGTGCTGACCGACGCCTCGGTCGCGGCCGACACCAACATCAAGCCGTACTCGATCGTCACCGAGACCACGGTCGCGAGCCGCGTACAGATGGGGCCGTTCACCCACTGCCGGCCGGGCTCCCGGATCGACGAGGACGTCCACCTCGGCAACTTCGTCGAGACCAAGAAGACGCACATGATGGCGGGCGCCAAGGCGAACCACCTCGCGTACCTGGGCGACGCCTCGGTGGGTCAGAAGGCCAACATCGGCGCTGGCGTGATCACCTGCAACTACGATGGCGTCGGCAAGTTCCAGACCACGATCGAGGCCGGCGCATTCATCGGCTCGGACTCGCAGCTGGTGGCCCCGGTGACGGTCGGTCGCGATGCCTACGTCGGCGCGGGCACCACGGTGACCAAGGATGTGCCGCGCGGCTCGCTCGCGATCACGCGCGTCAAGCAGGTCAACGTCGAGGGCTGGGCGGATCGATTCCGCGAGGCGCAGGCGAAGAAGCGCCAGGGAAAGAAGCCCGAGGATCAGTAGCCTGGTGTGGCGCACCCGCGACGAGGCTGACCTCGCGACCATGCTCCGGGGCCGGCTCGTCACGGTGGCCGGCCCGCTGGCCATGGTGGTCCTCGTCGTCGCGTGCAAGGCGAAGCGGGACTCGGAGCATCAGGCCCGGCCCGTTGAACCCGTGGTCGAGCCGGGAAAGGACGCCGGGCTGCACGATGCCGCGGTGGATGCGGGTGCATGGACGCAACTCGCGACACTCCCCGTGATCCATGCGGTCCGGACGGTGATCTTGCCGTCGCGGCCCGACCAGCCGCGGTTCGATGTCGTCGGGCCGGTCATCCTCGGCGACGTCGCGGTGGTCGGCTCGTCCCAGCTCGGGTTCGCGGGCGTGGACTGGCGCCGCGGCGTGCTGGTGTGGACCAAGGCCGCGGGGACCAGGCTCGCACCGCCGGTGGTCCACGGGGAGGACTTCGTCTTGATCGGCGATTGCATCGGCGCGCCG
>JAYVRN010000666.1:0-3911 GCA_043776275.1 Myxococcales bacterium | reverse complement strand
GGGCGAGACCCTGCGGGCCGATCTGATCGCCCTGTCCGCGGTGGAAGCAGGTGTGAAAGATGTGCGCGAGGCTGTGGCCAAGGCCACGGAGCGCCGCGACCAGTTCAGCGCACGCACGCTGCTGTTCATTGACGAGATCCACCGGTTCTCCAAGACCCAGCAGGACGCGCTGCTCCCGCACGTGGAATCCGGGACGATCACGCTGATCGGCGCCACCACGGAGAACCCGAGCTTCGGCGTGGTCGCCGCGCTCCTGTCGCGCGCACGCGTGGTCCGGCTCGAGGCGCTCTCGGATGACGAGCTCGCCGCCCTCGCGCGCCGTGCGATCGCGGATCGCGAGCGCGGCCTCGCGCCCCAGGACGTCACGCTCGACGACGAGGTCTGCGCGCAGCTCGTGGCGGCGGCGGCCGGCGACGCGCGGCGGATGTACTCGGTACTCGAGATCGCCGCCGATCTCGCGCGCCGCGCGGCGGGGGACACGCCGGCCGCGCCGGTCACTGCCGAGCACGTCGCCGAGGCGGCGCAGGGCAAGACGCTGCTCTACGACAAGACCGGCGACGAGCACTACGGCGTGATCAGCGTGTTCATCAAGGCGATGCGCGGCTCGGATCCCGACGCCGCCGTGTACTGGATGACCCGGATGCTCGAGGCGGGAGAGGATCCGCGGTTCGTGCTGCGCCGGATGGTGATCTTCGCGAGCGAGGACGTGGGCAATGCGGATCCGCAGGCGCTGGTCGTCGCGGTCAGCGCGCTGCAGGCCGTGGAGCTGGTCGGCCTCCCCGAAGGCGTGCTGCCGATGACGCAGGCGGTGACCTACCTGGCACTCGCGCCCAAATCGAACAGCGCCCTCACCGCGTACGCCGCCGCGCGCAAGCTGGTGCGGGACAAGGGTGCCCTGCCGGTCCCTGCGCGCTACCGCCCCGGCTCGACCGCGCTCGATCGCGGGATGGGGCACGGTCAGGGCTACAAGTACCCGCACGACTTCGCGGGCAACTACGTCCCCGAGGACTACCTCCCCGACGAGATCGTCGGCGAGGCGATCTACACCCCGAGCGATTCGGGCTTCGAGGCCGACCTCGCCGCACGGCTCACCGCGATCGCAGCGAAGAAGCGCGACCGCTAGCCGAGCCAAGCTGCGGGTGCAGGCGCGCGCCTGCACTGCAGGCCCGAGCCCGCTACGCGGGGTGCTGAAAAACGCCGAAGGCGTTTGAAGTCACCCTGCCTACGCGAGCCGGATCCAGCGCGCTTTGGCCGCTTCGATCTTGCCGCTGAACGCCGGCGGGAAGTGGCGCTGCACATAGGCGAACGCCTGCGTGATCAGCTCGCGATCGACCTCGTCCGGAACTTCCATGTTCTGGTCGTGCGGGTCCGGGCGGATGCCGAGGCGAACCACCTCGGTGAGCCGGAGCACGTGCAGGCGGTTCACGAACAGCGCGTGCGCGATGCCGAGGAAGAGCTCTTCGGTAGCAGGATCCTGGGCCATGGAGGGCGGTCTTTACCACACCCCGGCGGGCCCAGACCAGCGTGATCACTGCGTGTCAGGGCCCTCTCAAAACCCCATCGGGCCCCCTTCAGGGCCCTCTCAGGGGCCCTTCGAGGTCGTCACGAGGCCGCCCAGCCGGGCGTTCGGGCTGATCGTGTAACCCTGCACGTCGACATTGGAGAGGACCACGTTGTCCTCGTGCCACAGGGGCACGATCGGGACGTCCGCGGCGACCTGGCGCTGGACCTCCTGGTAGGCCGCCTTGCGCCGGTCCCGGTCGAGCTCGTGACGGCCCAGGGCGGTCAGGCGGTCGACCTCGGGATTGACGTAGCGCCAGCGGTTGCCGCCATCCGGGTTCTCGGGCGACGGGATCCGGGTCGAGTTGAAGTACATGAAGTAGTAGTCCGGCTCGGTGATGTCGGAGGTCTGCATCGAGGCGAGCTGATAGGTGCCCTTCTTGACGTCCGCGAAGAACGTCGCGAACTCGAACGACCTGACCTCGACGTCGAGGCCGATCTCGGCGAGCTGGGCCGCGATCACGCGCGCGACCGAGACCCGGAACGCATCCGAGCTGGTCTTGTAGACCAGCTTCTTCCGCGGCAGCGGCCCCTCGCCATCGGGATCGGTGAGCCCGGCCGCATCGAGGAGCGCCTTCGCGCGTGGCAGATCGCGATTCCAGTGCGCCACGTCCTCGGCATAGGCCCAGTGCCCGGGCGGCAACAGGCCGGTCGCGAGCACCGCGCGGCCGCCGAACTTCGCGGCGATGATCGCGGGCCGATCGATCGCGAGCGCGATCGCCTGCCGGACGCGCGGATCCTTCAGCACCGGATCGGCGTTGTTCATCATCAGGTACGTCAGGATCACGCTCGCACCGCTCTCGAGGTGGACGCGCGGGCGCGTGCTGACATCGTCGAGGAGGTCGAGGCGCACGCCGTTCTGGATCAGATCGGCTGAGCCACCGACCAGCATCAACAGGCGCGCAGACGCATCGCGGACGAACTTGATCTCGACGTGCGGGACCTTCGGCTGCGGGCCGAAGTACGACGGGTTGCGCTCGAGCACGACGTGCGTGGTGGTCAGCTCGGCGAGCGTGTACGGCCCCGCGCCCTTCCCGGTCCTCGACACGATCCCGAAATCGAGATCGGTCCAGAACGTGGCGAGCGGATCCTTGAGCCGGAACCGGACCAGGCGCGGACCGATCACCTCGACGCCCGCGAACCTCTCGACGAAGGCGCGGTGATACAGGCTGTCCGAGTCCGCGGCGAGCGTGGAGCCGTAGGTGTACGCGACGTCTGCCGCGGTCACCTCGCCGCCGTCGGAGAACTTCGCGTCAGGGCGCAGCTCGACCTCCCAGGTCAGCGGATCCACCGACGTGATCTTGCTCGCGAGCTCGAGCCTCGGCTCGCCGCTCGCGGTGTCCACCGCGGTCAGCCCGGGGTACACGAGCTTGGATAGCTTGCCGTCCCAGTTGCTGACCGCGTACCGCGGATCGGCGGAGGTCATCGCCGCCTCGATCGCGAGCACGAGCGTATCGTCCGGCGTGCGGCGGCGGTTCGGTGTGCACGCGCACGCCAGGGACGCGATCACGGCCGTGATAGCGTAGCTGCGTGGGTGCGTCTGCCAGGGCTTCATCGCTCGTCTCGCTCGTCTCGCTCGTCTCGGTCGTCGCGCTGAGTATTCACTCCCACCCGGCGAGGTCGCAAGGCAGCGGCGAGGCCGTTGGGTCCGCGGCGCCCACAGCGGATCCCGGCGAGGACGACGACGGCAGCGGCGCAGGCAGCGGAGGCGCCCTGATCGCGCCGGCGCTCCCGGCCGCCAGGAAGCCGTGGCTGACCGAACACCTGACCCGCGCGCAGGCCGCGCGGCCCCTGCTCGCCCGCGCGAAGATCGGCGTGGCGGTGACGGATCTTGTCACCGGCGAGGAGCTGTTCGCGTCCAATGCCGATCTCAAGCTCAACCTCGCGTCGAACACCAAGCTGCTGACCTCGATCGCGGCGCTCGGCACCCTCGGCAATGGCTTCCGCTGGCGCACCACGGTCCTTGGCGAGGTGCCCGACGAGGCGGGGACGATCGCCGGAGACCTGTACGTGCGCGGCAAGGGCGATCCGATGCTCACCGCTGCGCACCTCGACGCCCTCGCCGCCGAGGTCGCCGCGCGCGGCGTGCGCACGATCGAGGGCCGCCTCGTGCTCGACACCGGCTACTTCGATGCCGTCGTCGAGCCGCCGCACTTCGACGAACAGCCGCGCGAGGGCGCCGGGTTCCGCGCTCCGATCGCGAGCTTCGGCGTGGCGCGGAGCTCGGTCACCGTGATCGTCGTCGCCGAGCCGGGCGGCGGTGCCACCGTGACGCTCGAGCCCGACACCGGCGGCTACTACCAGATCACCAAGCGCGAGGTCACGAGCGTCACCGAGGGCCGGACCCGGCT
>JAYVRN010000665.1:0-13966 GCA_043776275.1 Myxococcales bacterium | reverse complement strand
AGCGGCTTCTTGATCCGCGGCTCGCCCACGAACTCGTAGAGCACCTCCTCGAACAGCGGCGTCCCGACCAGGAAGCCGGCGCGCCAGCCGCGGAAGCTCCGCAGGGTGTTGCCGAGCGATGCATAGAGCGCGCGCAGGTCTGCGACGTCGAGCCGCTCGCCGTACGGCGGGTTGGAGAGGATCAGGCCCGGCGCAGGCTCGCGACCTCGCTCGCGGACGATGTCCGCGATGGTCTCGGGACGGAGGTTCGCGACATCGGCGCGCTGCCAGGTGACGTCCTTGGTCACGCCGGCAGCGCGCGCGTTGTCGCGAGCGGCGGCGAGCACCTCGAGATCGAGATCGCACCCGATCACGATCGGCTGAGCATCCGCGAACAGCGGCTCGGCCTTGCGGCCCTTGCCGAGGCCGAGCGCCTCGAGCATCGGGGCCTCGCGCGGCAGCGCTCGCGCGGCTTGCACGGCCTCGATCGGGATCGTGCCCGAGCCGCACATCGGATCGAGGAGCACATCGGTCCTGGGATCGAACCGCGCGAGCATCAGCAGGACGGCCGCGAGGTGCTCGCGGAGCGGGGCATCGCCAGCCTCCCGCCGCCATCCGCGCTGCGACAGAGATCCACCGCCGAGATCGATCGAGACGATGACCTCGCCCCGATCATCGACCCGCGCAACCCATCGGGTCACCGGGTGATCGGGTTCGACATGGAGCCGTGCGCCGCGACGATGTGCAGCATCGATGATCGCGTTCTTGACCGTGCCGACGACCTGGCGCTCGCCCGCTGCGAACTCGTCCACGCGACGCGCATCGACCGAGATGCCATCTCCGTCCTGCCACAGCTCGCGCCGGTCTTCGAGCAGATCGCTCAGCAGATCGTCGTACAGCGGCTCGAGGCGCTTGGCATCGGAGCGGAACAGGTCCCACAGCACGCGGGTCGGCGTGCGCATGTAGGTCGTCGCCACCCACGCGAGGTCCGGATCGAAGGGCAGCACGAGCTGGCCGAGGCCCTCCTTGCGCGGCGGCTTGTCGAGACGGCGCTTGAGTGCACGCTGCGCGACCCGGGTCAGCTCCGCCGTCATCACGACGTTGGTCTGCGTGGAGCCGACGATCCGTAGCTCGTCGATGATCATGAGGAGGCTCCATTGAGGGCGGCGAGCAGGCCCGCATCGGCGAAGAACCGCTTCGAGAGATAGACGCCGCGCCCGAGCGTGCCGCGCGGACCCTTCGGGCGTTCGTGGAGGTAGCGACGCGCGAGCCGGGCGATGTCCGCGTCCCAATCGAGCAGGTACCAGGTGACGATCGTCGCATCGTCATCGAGCGTGGCGCGCGCGAGCCACAACGTACGCTGCAGCTTCGCGAGGCCGCCCTCGCCCACCATCGCGATCGCCGGATCCTCGACCACGCCCCAGTGCCCGCTCGCCTCCTGCGAGACCGGGACGGTCTTGACCTCCACATCACCACGCCAGTCGGGCTCGCCGCGTCCGTGCTCGACCAGGCCGAGCAGCTCCGCGGCGCGCGTGCCCCATGCCCCCTTGTCCCGCCCCCGCGGCCCGAGGCGCACGCCGATCAAGCGATCGGCGGCGGCGAGCAGATCGTCGAGAGACTCGGGCTCCTCGCCGGGTTGCGCGGGCGGGCGTGGCGCTGGGACGGGGCGCGGCCACGCCTCCGCCGGCGGCGCCATCCCTCGCACCGGAGCCTGGATCACCAGGTGACCACCGAGGAGGATCGGGCGCGGCTGCAGCGTGGCCGGGATCTCGAACCCGTTGCGCTCGAGCTCCGCGCCTCGGGCCCACAGCGCGAGGCGCAGCGAGGGAGAGCGCCCCGTGTCGTCGATCCGCAGCCGAGCCGCGAGGGCCACGAGCTCCCCCCGCGTCATCGCGTTGAGGAGCCCACACAGGTCGTCGGACCAGCGCGCGACCACGCGCTCGGTGGCCTCTGCGATGTCGACCGGCCCGGTCGGTGCCACGGTCATGCGCGCATCGAACCGGTTCGCTCGCAGGGCCGCGAGCCGGCGCACCGTCTCGGGCGCGAGCATCCCGGTCATGTGCACCACGGCATTCACGTCGTCGCAGCATGCTACGTTCGCGCCGTGGGTTCCAGGTTCCGCATCGTCGTCGGGATCGCGATCGCCCTCGGCGGGTGCGCACCGACCGTGGAGGGGCCCGTGGAGCGCCAGCGCGCGGCCGATCGCGAGGACGCGGATCACCTCGCGGCACAGCTCGGCGCCTTGCCCGGTGCTCTCTCCGCCTCGGTCACCCTGCACCGCGGCGCGCGCGATCCGCTCGGCGTCGCCGCGCCCAGCGCCCCGAGCGGCGTGGTGTTGATCGTGGTCGACGATGCGGCCGACCGCGAGGCACTCGGCCGCACCGCGGCGGCGTTGTTCGGCGCGACGGCGCGCGAGATCCCGCATCCGGCGATCGAGATCGTGGTCGGCGCGCACCGCCCCACCCTCGCCAAGGTTGGCCCGTTCACCGTCGAGGAGAGCTCGCAGGGTCCGCTGCGGATCGCGCTCGCGGTGGCCCTCGCGATGATCGCCGCCCTCGCCGGCTATATCGCGCTGCGCGAACGCGCGCGCTGAACTGCGGAGCGCCAAGGCGTGCACCCGAGGCGGGATGCCGGTCAGCGGCGCGGGAACAGCGCCCAGTAGTCGAGCTCGAGGACGATCCGCGGCTCCTTGGTGCCCGACAACAGCGGTGGCACATGCGCGAGCTCGGCGTAGCTCACGTTCTTGACGGCGGACAGGCGGAGCCGCAGCGCGCCCACATCGCGGCGCGTTGGGATCTCGGCGCGTTCGATGACCTGGGTGAAGGCGCGCAGCGTGTCGCCCGCGAACGTGGGCGCGACGTGCGCACCGCCGTTCCATGCGGCGATCTTCAGCTGCGTGTTGAGCCCGTTCTGCGCGAGCGCCGTGGCCACCGAGATCACGTGGCCGCCGTAGACGAGCCGCTTCCCGGCCTTGGTCTCGGCCATGCCGCGCGCGTCGAAGTGGACCTGCGCGGTGTTGTGATAGAGGCGCGTGGCCTGCGTGTGATCGGACTCCTCGATCGTCATCGCATCGGGATGATCGAGCCGCTCGCCGACCTCGTAGTCATCCCACCGCGCCGTCGATCCGAACGCCCACGCGAGATCGGGGAACCGCTGGAGGTTCATCGCTTCGGGGACCGGGAGCCGGTCCGCGGTGACCACCGCGGGGAGCTGCGGGACGCTGTTGACGCCCTTGGCCGCGCTCGGATCCCGCTTGGGGACCATCACCCAGCGGACGAACGAGAGCACCTCCTGGCCCTTCTGGTTGGTGCCACGGGTCCGCACGTAGACCACGCCGGCCTCGCCGCTCGAGACCTCGCGGAGCCCGATGACCTCGCTCTCGGCGACCAGCGTGTCCCCGGGATAGACCGGGCGCAGGAACCGCACGTCGGCGTAGCCGAGGTTGGCCGAGGCGTTGTGGGAGATGTCCGGCACGCTCTTGCCGAACACGATGTGGAACACCAGCAGATCCGGCATCACCTCGCGCTGAAAGCCGAGGGAGCGCGCGAGCTCGGTGGAGGACGACAGCGCGTCCCGGGCCCCGGTGAGGGCCATGTACGCCGAGATGTCTCCGCCGTGGAGCGTGCGTGGGATGGCGTGCACCAGGTGTTGCCCGATGCCGAAATCCTCAAAGAACCTACCCGTGGAGACCTTCCTCATGGCGCGACGACGGAACCTATACCGGCCCCGCTGGGCGGACAACGGGGAAACCCCGCGCACGCTGTGGGCCCGAAACGAACACGCCCCGCGGGCGGTGAGGCGCGCGGGGCGAAGGGGCCGTGGCCCGTGACCGAGCTGCTTACTCGGCGAGCAAGTAGCTGTAGCCGAAGCTCTGCGGACCGCCATCCCACGCCGGGAACTGCGCGGACTTCACGGCAGACTCGACGCACGCGGCGACCGGGGTCCCCGCGAACACGCCCGAGACGCTGACCTTCTGGACCGCACCCGACGGCCCGACGGTGAGCTTCACCGTGGCCGTGCCCTGCGTGCCGGCGTAGCAGCCCTGCGCCTTGCCGGCGATCGAGGCCATCCCGCTCTTGATGTCCCCGCCCGAGAGCGACTTCTTGTCGAGCTTGGGCTTGGCTTCCTTCTTCGCATCGGAGACGCCGGCTTCCTTGAGCAGGGCGTCGAACGAAGGCTCGCCTTCGCCACCGTCGGTCTTGACCGGCTTCTTGTCGTCCTTGGTCGGAGCGGGCTTGTCCTTGTCCTTCTCCGTCATCGACGTGTCGCGGATCTCGACCTTGTGACCACCCTTGCCCGGCTTCTCGGCGTTCTTGGTGGCCGTCGCCTTGGGCGCCTCGGCCACTTCCGGGGCGGCGATCTGCTGAACCGCGGCGGCACTTCCGGCGCCAGCCATCGAGTCGGCAGTAGACGCGGCGCCAGCGGCCGGCGGCGGCGGCAGCATCTTGGTGGTGCTCTTGTACTCCTCGGCCGGCCCCTTGGCGGCGACCGCGTCGGAGTGGCTGACCTCGGAGGACTTCTTGTTGTTCATCACGAAGAACAACGACACGCCCGCGGCGGCGGCGAGGCCCATGCCGACGAGCGCGATGGTCTTGCCCTTGCCGCTGCTCTGCTTCGCGGTGATCCGCGAGCCAATCGTCGGAATCGCGGACACCGACGCCGAGGGCGCTGCATCCGTGATCGCGATCGGCGTGGAGATCGGGGCCGAACCGGGCATCGTTGCGACGACATCCGGCACGACGCTCGGGGACTTCGTCTCGACGGCCTTGGCCTTGCGCGCGGCCTTGTCCTTCTCCTTGACCTCGCGCGCGCTCGGAAGATCTGCGAGCTCGGGCAGTGAGATCATCTTCGCGGGCTCGGGGAGCGCCACGGCCTTCCAGCCGGCCGACGACGACGCCAGGACATCGTCCTCGCTCATCACCGGGTTCTGCGTCGAGCGACGCGACGACAGCCGCGCTTTGGTGGAGGACGCGAGGCTGCGGATGTCGTGCAGTCCGCTGTCCTCGTCACGGGCCGCTGCGGTCATCGGAGGGATGCCCGTTGCAACCCCGCCACTGCCATCGCGATCACGATCACTACCCGTGGTCCCCATTGGCTGCATGCTGTCGTCCTCCAGACGAGCGAGAGTTCCCTGAACCTGAGTCGGAAGGCCCTCGAAATAACCCGACGGCACCTGCTCGTCCAGGGTTTTCATCGCGTGGCGCAAAAGGTCGTCGAGCTCATCAGCCATAAATCACTTGACCGTGGCAGGGGTCGTTGCGGGAGCAACGGCCTTTGGTTCTTCACCCGACAGTTTTTGCTTGAGCAGACGGCGAGCCTCGTTGACCCGCCAGGCCACGGTGCCCTCCGGAATCTCCAGGATCTCGGCGATCTGCTTGTGCGGAAGCTCCTCGACCGTGGCGAGGATCAGGGTCACGCGCAGCGACGCCGACAGCTGGGCCACGGCGTGGAGCACGCGGCTGACCTCGCCGGCCTGCTGCACTTGCTGTGCAGGGCTTCGCTCGACCTGGCCCAGGGCCTCGGGACGCCCGCCCACGTGCTGCGCCTCGACGTTGCCGCGCTGGTGGAGCGCGGCGCCTCGCTTGTCGGAGCGGAGAGCGTTGAGGGCGGTGTTCACGGTGATCCGGTAGAGCCAGGTAAAGAAGTCCGCGCGACCGTCGAACGTGGCGAGTCCGCGATAGGCGCGAACGAACGCCTCTTGCGTGGTGTCGTCGGCATCGCTGTGATTACCGAGGATATGGAGCGCGGCGGCATACACACGTCGTTGGTGGCGCTTGACGAGACGACCAAAGGCTTCACGGTCACCTTGCCGCGCCCGGTCGAGGTCTGGGTCCTCGTCAGCCATTCCGGGAACTATATGGTGACCAACGCTTGGACAACAGATATCCGGCGAGCTTTGGGTCCCGTCGCAACCTGTCGCATCGAAAGGGCATCCGGCAGCAGGGCTACCGGTGGCGGGGCTACCGGCGGCGGTCAGCTTCGAACAGCTTAGGGATGAGGCTGGCGGCCAGCTCCGAGAGGCGGGCCAGGCACCTGGCGGCCTCAGCGTGGCTTCCGAGCTTCTCCCGGACCCGCACAGCGCCCGCCTGGGCGGTGTCCGAGGCGCGCTGCCGGCTCGGCAGATCGAGGATGTTGAGAGGATCGGGGCCGCCCAGGGTCGCTCGGAGGGCGGAGATCCGGGTCCGGGCCTCGCGGAGGGCGTCAGCGACGTCATCGGCAAACACGGCCACCAGCTCCTGCGGATCGGTGGATCCCACGGTCAGCGCGTCGAGATCGACGAGTGCGAGATCGCGGAGCCGGGTCGACAACACCTCATCGGGATCGGGCGCGCCGCTCTCGGGAGCCGCGAAGCCCGCCGTGGTGACGATCACGGCTCGTCATCCTTGGCTGTCGCGGGATCGGCCGGGGCATCGCCCGGTGCCAGCGGCTTGGGGGGCTCGGCCTTGGGCCCCTCGACGGGCTTCTGCTTGGCGGCCTTGTCGGAGGCCATCTTCGCCTTGAGCATCGAGAGCGCGTCCTCGGGTCCGTTGGGCACACCACTCGCGAGAGACAGCTGTCCTTCCTTCTGCGACGCCGCGAGGATCTTCGCCTCGAGCAGCCCGCCTCCCGGATCCTCGCCGCGCATCGCGGCATCGACCTCGGACTCGATCACCTCGGCATCGATCCGATCCTCGGCGGACTTGAACTTGTCCCACACGCTCGTGTCGTTGCCGAACGCATCTCCGCCCGCGGAGCGAGCCGCCGCGATCTGCGTGGCCAGGGTGCCCTTGCGCATCTTGAGGAGCTGGAGCTTGGTCTCGAACTCCTTGCGGCTCTTGTTGAGCTGGATCGCGTAGGACGACGCCTCATTCTTGTCGCGGAGGATCTTCACGAACTCGCCCTCGGCGGCCTTCTTCTCGCGGAGCGCGACCTTCGCGGACTCGTCGTCGCCTGCCTTCACGGCGACCATGGCGCGGCGCTCCCACTCGGCGGCCTTCGCCTTGTACTTCTCGAGATCGTTGTCCATGTTCTTGGCGGTGGCCTTGTAGGACACCAGCTCGGCGAGCGCCTTCTTGCGGCCTTCCTCGAGCTCGAGGATCGCCATGTCGAGCTCCTTCGCCGGATCGATGGCCTTGTCGAGTGCGGCGTTCGCCTTGCTCGAGATGCTGTTCTTGATCTTCCCGAAGATGCCCATCGCCGCCCGAGGATAGCCCACTGCGCTGTGGCACGCGCGCCCGGTGCGCCCCGGCGCCCCTCTCCGTGGGCCTAACCCTGCGGGGAGCCGATGCGCGCCGCTGGCACACCCAGTGCGTAGAGACCCCTCATCATGCGCACCTCGATCCTCTCCGCCCTCCTGGTCACCGCCCTCGCCGGCTGCATGGGCACTGGCTCTGTGCAGTACAGCGCCGAGGTCACCGCTCCTGAGCTGATCGTCGTCAGCCCTGGGGTCCAGGTGATCGCGGACTACAACGAGCCCGTGTTCTACAGCGAGAACTACTACTGGCGGTACGACGGCGGGGTCTGGTTCCGATCGAACGACTACCGCCGCAACTGGATCCGCGTCCAGACCGTACCGGTCGCCGTCCGCCGGATCGATCGCCCGACCGCGTACATCCACTATCGTGGGAACGCCCGCGCGGAGGTCCGCGACCATCGCACGTCGCCGCCCGCCCAGCCTGCGTTCCAGCCGCAGCCCCCTGCCCCGCCCGTGGTCCGCGATCACGAGGACAAGGCAGAGCGCAAGGACGAGCGCCGCGACGACAAGGCAGAGCGCAAGGATGAACGGCGCGACGACAAGGCCGAACGCCGCGAGGACAAGGCAGAGCGCAAGGACGAGCGGCGCGACGACAAGGCCGAGCGCAAGGAAGACAAGCAGGACCGCAAGGACGACCGGAAAGATGACAAGAAGCGCGGCCGGTAGCCGCGATCAGTCCTTGCCGAGGCCGTACTTGCGATAGCGCTGGCGGAACTGGTCGTAGGTGATGCCGAGCACCGCCGCGGCCTCCTTCTGCTTGAACCGCGTGCGCTCCAGCGCGTCGCGGCACAGCCACTCCTCGAACGCATCGACGCGCTCGTCGAGCGGGCGCTTGGCATCGTCCGAGAAGGCGAGGCCCGACGAGGGCGCGGCCCCGTGCGCCTCGGGCGGCAGTGCCACGTCGACATCGGCCTCGGACATCACCTCGCCGGTCGCCATGTAGGCCGCGCGCTCGACGATGTTCTTCAGCTCCCGGACGTTGCCCGGATAGTCGTACGAGGCGAACCGATCGAACGCGCCTGCACTGATCTCCTTGACCGCGATCCCGGCCACATCCTGGCGGAACCGTGCGAGGAAGTGCATCGCGAGCACCGGCACGTCCTCGATCCGGCTCGCGAGCGACGGCAGGTTGATCACCTCGAAGCTGAGGCGATCGTAGAGATCCGCCCGGAACTTCCCATCGGCGATCGCCTGCTTGAGATCGGAGTTGGTCGCCGCGATCACGCGGACGTTGACCTGGATCGATTCACTGCCGGCGACGCGCTCGAACCGCTGGTACTCGAGGACGCGCAGGATCTTGGCCTGGAACTCGAGCGACATGTTCCCGATCTCGTCGAGGAACAGGGTGCCGCCATCGGCGAGCTCGAACTTGCCTTCCTTCTGCTTGGTGGCGCCCGTGAACGCGCCCTCCTCGTGCCCGAACAGCTCGGACTCGAGCAGACTCTCCGCGACCGCGGCGCAGTTGATCGTGATGTACGGCTCGCTCGCGCGCGGCGACAGCGTGTGGATCGCACGCGCCACCAGCTCCTTGCCGGTACCGCGTGGGCCCAGGACGAGCACCGGCCGCGGCACCGGCGCCACGCGCTCGATCTTCGTCATCACCGTACGCATCTCCTTCGAGTCGCCCACGATCTGCCACCGGCGCCCCGCGGCCTTGCGGAGGCGCTCGTTGGTCGCGCGCAGCTCGCGATTCTCCTCCTCGAGGCGCTTGCGATCGAGCGCGTGCTGAAGGATGCGTTCGATCTTCTCGACGGAGATCTCGAGCTTGTCCTCGAGGTACGGATCCTTGGTGATGAAGTCGACCGCGCCGGCCTTCACCGCGGCCACCGCGTCATCGATCGTCCCGTGCCCGGTGAGGATGATGATCGGCAGATCGGGCAGCCGTGCCCGGATCGCCTTGCAGATCTCGATGCCGGTGCGGCGATTGGGCCCGAGATCGAGATCGAGCACGGCGAGGTCTGCATCGTTGGTCTCGAGCCAGCGGATCGCATCCTCGCCGTCGTCGAACGGCATCACATTGGACCCGCGCTGCTTGAACACGTCGACCAGCAGCCGGCGGACCTCCGCCTGATCGTCGACGCAGATGATCGTCCCGATGGTCATGGCGTGCCTCGCTCGGCCACGGTCCACAGCGGCAGCGCGGCGAGCCCGCTCTTGTCGGTGGGCAACGTGATCGTGATCGAGGTGCCGCGCCCCTCCTCGGAGTCCACCGTGATGCGGCCGTGGTGCGCGCTGACCACCCGCTCGGCGATCGCCAGGCCCACGCCGGAGCCGGTCTCCTTGGTGGTGAAGCCCGGCACGAACAGTCGGCCGAGGTGCGCCCGCGGGATACCGGGACCGGTGTCGGCGACCAACAGCTCGACGAGCGGCGCGGTGCTCGCGCCCGGTGAGATGATCGCCCGGACGCGCACGTGGACCTCGCCGCCGCCTGCCGCCGCACACGCCTCCGCCGCATTGGAGATGATGTTGAGCAGCGCCTCGCGGAGCAACATGCGATCGCCGCGCACGTCGGGGAGGCCGGCCGTGGTCTCGAGCGCGATCGGCACCTGCTGCGTGCGCGCCTGGGCCGCGAGCACCACTTCGTGGAGCAGCGGTGCGAGCGTCACGAGCTCCACCGTCGGGGTGGGCGCCTGCATCGAGCGCAGATACTGCGCCCACTCCTCGTAGAGCGCGGTGACATCCGCCTCGAGATCCTTGAGGCGATCGTGGACATCACCTTCGGCGGCGAGCTTGCGCGCGCTCCGCGTGCGCGCCCCGATGATGCCGAGCAGGTTCTTGACCCGGTGACCGTGCGCGTAGACGCCGGCGATCACGTCCTGCCGCACCACCTCGGCCGTGGCCGTCACCAGGCGCGGCGCCACGCTGCCCGCCGCGCTCCCCGCGCCGGGGTTCGCCGCATCGAGGAGGCGCCCCACGATCACGCCGAGGCTCGGCGACTGGGCATCGAGCATCCGCGCTGCGTTGCGCCACGCGAGGCCGTGGTTCGCATCGATCCGGAGGGCGCGCTCGATCTCCGCGAGTGCACCCGCCTGATCGCCGCGATCGAACATCAACAGGGCGAGCCGGCACGCCGCGGCGGTGTGCCCGGGCTGGAACGCCAGGCCCTTGCGATAGGCGTCCTCGGCGCGGTCGCGCGTGGCGAGGTCCTCGGCGCACAGCGCCCCGTACAGAAACCACAGGCGCGCGCGATCCGCGGGCGTCAACGGCTCCGCCGCGGAGGCGTGGATCAGCCCATCGAGCTCGCCGAGCAGCGCATCGCGCTCGGTGGTGGCGAGCTTGCGGGTCCGGCGCTCGAGCCGGCGCAGCCGGAGCGCGGCACTGGGCGCCGCTTCTTCGAGAGCCGCGAGCTCGGCATCGATCACCGCGTCGGTCACGGCCGGATCTCCGGCTGCGTGGCGCGCGGACAGGAGCGCCGCTGCGCACATCCTCCGGCCGGCCGTGTCCTTCGCGACCTCGAGGCTGGCCGTGACATCCGCGCTGCGCCCGTGTGCGACCACGGCCGCCGCGAGCTCCTCGAGCAGGGTCAGGGCATCGGGCGCCACGCTGCCGACCGCCGCGGTCAGCGCCGCCTCGAAGCCGGCCGCGGCCTGCGCCGCCGCGCCGTTGGGATCGCTCTGCGACGCCGACGCGCGCGACAGCTCGAGGTGCGCGCGCGCGCGATCCCACGGCGCGATCTTCGGCGCATCGAGGGCCGCACCGAAGCTCATCCGCGCCGCCGCGATCTCGCCGCTCGCGAGCTGCGCTCGTCCGAGCAGGATCTTCGTCACCGGGCCGGGCGCGCGCTTGGCCGCCTCGGTCGCGAATCGCCGTGCGCTCGCGCTGTCGCCTTGCGCGAGCGCCAGATCGGTCAGGCGAAGGGCGGGCGCGGCGTCGTCAGTCGCGGCGAGCGCACGGCCCAGGGCGCTCTTCGCGGCCGCGGGGAGCCCGAGCGCCCAGTAGCGATCACCGAGCTCGAGCAGCGCAGCGGCGGTTGCCATCGCGCGAGATGATATCCGATGGCGCCCGCACGCGGGCGGCGCCGATCACGCGAGCTGCTTCTTGCGCTCGGTCAGGTGCTTCTCGAGCTCGTCCAGCGCCTCGTCGAACTGCGCGCGCGCCTCGCCCCGATAGTCGGCCTGGTTCTTCGAGTCCCGGAGGGCTTCGAGCGCCTTCTCGAGAGCCGACGCGTCGGCTTGCGCGCGGGCTCTCACCGCATCGTGCATGTCTTTGAAGTTGAGATAGAAGTCCTGGAGCATGTCGCCCTGACGCAGGGGTGTGACGACACCGAGCCTTCCGACCGCCATCCGATCGAAGTACATCGAGACCTTGTAGAGCGGCCCGGCGACCTTGTGGGTCATGATCAGGAGGTACAGCGAGAGGATCACGACGAGGCCGATGCCGACGCCGGCCATCTTGTAGACCAGCGCGCGGTCCTCGGACTGGAGCCCCGAAGCCACGTGCTCCTGGAAGTCCTCCTGGGTTGCATCGGCCTGGGTCAGCGCCTGTAGATCCTTCTCGATCGATTCGGAGGCCGCCCGCTTCTGCTGATAGATCAGATAGCCGAGCGCGCCCGCGATCACGCCCGAGAGGATCGTGACGAGCAGGACGTAGCGAAGCTGCAGCTTCTTGTCGAGCAGGTAGTTCGACAGCTTGCGCTTGTAGCGAGGACGCGGGCCCGGCGGGGGACCCGACGGAGCGCCCGTTGCGGCCGTGGGATCACTCAATGGCCTTCTCCTTGCGAGCGACGATGTCACGCAGCTCGACGATGGTGGCGTGCTCGCCGGCCCCTGCCTTCTCGGCCGCGGCGATCACGGCCTTCAGCTTCACGAGGTCGGCCTTCTCCATCGTCACCACGCCCGCGTGGGCGGTCTTGAAGTGCTCGTAGAAATCGACCAGTTGATCCCCCTTGCGGAGGTTCCACACCTTGTCGAACCGACCCTGCTGCATCTTGGCGAGATAGAGGCTGACCTTGAACAGCGGCCCGGCGACCTTGTGGGTCATCTTGATGCCGTAGAACGCGAGCCCGACCACGAGCAGCAGACCGGTGCCGATCAGCACGTAGAGGATCAACAGGCGACCGCTCTCCAGTGAGTTGATCTCGCCACCGAGACGCATCTCGCAGGTCCAGCGCGCGACGACCTTCTGGCCGAAATCCTCCGGCACCTTGATGACCGTCGGGATCATCGTCATCGAGCTCTCGTCCATCACGACCTTGGTGCGCGCGCGCGGCTCCTCAGGCGCGGCGCTGCCGCTGCCCGCGGCGCTACCAGTGCCGGCAGCGCTGCCACTGTCCGCGGCGCCATCACTGCCCGCGGCGGGCGGCTCGGGCGCCGGATCGACCGCAGGTGCCGGAGCTGGTGTGTCGCTCGGAGCGGCCCCATCGGTGGGCTCCTCGGGCAGCTTCATCGGAACAACGGGCGCATCCTCGTCGGGTGCAGCGCTCTCGACGAGCGCCGGGACCTTGGGGCACGGTGTGCCGCGCACACTCGCCATGCTGACCGTGGTGGTCTCGTTGGCGACCTTCATGACCCACAGGCCAAGGCCCGCCATCAGCAGCGTCGACAGCCCGACCATGAACAGCGTGAACTGGAGCTGGTACTTCTTGTTGATAAGAAGGTTCTTCCAGCTCCGCTTGTACCCCTTGGGCGCACCGCCAGCACCGCCAGCACCGCCGGCACCACGGGCGCCGCCAGCACCAGGGGCGCCGCCTGCAGGGGGTTGAGACTTGGCATTCACGGGATTCCGGCCTTGGTCTTGATCGTCGGGACAATCTTGGTCGCGATCAAGCTTTCGACAACGGCACTGACACAATCGTCACTGGCCAGGGCGATGTCCTTGGCCGACTTCCCACCCTGCACCTTCGCGCCGCCGTTGAGAAACCCGAACACACTCTTGTCCGGAAAGCTCGCAAGCAACATGCTGATCTTACAGGAAACTGTGCCGTCTGTCGTGATCTTGAGCTCGTTCAGGGTTCCGTCCACATAGAACCCCTGGAACCCCTTCTGGTTGAGCTGGGCCGAGGTCGGCACCCCGCCGGTCCACGAGGTCGCCATCGAGCTGGCCACCTTGGTCAGCGTCTGGGTCGAGACCTTGACCATCACCGGCCGCATCTTCGAATCGGCCGTGGCGTCTCCCGTCTTCGACGACATCGGTCCGACGTTGACGTAGATGCCGTTCTTGCCCGTGGTCGGCGGCGCCTGGCCCGAGCCACCGCCGCCGGCGCCGAGCGCGGTCAGCGACTTGGTCGCCTGTTGCTTCACGAAGCTGCTCGCGTCGTTCGCTTCGGCTTTCTTCAGCGCGCTGATCACGAGGTTCTTGATGCTCGACTTCGTGTTCGCATCGACGAGCTTGCCGAGCGCCACGGCGGCCGCACCACGCACGTCCTTGTCGCCATCGTTGCCGAGGACCTTCACGATCGGGAGGATCGCCTTCTGATCGCCGAGCTTGGTCAAGTTGACCGTGGCCGCGAGGCGGACCTTGTCCGAGTCATCCTCGAGCTGCTTGATCAGCTCGCTGACGTTGTCCGCGTATGCCGGCATCGCGCGGAACACGATCAACAACGCGGTCGCCACCGCGAGGATGCGGAGCATCACGAAGCCGACTGTGCGCGTCCGGATCATCTCGTCTCGAAGTAGACGTCGGACTCCTCCGACCCTTCATCCCCGCCGAACGAAGGTACCGAGGATCAGGCACCGTCTGCAAGGTACCGACGGCTCAGCTCGACATAGTGCGCGGCGCCGTACAGGATCTGCTCCCGCTCCTTGTCGTTGATCG
>JAYVRN010000664.1:0-3924 GCA_043776275.1 Myxococcales bacterium | reverse complement strand
GCTGCTCGTGCGGGATCGTGCCGAGGAAGCCCTCGTCATCGGCCTGGAACTTGTGCGGCACGACCTCGACGAAGAAGGCGAACAGCTCGATGCCCTTGCGCAGGTTGCCGAGGTCGTCCTCGTCGAGCGGCGGGAACGTCTCGGGGAGACCGACGTGCATCGCCGGCATCACCACGCGCTCGAGGATGTCGATCGCGACGGGGGCGGTGGCGCGGCGGAGCGCGACGATCTGGGCGATCGCCTCGAACAGGCCGCGGTCGTTGGTCTGCTTCGCGATCGCTTCGTCCTGCTTGGCGCGCGAGATCGCGGCCACCACCTGCTCGACGACCTGGGAGTTGCCGGGCCCGAGGCGCGGGCCGGCCTCCTTGATCGCATCGATCAGGGTGGACACCGGGTCCTCGTTCCACAGCTTGGCGAGCCGTGCGAAGTCCATCGACATCCACTGCCCCAGCGGCACGGTGTGGAGGCGGATGTAGTGCTGCGCGAGGAACCGATCCAGCGCGCGGCCGCTGTCCTTCTCTTCCTGGTCGGCGTGGAGCTGACGGACGCGCTCGACCTCGGTGACCATCTTCTTGGTGGCGCCCGAGCCCATGCGGAGCAGCTGCTCGGCGAAAACGAACGGCGCGATCTCGAGGAAGATCTTCGAGAACCCGATCCGCCAGGTGTGCGGATCGTCACCCATCATCAGCCAGTGGCCACCGTGGCGGCGGCGCATCGTCTCGGCGATCCAGGCGCCGAACGTGAACCAGACCTCCCAGTGCTCCTCGGCCTTGAGGTCGAGCTCTTCCTTGTCGCCGATCTGGCCGAACAGCCAGGTATCGAACGTGATCAGCTCGAGGGATTGCCCGAGCGAGAGGGCCCCGACATCGCCCTCGACCTCGGCAAGGGAGGCGACGGTGTCCCCCTCGGGATCGATCAGCTCCTCGATGATCAGCTCGGATTGGCCACGCGCACGGGAGGAGAACCGATAGGCCCCCTCACGGAGCTCGTTCATCGCCTTCTCGAACCGCTCCTTGGCTTGCGCCTCTGCGGCGGCGAGTTGCTGGGCGCTCTCTGACTGCTTGCCGGACTCGGACACGACGGGCAGGATATACGCGTGTCGGCCCCCGACAACGGGTCGGTGCCCGGTTTGTACGAGCGACTTCGTCGGTCGCTCCGGGGCGGCGGGCTGCCGATCGGCGAGGCGATGCACCCGGTGGCGCTCCTGGGCCTCGTGGTGATGGTCGTGAACGACTGGATCCTGAAGCCGAAGTTCGGCCCCAGCGCCCTGACGGGCAAGCTGAGCGACCTGGGGGGCCTCCTCGCCGCTCCCGTGGTGTTGACGGCGGCGATCGGGCTGGTCCTGCGCCTCGCGCGGCGGCCGGACCCGTACCTGACCCACCAGCGGCTCGTGCTCTCGATCGCGGCGACGGCGCTGGTGTTCGGGGCGATAAAACTCAGCGCACGGGCGGCCGGCTGGTTCGTGGATGCGCTGTCGATGGTGCGCCACGCGGAGGTCTATCTCGACCGCACGGACCTGTGGTGCCTGCCGGTCCTCGCGGTGACGTACTGGATCGGAACAGACGAGCTGCGCCGTCTCGGCCGCTGAGGTATGACCGAAGGCATGCGCAGCGTGATCGTGGGCGGTCTGATCGTGATGCTCGGGGCCGCTGGGCCGGGCTGCAAGCAGTCCCACGAGGCCGCCGTGAAGGCCACGCGCGAGCGGTGCGTGAGCTTCCTCGCCGCGGCCGACGCGAAGGTCGATTGCGACAAGCTCGCGGCGCTCACCGTGGAGGTCGCCTCCCCGTTCGGCGATGTCTCCAACGACAAGCAGCTGGCTCCGGACGATGACGAGTTCATCACCAAGTGCATGGACTCGATCGCCGAACACAGCGTGGCTTGCAAGGACAACGCCGCGTACGTGAAGGCGATGGAGAAGCTGATGTACGCGGTGACCAAGTAGGCCGCGCGAATCTTGCGCGGATCGGCGCGGTGCACGTCAGAGTTGCGCGTCCGACCGCTGAAACCGCAGCTCCTGCGTGGCGCGGTCCTTGCTGCGGATCGGGTATGCCCATGGTCAACACCGACGCCGTCTCGATCTCCACGATCATGACCCGCGCCACGGTCACAGCGCGCGCCGACGCGACCGTCGAGTCCCTGATCGCCCTCATGACCCAGCACCACATCGGATGCGTCCCGATCGTGGATGATCAGGATCGCCCGACCGGGATCGTCACCAAGCTCGACTTGATCGAGTGCCGTGGCGAGGCTCGCACCACGGCGCGCGAGGTCATGATGCCGCACGCGATGCTCCTCCCGCCGGACGCGACGCTCGCCCGCGCGGCCTCGGTGATGAGCTCTGAACAGATCCACCACCTGCTCGTCGTCGACGAGAAGCGAGCGCTGCTCGGCGTGGTCTCGACGCTCGACATCACGAACTGGCTCGCTCGGCAGTGACCCCACCCGCCGCCCGCCGGGAGAGCCTCACCATCTGGCTGTTCGCTCTCGGCTACTTCGCGGCGTATGTCCCGTACTCGGCGCTCACCAAGGCGCTGTCGTCGGGCCTGATCGGTGGCGAGCCGGTGCCGGGCGTCGAGCTCCTGCCGGTGTCGGCGGTGGCCTCGCTGGTGGGGATGTTCGTGTTCATCACCACGATGGGTTGGTGGAAGCACGCGACCGTCGCACACGTGGGGCGGTGGCGGGTTCCTCGGCCCACGCGCTACACGTTGGTCTCGGGCATCTGTACCGCGGGCGTGATCGCGACCACCACGCTTGCCTATACGTTCGAGGGCGTCTCGATCGTGTTCATGATGTTGATGATGCGCGGCGGGGTGTTGATCCTCGCGCCGATCGTCGATGCCACGAGCGGTCGCCATGTCCGCTGGTTCTCCGGCGTCGGGCTGGTGCTCAGCCTCGGCGCCGTGGTGGTCGCAACGCTCGACAGCGGTCGGGATGACCTCGCGTTGACGTGGATCGCCGGGGTCGACGTCGCGCTCTACCTCGGTGCGTACTTCGTGCGGCTCCGCTTCATGAGCCGGCTGGCGAAGACCGAGGACCTCCGCCAGCGGACGCGCTACTTCGTCGAAGAACAGATGGTCGCGACGCCGGTGCTGGTCAGCCTCCTTGCGCTCGGCGCGCTGATCGGTCACGGCACGGCGCTCGGTCAGCTGCGCGCCGGCTTCACCAGCTTCTTCGATCGCCCCGTGGTCCTCGCCGGCGTGACGATCGGCGTGCTGTCCCAGGCGACCGGGATCTTCGGCGGCCTCGTCCTCCTCGACCACCGCGAGAACTCGTACTCGGTCCCGATCAACCGCTGCTCGAGCGTGCTGGCCGGGGGCGTGGCGAGCTACGTCCTCGTGTGGTGGACCGGAGGCGCTCCACCTGCGAGCTCCGAGCTGATCGGGGCGGGGCTGATCGTGCTCGCGATCCTGGTGCTGACACTGCCCCTCCTGCTCGCCGGGCGGCGGTCGGTCAAGATGCCGGCGGCGTGATCGTGTTCGAGCCGCCGCGGCCCGCGCGGGCTACGTCGCCTTGGAGTCCCACAACGGTTCGGGCCGCGCATCCTTGAGTGCGCACCACCGACCCCACACGAACAGCGCGTCGGACAGCCGGTTCAGGTACTGCACCGGGAGATCGCCTCCGATGTCCTCGGCCTGACCGAGCGCCACCACGATCCGCTCGCAGCGGCGACACACCGTGCGCGCGAGGTGGAACGCCGCCGAGGCCGCGCCTCCGCCGGGCAGCACGAACGACGTCAGCGGTGCGAGGTCATCGTTGACCGCATCGATGTCGCGCTCGAGCCCGTCGACGTGGCGCGCCTCGATCCGTGGCAGCTTCGCGCGCCGTTCGGGATCGGGTGCGGCGAGCTCGGCGCCGAGGTTGAACAGCTCGTTCTGCACGCGATGGATGATCGGCAGCAGGTGCGAACCTGCGGCCGAGCTCTCG
>JAYVRN010000663.1:0-3925 GCA_043776275.1 Myxococcales bacterium | reverse complement strand
CCGACAGGTTGAAGTAGAAGCCGCCCGCGGTGTTCTGCTTGACGGCGTAGTGGGTCGACTCCGTGCCCTCGGCCTGGACCGCGAAGGCGCCGTTGAACGCGGCGGACTCGGTGGTGTACTGCTCCGACGACAGGACGATCTGGCCGTTCTTCGCGAACAGGTTGAAGCGGTACTTGGCGGTCGTCTCGTTGAACAGCACCTCGACGCGGGCGCCGGTGGTGTTCGCGGCCTGCTTGTCGAGGTAGCTGTTGGTCGCCTTGACCGACGAGGTGACCGCGCGGGTCGCGTTCGACTTGGTCGAGTAGACCTGCGAGAACGCGATCGACTCGCCGTTGCCGGCCTTCAGGTGGAGGTTGTAGCCGGTCGCCGTCTTGTTGACCGCGTACTGCGTCGGGTCGACGCCGTTCTCGAGCACCGAGAGCGCGCCGTTGATGGCGCCGGTGCGCGACGTGTACGCCTCGGAGGTCAGGAGGATCGCGCCGTTGCCGCTCTTCAGGTGGAAGTGCCACTGGCCGTCGGTGGCCTGCCAGAACGCGAGCTTGCCGGCCGAAGCGGCCTCGCCGTCGATCTCGCTGTCCTCGTCCGCGCCGACAGAGGCGCAGCCGACGGTGGCGACGGTGGAGAGCGAGAGGACGAGAGCGGCGATCAGCGAGTTGATGTTGCGCATGTTGATGACCGCGATAAATACAAGCTTCGGGCCACCTGTAGGTGTGTCTACCTATCTGAAATCATTCACTGGCTAGTCGGGTTTCCATGTCGTATGAGCAACATTAGTTGCAAGAATGCAACTCGAATTGTCGATCGACAGCTTATTCACAGATCCTGTGGAGGAGATCGGCGAACCGGATCAGTCCGCTTGTTCGAACGCCCGCGTCAGGTTCTCGCGGGCAGAACCTTCGAGGGCGTCGCGGAAGTGGTCCGACACGAAGATCCGGTGCCGGGCGAGGAGCTGCGACATGAACCGCCGCCGTCCAGCGCGAAACTGCTCCGGTGGAACCGCCTGGTACTCCAGCGCGACGCCGCGATCGTAGGTCGCGAAGCGCTCGGGCGGAGCGCCAAGGATTGCCATGTCGCAATCGAGGAACAGGGCCGCGTCCTGGCTCAGATCATCGGGCTCGCGCCCGTGCTCGGCAGTGAGGTTGATCAGCTCCACGATCAGCGCCACGTCGAGATCGCGTCCCGGTAGATGGTGCGCGACCAGCTCGGTCGCGAGCGCGGCGCTCCGCGCTTCGTTGTCCGTGCGCCCGGGCTCGTACACCGCGTCGTGCAAGAGCAGCCCGAGGAACACCTCCTGGGGATGGTGCCACCCGGGACCGGCGGCGACCTCGTGGAAGCGTTGCACGACCTCTTCGATGTGCGTCCAGTTGTGATACGCGCGCCCGGGGGAGCCGTACGCGGCGATCAGCACGTCCCACAGCGCACGGGGAACAGCGAGCGGGGACGGGAGCATGGCGTCAGTCGTACCGCAGACCTTCGACCGGGCGCAGGCTCGAGGCCGCAGACGCCGGGACGACGGTCGCGAACACGCTGATCACCATCGTGATGCCGGCGACGAGCAACACCTCGAGCGGCCGGACCTCGATCGGGAGGCGATCGATCAAGTACACCTTCGGATCGAGGTGATAGCCGTACGAGCTCATCACGTAACAGATGGCGAGGCCCACGGCGACGCCGATGAAGGTCCCGACGCCACCGATCGCGAGGCCCACGACCTGGAACACCTGCGCCACCGAACGTGAGGTGCCGCCCATCGACTTGAGGATCGCGATCTCGCGGGTCTTGTCGGTGACCATCATCGTCAGCGCCGACACCATGTTGACCGCGGCGACCACGATGATCAGCGTCAGGATGATGACGAGCGCGAGCTTCTGGAGGTTGAGCGCCGTGAACAGGTTGTGGTTGAGCTCGTACCAGTCCTGGACCTGGTACGGCGGACCGCCGAGGGCCTTCTCGAGCCGCGCGGCGATGTCCTCGGCGCGGTCGACGTCCTTGACCTTGAGCTCGACGCCCATCACCTGATCGCCTCGACCGACCAGCTCCTGGGTGTCCTTGAGCGCCGTGTACATCAGGCGACGGTCGTACTCGTCGAACCCGCTGTAGAAGATGCCGGTGACGTGGAACTTGCGCGTGCGGGGCGCGCTCGATTTGGCGCGCCAGGTGTCGAAGTCGATGTTCGAGAGCGGCACGACGACGGTGACGTCATCGCCGACCTTGGCCTTGAGCTTGTGGGCGAGCTCCTTGCCCATGATGATCGGCGGCAGCTCACCGGGCCCGGGCACCTTGGCGAGCGTGTCGACCGAGCCGTTGATCATGTGCTTCTCGAGATCGAGCACACCGCCGACCAGCGTCGGATCGATGCCCTTGATCGCCACGCCCGACAGCTCGCCCTTGCCGCGCGTCACCAGCATCTCCGCGAAGATGAACGGCTGGACCGCGAGGACGTCCGGATCGATGTTCCGCGCGGTGTCCATCACGTCGCGGTACTCGGCGAACGTCGCCTGAGACTTGAGCACGATCACGTGCGCGTTGACGCCGAGCACCTTGTCGCGGAACTGTTTCTGGAAGCCCGTGGTCACCGCGAGCACGATCGTCAGGGCCGCGACCCCGAGCGCCACGCCAAGGACCGACACGCTCGTGAACACGCTGAACAGGCTGAGCAGGCCGAACACCGCGGTCGAGATCAGGCCGATCACGAACGCGAGCACTCCCGCGGTGTTGCCCGGGCTCCCGACGAGGAGGACGACCAGGCCGAGGATCGTGACCAGCAGCGAGCCGCCGGCCATGCCCAGCATCATGGGATCGCGCTTCCCTCCATAGAGGTAACGCCAACCGATACGAGCTTCGTAACGCACGAGGGAGGTCGGAGAGTGCCTTGGACCCGACCAATCTCCAAACCGCAGGGCGCAGGGATCGATTCCCGGGATCCGGAGCGGCCAAGGGATCGGAATGCCGAGGAAACTTACAAACAGTCTTGACTGACTGTTTCTTGGGCGGTACACCGCCCGTGGATGCCCGAGCCGGTTCGTGCGCCGAGGACCCAGCAGCAGCGCCGCGACGAGACGCGACGCTCGCTGCTCGACGCTGCCGTCGAGAGCCTGATCGAGGTCGGGTTTGCCCGGACCACCACGCTCGAGGTCCAGCGTCGCGCCGAGGTCTCGCGAGGCGCCCTGCTCCACCACTTTCCGTCGAAGGCCGAGCTGCTGGTCGCCGCGATCGCCCACCTCGCCGAGATGCGCGCGCGAGAGCTCAAGCAGCTCGCAGGTGTGCTCCCCGAGGAGGGTACCGGCCGGATGCGCACGAACGCCGTGATCGGGCTGCTGTGGCAGTGCTTCTCCGGACCGTTCTTCCAGGTCACGATGGAGCTCCGCACCGCGGCCCGCACCGATCCCGAGCTGCGGCCAGTGCTGGTGGTCGCCGAGCGTCAGCTGCGCGATCGGATCTTCGCGCAATCGCGAACGCTGTTCGGCAAGGACGTCGCCGAGCACCCAGGCCTCGAGCGCGCGCTCGATCTCACGCTGCAGCTGATGATCGGGGCGGCGATGAGCGGCGTCCTCCACAAGGACGAGGCGCGGCTCGAGGACCTGATCGATGACTGGAAGACGCTGTTTCCGACCGTGCTGGCCAACGCCGGTGTGGCCGTGGCGAAACGAAGCAAAGTGACCAAGAAAGGCGAACGATGAGCAAGGAACTCCGGTTTGATGGGAAGGTCGCACTCGTAACCGGCGCTGGTGGTGGCCTCGGCCGCTCGCACGCGCTCCTGCTCGCCGCTCGCGGCGCGAAGGTCGTGGTCAACGACCTCGGTGGCAGCTTCACCGGCGATGGCAAATCGTCATCGGCGGCCGACAAGGTCGTCGCCGAGATCAAGGAGGCCGGCGGTCAGGCCGTGGCCAACTACGATTCGGTCGAGGACGGCGACAAGATCATC
>JAYVRN010000662.1:0-3927 GCA_043776275.1 Myxococcales bacterium | reverse complement strand
ACTATGGCCTGTCGTACGGCCAGTCCGACTTCGGCCTCGCGCGTACCCTCGAGATCTCCCGGACCCAGGCGGCCGAGTACTCGCGGCGCTACTTCCAGCGATTCCCGACGATCCACAAGTTCATGGAGGACATCGTCACCCTCGCGCGCGCGCAGGGCGGGGCCCGGACGTTGCTCGGCCGCTGGCGCCCGATCCCGAACCTCATGTCGAAGTCGCCCCAGGCCCGCCACGCCGCCGAGCGCGTCGCGCAGAACACGCCGATGCAGGGCGCAGGCGCGGACCTGATCAAGCTCGCCATGCTCGCGACGTCGCGCCGGATCGCGAAGGACAAGCTGCCGGCGCGCATGCTCCTGACCGTGCACGACGAGCTGGTGTTCGAGGCCCCGCCGCAGCACGCCGAGGAGCTCGGTGCGATCCTCAAGGCGGAGATGGAGGGCGTGTATCAGCTGTCCGTGCCGCTCGAGGTGGACGTCGGGATCGCAGACAACTGGGCCGATGCGTAACGCGCCTCGGCTCAGCGCAGCGTGACGCGGGCGAGCCGCACGTCGCCCTGGAACGGCTCGGTCGGGCGCGAATAGCCGATCACGATCGAGTTGTCGCTCGCGAGCTCGGGGTGTTCGACACAGAGATAGTTGTATTGATCGGCGTGCGGCGGCGCGAGCACGCCCTCGGTGCCGGCGGGGATCTCGGTGGGCTCACCCCACGGACCCTCGATCCGGCCGGCGGTCCGGATCAGCACGGTGCTCGACAGGATCTTGCCGCTCACCGCGAGGTACTTGCCGAGGAACTCGTTGTACGAGACCGAGGGCGCGACGCTGGTCTGATCGATCACATAGGCCGCGCGGGAGATCTCGTTCGTCCACGTGGAGCCGTCATAGAACTCGTAGGCGGCGCGGGTCTCGACGTCGGCGAGCGGGGCGCGCGCGATCTTGCACGCGAAATCGAGGAACCCGCGCTGGCCGCACGCGAACGCGTAGACGAAGTCGCCCTGGACCACGTGCGGCACGTACAACGGCTCCGGGGCGGCGAACAGCAGGGCAGGGGTACGCGTGGCCGTGGTGGCGTCGACGCCGATCCGCGCGGTGCCCACGCCGATCGAATCGAAGCCACTGCCGTTCTTGCGCTTGATCTGCTGGAAGCTGACGACGGCCGTCGCCTCGCCGACGTCGAGGACGGTGCCGGGCCACAGGGCGTAGCCGTTGAGCGCATCGGCGGTGTTCGCGGCGAGCTCGTCGGTCGTGTAGGGGATGAGCTGTGCGGGCTCGGCGCCGAACAGGTTCTGCACGAGGGCGAGCGGATCGGCGGCCGTGCTCCAGCCCGACGTCGCGGACAGAACGTTTGAGTTGTCGACGTGGTTGCGCTCGGTGAGGAACGTGTCCCCGAACGTCCACAGCAGCTTGCCGCCGAGCGCGCCGCTCATCCCGCCGTCGCGCCCGACCGCCTTGGGCGGCAGCGGCAGGAGGCCGAGGTCGACGACCGAGTCGATCGCGAGCGGGCGCCCCGGGGCCGAGCTGTCACCGCAGGCGGTGAGGGCGAGGGCGAGGGCGAGGCCGATCGCGGTCGCGGACTTCATGCTCCCTCCAGGGTGCCACGTTCTCCGGCGCGGGTCGCGGCGGTACGTGAGGTCAGCTCCGCGGCAGATCGACGGCGTAGCGCGGCTTGCCGTCGATGCCGACCAGCGAGACGTGGAGCGCGTCCGCCGTCACGTCCACGATCCCGAAGCTCTGCAGGCCATCCCACGGGGCGAGGTTGCCGGTGCCGGGCGGTGGCGCCCACTGGAACTTCAGCTCGGGACCAAACGTTGGATCGAGCTCGTTGGGGCCGAACGTGCCCGCGTGGATCGGACCGGCGACGAACTCCCAGAACGGCAGGAACGACACCCCGGTCGCGCGCGCTGGATCGAAGTGGTGCGCCGCCGCGTAGTGGACGTCGGCGGTCAGCCAGACCACGCCGGTGATGTTGCGCGCGGCCAGCGCCGTGAGCACGCCCGCCAGCTCCTTCTCGCGGCCGAGCGGCGGGCCGGCGCCATTGCCATAGCCCTCTTGCCGCGCATCGCCGGGGCCATCGCCGATCACGAGCGCGATCGGCTGGTCGCAGGCGACGATCTTCCAGCGCGCCGTCGACGACGACAGCGCGTCGACGAGCCAGCCTGCCTGCGCGGCGCCGAGCATCGCGCCGGTCTCGCCGCGGTTGGTATCGTTCGGCGTGCGGAACGCGCGGAGGTCGACCACGACGACGTCGAGCAGCGGCCCGTAGTGGATCACGCGGTTGACGGTGGGGCCTCCGATCGGCGTCCACTCGCGCGTGGCGCGCAGAGCCCTCGCCGCGAGCTTCGTCGCATCGGGATCCCGGTAGCGATCGTCCTCGAGGCGCTGCCCGGGCCACCAGTTGTTGTGGGTCTCGTGATCATCCCACTGCGCGAGGATCGGCACCTCGGCCGCGAGCGCGCGCACGTGCTCGTCCTCGTAGTTGTACGCGAACCGCGCGCGGAACTCGTCGAGCGTCTCGGCGACCTTGCCGACGGCAGGGTTCGTGACGTTCCTCCAGATCCGGCCATCGGGGAGCCGCTTCTCGGCGACGATCGGGTTGTCGGCGTAGATCAGATCGCCGGAGTGCAGGAAGAACGCCGGCTCTGCGTGGCGCAACGCCGCGTAGCCCTTGAGCCCGCCCCACTCGGGGTTCCGGCCGTAGCCCTGGCCGCAGGTGTCCCCGGTCCACACGAACCGGAATCGATCGGCGCGCGGCGTGGCGAACCGGCCATAGCTCCAGGCCGAAGCGCCGCGCGCCGCCTCGCGCTCGAACCGCGCGCGGTAGACGATCATCTGCGCGGCGGGGAGCCCGGTGAGCGTGACGGTGCCGGTGTGATCGGTGTCGGGGCCCACGACCTCGCCGGCGACCCGCCGCGCGTCGCCGAACGACTCGATCGTCGACCACTCGACGACCAGGCGCGCGGCCTCGTCGCAGCGCGCCCAGATGATCGCGCGATCGGTCTGCACATCTCCGGCCTGCACGCCGTGCGTGACGGTGGGCCGCTTCGAGCGGACCACGCCACGTGCGCAGGCCGCGACGCTGGCCGCTGCGGAGCCGACCAGCCACTGCCGTCGCGTGATCACGTCCTCACGATAGCCGATCCGCGCGGTGCCGCGCTCTTAGCCGATCACGAGCAGGGCGCGCTTCGTGCTCGAGAACACCGGGCGTGTCGGGACGTCGCCCCGGTAGCCCGTCACATCGGCGTCGACCCGCTCGCGATCGGGCTCGCGCTGGCAGTACCCACACACGGAGACCTTGGCGCCCGGCGGGATCAGGTACTCGGTGAACCGCACACCTGAACCCTCGGGGTAGTTGAGCCGGATCCCGAGCTCGCGATACAGCTCACCCTCGTAGCCCCGAGGCTGGGCGCCGGGCCGGTACTCGATGGGGCGGTTCCCCAGCACGGCGAGCCGGGCACCTTCGGGATACACTCGCGCGTCCCCGCTGTCGTCGCGCAGGATGAACGGGACGCCGCGCGTCCTGCTCCCGCGGCTCACCGACTCTCTCGCCCCCACCTCCGCGATCAGGATCGTCCACGCACAGCACAACGTCTGCGTCAGCGGCGAGCGGAGCGGCTCGTCCTGGAGCACGATCACGCCGCTGACCTTCCTGCGTGCACCATCCGGCACGTCGACGATGCGGGTCGTCGGGATCCGGACCAGCTCGCGCTGCGCCGGGACCCCATGGGTCGGTTGCCGCGACTGAAACCACCAGATCGCCACGGCGAGGATCAGCGCCGCTTCGTGATCGGCTTCTTGGCAGCGGACTGCTTGGCGGTCGGCTTCTTGGCAGTCAGCTTCTTCGCGGCGGGCTTCTTGGCGGCGGACTTCTTGGCGGCGGGCTTCTTGGCGGCGGACTTCTTGGCGGCGGGCTTCTTGGCGGCGGACTTCTTGGCGG
>JAYVRN010000661.1:0-3929 GCA_043776275.1 Myxococcales bacterium | reverse complement strand
GGCTGTCGGGGATGTCGTCGCTCGCGCTCACCAAGCTCGATGTGCTGGGGGCGCTCGGCGAGGTCTCGGTCTGCGTTGCGTACAAGCTCGACGGCAAGGAGCTCGACGAGCCTCCGACGGATCCCGAGGACATCGCGCGCGCCGAGCCGGTCTATGCGAGGTTTCCCGGCTGGGACCGGCTGCCCAGCGAGGCCCACGACGTCACGGATCTGCCGGCGCCCGCCCGGGCCTATGTGGAGACCATCGAGCGGATGGCCGGGGTGCCGTTCTGCCTGGTCTCGGTGGGGCCCGATCGCACCGAGACGATCCGGCTGTCCGATCCGTTCGCGTAGGACGGCCCAAGTTGGCGTCCGCACTGGGGTCGTGTGATACGATTTAAATCTCCAAGGAGTGACGGACTCGGGGGTCCATCACTCGAACCGCAATGCAGGTACGCCCATGAAGATCGTCTGTGATGCTTGCCAGGCCAAGTACTCGATCTCGGATGACAAGGTCCAAGGCAAGGTCTTCAAGATCCGCTGTAAGAAGTGCAGCAACATCATCGTCGTTCGCGGCGGTGCTGGTGCAGCTGAAGCTCCGCCCACCCAGGAGAAGGACACCCGGGTCTATGACTACGGTGCCGAGGCCGGTGGTGGTGCCGCGGGCGGTGACGACAGCGTCTGGCACGTCGTGATCAACCAGGACCAGGTCGGCCCGATGACGGCCGCCGAGGTCCAGCAGCGGTTCGCTGCGGGTGAGATCGATGGCGAGACCTATGCCTGGCGTGAGGGCTTCGCCGACTGGCTGCCGCTCTCGCAGGTCGATGCGTTCGCCGCATACGTCGCGTCGGGCAGCACGACCGCAGCCGTCAGCAATGGCGGTGGTGGTGCGGCGGCGGTGTCCGCGATGTTCGGCGGCGGTGGCGGCGATGAGGCCGGCACGGTCCGCAGCGATCCAGGTGATCTGTTCTCCGCGGCCTCCGCGGGGGCCGGCGCTGGCGCGGGCAACGACGACGACAACGATCTGTTCGGCAGCAAGCCGAGCTCGCGCGAGACCGCACAGAGCGCGGCCAACTCGAAGCTGCGCGGTGAGCGCAACGAGAACTCGGTGCTGTTCTCGCTGAACAACCTCGCCCAGCTCGCGAGCGACAAGCCGGCACCGAGCGCTTCGGTGTCCACGGTGCCGAGCGGTCACGCATCCGGTGCGGCGGGCGGCGAGGGCTCGGGCCTCATCGACATCCGCTCGATGGCGAACGCGTACCTCGGAAACTCCGGTGGTGGCGGCGCCAAGCCTGCGGCCTCGATCGGCTCGATCGATGACCTGCCGGTGTTCGGCGGCGGCGGCTTCTCCGAGCCCGCGGTGATCGTCCCGACGCAGGGACGGCAGAACAACAACAAGATGATGTACGTGCTGATCGGCTCGGTCGGCTTCCTCGCCGTCGCAGCCGTGATCATGGTGGTCGTCCTCCTGAAGGGCGGCGGCAACAAGAACGACGGCGGCAACGACAACAAGGTCGCCGTCAACGACAAGGGCAGCGGCGAGAAGGGTGGCGCGGAGGGCAACAGCCCGGACACCAAGACTCCGGACACCAAGACGCCGGACACCAAGACGCCGGAGACCGACACCAAGACTCCGGACACCAAGACGCCGGAGACCGACACCAAGACCCCGGATACCAAGACGCCGGAGACCGACACCAAGACGCCGGACACCAAGACCCCGGATACGGCGAAGAAGCCGGACACCAAGAAGCCGGACACCAAGAAGCCGGGCACGCAGGTCGCGGTCGCCAAGACGCCCGATCCCAAGAAGCCGGTGGATCCGCCTCCCGTGAAGGAGCCGGCGGGTGGTGGTGGCTGTGACGAGGTGTCGTGCGTCCTCAACAACTACGAGGGCGCGTGCTGCTCGAAGTTCAAGAAGGGCGGCGCGACCAAGCCGCCCAGCGGTGGCACCACCAAGCCGGCCGGCGGCGGTGGCGGTGACCTCCCGGACGGCCTCGATCGCACGATGATCCAGGACGGCGTGAACAAGGTGAAGGCGCGCGTGATGGGCTGCGGCGACAAGTCGAGCGCCAAGGGCCAGGTCAAGGTCTCGGTCAAGGTCAGCGCAGGCGGCTCGGTCGCCAGCGTGAGCGTGAAGTCCTCGCCCGATGCAGCGCTCGGGAGCTGCGTGGCGAGTGCGATGCAGAAGGCGACCTTCGCGAAGACGCAGAATGGCGGCTCGTTCGCGTACCCCTGGAACTTCTAAGGTCCCGGGAGCAGGTTCGCTGCGAGCGCTACTTCGCGCCGCAGCCGAGCCACTCGACGAGGAGCTCGCGCTCCTGCTCCGACGGTCCGCCCGCGGGTGGCATCGTCGGAGTCGTCCCGGCGGCGCGAAGCGTGATCCGCTCCTTCCAGTGCTGGACGTCGGCGATGGTGTCGAAGTCCACACCGAGCGGCGCCT
Source organism: Myxococcales bacterium (assembly GCA_043776275.1). GTDB lineage: Bacteria > Myxococcota_A > Polyangia > Haliangiales > Haliangiaceae > JABFXX01. Next base: position 1,508 of record JAYVRN010000661.1, on the reverse strand, counting down.
TCTGGCGCTGGCCCTCCCCGAGGCTCGCGCTGTGGCAGCCGCGGCACCAGTCGAGCGCGAACGGCTGCCCGAAGTTCTGGTAGTCGAGGTACGAGGTCTCGCAGACGTCGGGTGGTGGTGGTGGTGGTGGATCGTCATCGCCCGTCATCGTGTCGTTGCCGCAGCCGGCGACCAGCGCGGCGAGCACGATCAGCTCATGCCACGAACGCATCGAACACCTCCGTCGGTCCGAGGTGGTCCACGGCAGTGACGCCGCACGCGGTGAGCACGCCCGCGACGAACTGGTTCGAGGACAGCACGCGGCCACTGGCGCTCGGCTTGCCGGTGGCGAAGTCGACCGTGAGGGACTCCATCGCCGCCGAGGTCGCGCCGTACGCGCGGCCGCCACGGATCCCCGCGCCGATCACCATCGCCGAGGTCACGGGCCAGTGATCTTTGCCGCCGGTCGAGTTGAGCTTGGGCGTGCGGCTGAACTCGGAGAGGCAGAGCACGGTGGTGTCGTCGATCATCTTCGTCCCGGCCTCGCGGCCCGGGCGTATGGTGAGGCCATCGAGGAGGCGCGTGAGCCCGGCGAACGTCGTCTCGTGGAACGTGCCCTGATCGCCGATGTCGGTGTGCGTGTCCCAGCCGAGCCGCGTGCTGGTCATCACCGTCTGCGAGATGTCCTGCTCGAGCGCATCGAGTGCGAGATCGATCTGGCTGTCGAGGGTCAGCGTGCGGCCGCGGGCACCGAACCCGGCGCGCACGGCCTGCAGGCGCTTGCCGCGGCCGATCGCATCGGAGAAGTCATCGACGCGCTTGCGGTTGTAGCCCGTGGCGCCGCGGGTGGCGTGCAGGCGCCGCACCGACGCATCCGAGTAGCGCGTGAGCAGTGCGTCCTCGGCGTCGCTCGTGGCGAAGGCGGGGCGGCCGTTGGTCGCATAGGCCTGCGCGGGATCGAGCAGCGCGATGATCTGGTTGGTGGCGCCGACGCGGCCGGCGCTGACCGCGTACGGACCGGCGAACGCGGTGTCGCCGAGGATCAGGTATGGCAGCGGGAGCTCGTTGCCGCGATCGTGCGCGACAATGGCCGCGAGATCCGGGTTGGTCTCGTTGCGCGTGCCGGTGGTCATCCGCTTGACGCACTCCGCGTGCGAGACGCTCGACACCGAGATGCCGCGGACGATCGCGGAGAGCCCGGCGTACTTGGTGAAGTACGCGCTCACGTTGGGGCGCGAGGCATCGGCGAACACGTCGAGGTTGCCGAACAGCTTGCGCGCGCCGACGGGGACGTCCGTGGTCGCGGACTGGACCTTGGGATCGAGCGCCCAGGTGGTGTCCCAGCCGCCCTGCGCGAGCACCACGATCAGGCGGCGCGGGGTGGTGGAGGCGGCCGCGACGGCGCGGCCCTGGGTCCGAGGGAGGAGGGCGAGGGCGCCAGCGGCGCCAGCGTACTGAAGGAGGGTGCGGCGGTTCATGGCTGGCTCCTAGTAGAAGAGGCTGCGGAAGTCCGCGAGCATGCCGATCAG
>JAYVRN010000660.1:0-13997 GCA_043776275.1 Myxococcales bacterium | reverse complement strand
GTGAACTGGATGACGGCCGGCAAGGGCATCGTCCACTCCGAGCGATCGCGGCCGGCCGGGGCGGGTGCGCGGCTCCATGGCATCCAGCTGTGGTGTGGGCTGCCGCTCGCGCACGAGGAGATCGAGCCCACGTTCGAGCACTATCCGGCGGCCTCGTTGCCGTCGAAGATCGAGGATGGTGCGGAGCTGCGCGTGCTGGCGGGCGAGGCGTTTGGCCTGCGCTCGCCGGTGCGAACGCTGTCGACACTGTTCTACGTGGACGTGCTCGCCCACGAGGCGACGCGGATCGAGGTGCCCGCCTTCGCGGAGCGCGCGGCCTATGCGGTGGCGGGCACGATGCGGCTCGGCGCCGAGGCCTATGATCGGGGCGTGATGCTGGTGTTCAAGCCCGGCCGCACCGTCTGCCTCGAGCTCGAGGCCGGGACGCGGCTGGTGCTGCTGGGCGGCGATCCGCTCGACGGTGGTCCGCGCCACATGTACTGGAACTTCGTGTCGAGCAGCAAGGACCGGATCGAGCAGGCGAAGCGGGACTGGCGCGAGCGCAGGTTCCCGGCGATCCCCGACGATGACGTCGAGTTCATCGCGCTCCCCGACGACCGGCCCTGAGTCAGGGCTCGGGCATCGGCGCGGGGATCCGGTTCTCGAAGTCGATCCACACGCGGCGGTCCTCGGTGCAGTCGTAGGTGCGGCACGTGCTCGGGCGCACGTCGTAGATCGTGCAGTTGCCCTCGGCGTTCATGCAGGTGCACAGCTTGGTCTCGGGATCGCGCGGCAGCTCGTACGGGCGATCGATCACGAACGGGACCTTGCCCTCGCGTACGTCCTGCTCCGAGAGCGCCACCTTGAAGCCGCAGCAGCGCGCGCCGCACAGCGGGATCCGCGCCGCGCAATCGATGTCGGGGCTCGTGACCTCGTACTTGTCGACGTGGACCGAGAGGTGCACGCGGGGTGAGCGATCGGCCTGGATCCGCGCGATCACCTTCTTGAACCGCTCCGGGAGCTGGCCGCGCAAGATCAGGGCGTCGATCAGGAACTCGAGCTTGCGGGAGCTGTCCGGATCGCCTTGGACAGACTCGACGGCACCCTCGATCGCGGCCTGGAGATCAGGTGGAACCGCGGGAGGCTCGTCGGGCACGGCCCGAGCGTACATTCGCGCGGAGCGATTTGCACCCGTGTCTCCGGGGGTCTACGGTGCCCGGTCATATGGGGCGCAAGGATGACGCACTCGACTATCACCGCCGTGGACGCAAGGGAAAGCTGGAGGTCGTACCCACCAAGCCCTTGATCAGCCAGATCGATCTTTCGCTCGCGTACACGCCCGGCGTGGCCGAGCCCTGCCTCGAGATCGCCGCGAACGAGGACATGTCGTGGGAGTACACGGCACGCGCGAACCTGGTCGCCGTGATCTCGAACGGCACCGCGGTCCTCGGCCTCGGGAACATCGGGGCCGCCGCCGGCAAGCCGGTGATGGAGGGCAAGGCCTGCCTGTTCAAGAAGTTCGCCGACATCGACGTGTTCGATCTCGAAGTCAACGAGACCGACGTCGACAAGTTCTGCGACATCGTCGCGGCGCTCGAGCCGACGTTCGGCGGGATCAACCTCGAGGACATCTCGGCGCCGGCGTGCTTCGAGATCGAGGAGAAGCTGCGCAAGCGGATGAAGATCCCGGTGTTCCACGACGATCAGCACGGGACCGCGATCATCTCCGGCGCTGGCCTGATCAACGCCGCCGAGCTGGCGAACAAGCCGCTCGCCGAGATCAAGCTCGTGGTCTCCGGTGCAGGAGCCGCGGCGATCGCCTGCGTGGAGTTCTTCTGCAGCCTCGGGATGACGCGCACGAACGTCGTGCTGGTGGACTCCAAAGGCGTGATCCACAAAGGACGCACGGACCTCAACCGCCAGAAGGCGAGCTTCGCGATCCCCGACGACGGCCGGCACACGCTCGCCGACGCGATGGTCGGCATGGACATGTTCCTCGGCGTCTCGGTCGCGAACACCGTGACGCCCGCGATGCTGAAGACGATGGCCCCGCGGCCGATCGTGTTCGCGCTCGCGAACCCCGATCCCGAGATCTCGTACCCGGATGCGATCGCCGCACGGCCCGATGCGATCGTGGCCACCGGGCGCTCGGACTTCCCGAACCAGGTCAACAACGTCCTCGGGTTCCCGTACATCTTCCGCGGCGCGCTCGATTGTCGCGCCACCTCGGTGTCCGAGGCGATGAAGCTCGCGGCCGCGCGTGCCCTCGCCGAGCTGACCCGTGAGCCGGTGCCCGATTCCGTGATCATGGCGTACGGCGGGAAGGCGCTGAAGATGGGGCCGGACTACTTCATTCCGAAGCCGTTCGATCCGCGCGTGCTGTGGTGGGTGGCGCCGGCGGTGGCGAAGGCCGCGATGGAGTCCGGCGTCGCGCGAATCACGTTCGACATCGACGAGTATCGAGATCGGCTGCTCGCGAAGGGCAGCAACGCGGCGTACTCGATCATGCGGACGATCACGAAGGAGGCGCAGCGAGACCCGCGCCGGATCGTGTTCCCGCACGCCGCGAACCCGCGCCTGTTGCGCGCGGTGCAGCAGATCGTCGACGAGGAGATCGCGAAGCCCGTGCTGCTCGGGCGTCCCGACGAGATCGCGAAGCTGTGCCAGGACATGTCGCTCGACCTGCTCGATCGCTGCGAGATCATCGATCCACGCACCGCGCCGAGCCAGGCGTATGCGGATCGGCTGTACGAGCTGCGCGCCCGCAAGGGCATGACCATGTTCAACGCGCAGGCCACGATCACCAAGAGTGACTACTGGGCCGCGATCATGGTGGATCGCGGCGATGCCGAGGGCATGGTCACCGGCCTGCGCCTCAACTATCCCGAGACGGTGCGGCCGATCCTCGAGATCTTCGGGCTCCAGCCCGGCGTCAAGGTCGCGGTCGGCATGTACATGATGGTGCTGCAGAACTCGGTGAAGTTCTTCGGCGACACCGTGTTCAACATCTTCCCGGATGACGAGCACCTCGCCGACATCACGATCCAGATGGCCGACGCGGTCCAGGGCTTCGGCATCACGCCACGCGTGGCGATGATCTCGTACTCGAACTTCGGCTCGGTGCGGCATCCGGACGTCACGCGCATCCACCGCACCCTCGACATGGTGCGCGCGCGCCGGCCCGAGCTCGAGATCGACGGAGAGATGCAGCCCGAGCTCGCGCTCGATGCGAAGCGGCTGCACACCGCGTACGGGTTCTCCCGGCTGACCAAGGCGGCGAACACGCTGGTGTTCCCGTCGCTGGCGTCGGGCAACGCCGCGTATCAGATCGCGAAGGCGATCGGCGGCGCGTCGGCCGTGGGGCCGATCCTCCTCGGCGTGGCCAAGCCCGTCGCCGCCATGCAGAACGAGGCCACGGTCGATGAGATCGTGAACATGACCTCGTACGTCGTGCTCAAGGCGCAGCAGGCCGCCGCGCGCCGCGAGCCCAAGCGCGCCTGATACGGACGCGCGGGCCATGCACCGTTTCGGGATGCGCCCACGGCCGTCCACACGCGGATCGCCACGTTCGTCCGCGCGCACCTCGCCTGAGGCCGCGAACGTTGCCCGGTCAGGTCAGGGCTCGGGAGCTCTCACGCGTCGCGGCGCCAGATCCGCACGGCGTCGATCAGCATGTTGAGCGAGTCCGCCGGGCTCGGCTCGGGGACCGGCGCCGGGGCACCGCCGCGCGAGCGCTTCAGCACCTCCTCGAGCTCGGCCTTGTCGAACCAGATGCCATGCGCGGCGCAGCGATCCACCGGCACGTCGTAGATCCGGGGTTCATCCATGGTCTCGTCGCACGCGGGGCAGTGGCGCTCGCTGTAGGTGCCGCCGGTGTAGGCAAGCGGCGCCTGGGCCTCCACGCGCTCCTCGTCGAGCCACACCCCGCCGCACGTACGGCAATTACCTTCCTTGTCGAGGACAGCATCCGCACAGGCTGGGCAGCGCACCCCGTCAGGATACACTGGCGCGTGGCGATCGTTCTGATGACGACCAATCGACGGAAGATCGCCGAGTACCGGCGCTTCCTCGAGAGGCATGCGCAGCCGCTGATCGTCGAGAGCCCTACCGAGGTGCCCGAGGTGATCGCAGGCTGGCTGGCCTCCGCGCGCGCCGTGCTCGCCGACGAGAGCAACCTGTTCGACCTCGCCGGGGATCTGGTCGCGAGCGATCACGTGGGCCCCGTGCGGAACATCTGCCGGCTCCACGCGTGGATGAAGGACGAGCGTGGTCAGGTGGTGCGGCGGACGTACATCCGCGAGGTCGCCGGGCAGTTCGATGCGAGCAAGCTGCGCCCCGAAGATCCCAACCTGTTCGACTGGGACTCTGCGTTCACCTCGAGCGCCGGGGCCACGCTCGAGGAGATGGCCCTCGCGGGGCTCAAGAACTCCGCGCGTGAACAGTGCCTGTCCGCGTTCGCGCGCGTCGCGCTCCACCACAAGGCGCCCAAGACGCTGCGCTGGATGGATCCCGATGATGATCGCTGGTCGATCGATGCAGGCCTGCTGACCGAGCATCCGCTGTACCAGGACCTCGCGCCGCCGATCGCGGGGGCGCTCGCGTACGTCGTGGATCAGGGCGTGTTCTTTCGCGGTGCGAAGAGCCGTCGCGACGGAAACTACTGGTTCCCCGGGCTCAACGGCGGCGTCCCGTACGTGCCCAAGAGCGATGCGATCCACGAGGCGACGTACATGTTCCACGACGTCATGCATCAGCTGATGCCGGACCTCGTGTTCGACGGTGCCGACACGATCGATCACCGGCGGATCTACATCGCCTACCGGATGATGAGCGAGGCCGTCAGCCTCGTGCTCGCCGACATGGTGTTCACGCATGGCTTGGTCACGCACGGCAAGCACGCCGACTACGACTTCGCGAAGCGGAAGATCTATCCGCTGTACGAGGCGCTCCCCGTGGCGCAGCGCGATGACCTCCCGTGGCTGCTCCACCAGGTGATCGGCTTCGTGCTCCGTGGCGAGCCCGGCCAGCTGCCGGTGGACTCCGAGGCGTGGCGGCAGTTCGCCGCGAAGTACACGCCGTTCTTCGTCGCCGATTTCCAGTGGACCCGGATGAACTGGCAGAGCCTGGTCTCGCGTTCGGCAATGGTCCGCGGCTGGATCGATCTCGTGCGCCCCGAGACGTTCACGGTTCAGGGCGTGTGGTTCATCTCGGATCTCGTCCAGGAGATCGGACGCGGCCGCGAGCTGCCGGCGCTGTGCGATACGCTGTTCGATCTCGTGTGGCGGAGGCGGATCGCCCCGGCGCTCGGCTATCGCTGGCCCGCCGATCTCGATCGCGCGCGCAGCTCCGGATTCCGCCGCTGGCTGACGGGACAGCTCGCGATGTTCCCGCATCACGCGCCGGTGGTGCCGATCCCACCGCTCGCTCACGAGCTCGCGGCGCGCGTCCGCGATCCGAAGGCGTTCACGGCGGCCGAGATCGAGGAGCTCCGCGGCCAGTTCCGCGCGCACACGATGGCGCTCGCGAAGGATGGCGTGATCTCCGACGACGACGCGGCGATCTATCCGGATCTGTTCCCGCTGTTCGACCCGTTCTTCCTGCGCGACTACGACGAAGCGCAGCAGGAGTTCGAGACGGTCCGCGAGGCCAGCGACCGCGCGTTCGCCTGACCTGGGTCCTGCCGCGCGAGGCGGGGGCCGCTCGCGTTACACTCGCCCGGTGGCAGGTCTCGACGACGACAGCGCGACGGAGATCCTTCCGTCTGCCACGTCACCGGGGGTGGTCGGGACGGCCGCGGGCGCTCCGACCGCCAGCCTGATCGGCCGCACGCTCGGCAAGTTCACGCTGCTCGAGCAGCTCGGCCAGGGTGGATCCGGGGAGGTGTTCCGCGCCGAGCAGACGCAGCTCGGCCGCTCCGCGGTGATCAAGGTGCTGCGCCGAGACGTTGCTCAGGTGGCGAACCGGGTGGAGCGCTTCCTGCGAGAGGCGAAGCTGGCCTCGCGGCTCGATCATCCCTATGCCGCACACGTCTATGCGTTCGGCGCGGAGCCGGATGGCGTGCTGTGGATCGCGATGGAGCACGTCCGGGGCGCCACCCTCGACGAGCTGATCGCCCAGCGCGGCCCGCTCCATCCCGCGGTGTTCGCGCCGCTGTTCGGGCGACTGTGCGAGGTGGTGCACACCGCCCACGAGCTCGGGATCATCCACCGCGACATCAAGGGCAGCAACGTGATGGTGATCGAGCGCGCCGGGCAGCTGTTGCCCAAGCTGCTCGATTTCGGCATCGCGAAGGGAGAAGGCGGCCTCGGTTCGCCTGGCGTCGACGACGGCGAGCTCACCGGCCACGGCTCCACGCTGGGCTCGCCGCACTACATGTCTCCCGAGCAGTGGAGCTCGCCCGGCGACGTCGATGCGCGCGCGGACATCTACGCCCTGGGCGTGCTCGCGTACCGCGCGGTCACCGGCGTGCTGCCATTCGCGGGCACGCCGCGTATCGAGCTGGCGCACGCACACCGGGACGTCACGCCGCCACCGCTGCCCGGCGCCGTGCCCGCGGCGCTCGCGGCGGTGATCCTGCGAGCGCTCGCGAAGCGCCCCGAGGCACGCTGGCAGACGGCGGTGGAGCTCGGCGAGGCCGTGCGGGGTGCGATCGGCAGCGCGGCGACCGAGTCCGTGCCGATCTTCGATCCGGTCGTGCGGGACGGGTGGGTCCGCGGTGGGCCGCAGCCGATCGCCGATGCCGTGGCGCACGTGGCGAGCGCGACCACCACCGTCGAGGCCGATGCAGCGGTCCGCGAGCTGGTGGCGATCACCTGCCGGTGGCTCGCCGTGATCGCGCTCGCGCAGCTCACGGAGCTCGCCTCGACCCCGGAGATCCGTGAGAAGGCGCGTGCCGTCGTCGGGCGAGACCACGGCGCACCGTGGCTCTGGCTCGCCCGCGCGGTGGCCGCCGAGGTCGAAGGCGTCCCCGAGCTGCGCACCGCGCTCGGCGCGACCGAGGAGCTCGAAGCACTCGCGGAGCGCCTCGACGATCGCGATCGTCCGCGTACGCTCGCGGCGCTCGCCACCGATGTCGCCGCCGCGGCCGCAGCGCTGCGTCCTCTCGAGCCGCTGCTCCGCTACTTGCTCGTGGTGGGGCGCGCCGGCGGGGCCGAGAGCTGGCGAGGCGCGAGGCGCCGCGATCGCGAGCGCGTGGTGGTGTGGGGCGAGCCGCTGCCGGAGGGCGAGGTGGCGCTGCTCGATCCGGCGGGGGCCGTGGTCGTCACCCTCTCGCCGCTGGTCCAGATCCGCTCGCCGCTGCCCTCCGCGGAGCCCGAGCTGTTCCTGCTGTGGCGAAGCGGCCGCGGGCAGGCGCGGCTGGTCGCTGCGCCGTGGGGCTTCGAGCGCGATGACGAGGCCGCCGCACAGCGGCTCGCCGTGCTGACCACCGAGGACGACGACACCGAAGCGGAGGCCGGCGACGATCGCTCGCCGTATCCGGGCCTCGCGGCGTATGGCGTCGCCGACGCCGGACGGTTCGTCGGGCGAGAGCGAGAGATCGAGGCGCTCGCCAACCGGCTCGTGCGCGCGCCGCTGATCGCCGTGCTCGGCCCCTCGGGCGCGGGGAAGAGCTCGTTCATGCATGCCGGCGTGATGGCGCGGCTCGCGGAGCACTACGAGCTCCTCACGATGCGGCCCGGGCGACATCCGCTCCATGCGCTGGCCGCGCTGCCCCCGATCGGGCTGGACGCCGCGGACTCCGCCGGCATCGTCGAGAGGCTCCGGGCGCTCGGGGAGCGCGCGCCGCGTGGCCTGGTAGTCGTGATCGATCAGCTCGAGGAGCTGGTGACCTTGTGCTCCGATCCGGACGAGCGCCGCCGGTTCGCGGAGACCCTCGCAGCGGCGGCGGATGGCCCGAGCGCGCCGGTGCGCGTGGTGGTCACGCTGCGCGATGACTTCGCCACGGTGATCGAGAGCGAGGAGGCGTTTCGCGGGCGGTTCGAGGTATTCGTGCTCGCCACGCCGTTGCCCGAGGCGCTGCGACGGATCGTCACCGAGCCCGCGCGACGCGCCGCGGTCAGCGTGGATCCGCGCGTCGTCGAGGACATGGTCGCCGAGGTCGCCGGGCGGCCGGCGTCGCTGCCGCTCCTCTCGTTCACCGCATCGCAGCTGTGGGCCACGCGCGATCGCGCCACGCGCAAGATCACCCACGACGCGTATCGCTCGATCGGTGGCGTCGCGGGTGCGCTGTCGACGTACGCCGACCAGCTCTACGGCAGCCTCGCGCGGAGGGACCAGCAGATCGTACGAGATGTGTTCTCGCGCCTGGTCGCCACCGATGGGACACGGATCCCTGCGCCGCGTCGCGAGCTCCTGCAGCTTCCGGGCGCCGCCGGCGTGCTGGCGCACCTGATCGATGCGCGCCTGCTGGTGGTGCGCGAGGACGATGGAGTGGATGTCGTCGAGGTGGTCCACGAGTGCCTCGCGGAGCGCTGGGATCGGCTCGCGCGCTGGCGCAGCGAGGACGCCGCGGATCGAGCGCTGATCGGTGATCTCCGCGCGGCGACGCGGCGCTGGCTCGATGCGGGCCGCCGTGGTGATCTGCTATGGCATGGCGAGGCGCTCGCGGAGCTGCGGAAGCTCGCGGTGCGTTCGGGTGCGCTGACCGAGGACGAGCGCGCGTTCGCGGCCGCGGCGAACCGGGCTGTGCGCCGCGCGCGCACCGTGCGTCGCGCGTTGATCATCGGCGTGATGGCCACGCTCGGCGCGCTGGCCGTGGTGATGGCGTATCTCTCGATCGATGCGAACCGCAGCCGTGGGGACGCCGAGCGCAGTGCGGGCGACGCGCGGGATGCCGCCAGGCTCGCCGAGGAGCGCCTCACCGCGGGCGTCATCGCGCAGGGCCGGCGCGAGCTGAATGACAACCGGGGCCTCGCGGCGCTCGTGTACTTCGCCGAAGCGCTGCGGCGCGGCGCCGATACGCCCGGCCTGCGGTTCATGATCTCGATCGGCGAACGCGGGATGCGCGACGAGGAGGCCGTGCTGCAGGAGTTCAAGGCGACGGCGATCGCCACGCTGCCTGACGGCTTCGTCGTCGGTGACACCACCGGGCACCTGCACTTCTATGACGCTGCGGCCCATCCCGCGGGAGATCTCGACGTCGGGCAGGATGCGCTCGGGATCGTCCGCGCGCGCGAGGCTCGGCTGGTGGCGGTGGGGAGGCGCGGCGTGGCGCTGATCGATGGCACGACCCGGCAGGTACTCGCGCGCGTGCCCACGAAGGAGCCCGTGACCGCGGCCGATGTCGGGCCGGGTGTCGACGAGCTGACGATCGCGAGCTCCGAGGGCCTCGCGGTGTATGGCACCGATGGGAAGCTCCGGCGCTCGATCGAGCGAGACCTGTCGCAGTCCGACGCGGATCCGGTGTGGGGGACCGGCACGGTGTTCCTCGCGATCGGCACGACGATCGTCGCCGTGGATCTGAAGACCATGAAAGAGCGCACGATCGCCACGGAGGTGTTCGCGGGCCCCGGCGGTAGTGCTGATGGCAGCACCATCACGTACGTCGACAAGCAGCGGCGAGCCCACGTGCTCGAGGGCGATGGCACGCCGCACGCCACGTTCCTCCCGGCGCAGCGCGCGGAGCAGCTGTACGTCTCGGCCACGGGCGATCGCCTCGGCGCGGTCAGTGATCGAGCGCTCGGGGTCTACGATCGGGAGGGCAAGCCGCTGCGCACCGTGGTGCTCTCGCCGCAGGACGAGGAGCTCCTGATCAAGCTCCGCGGCGATGACGTGTGGACAGGATCCACCCACGGAGTGCTCCGCCGCTATCACGAGAGCGCGCTGGTCGCGTCGCTACCGGCGCACACCACCGAGATCGAGGACATCCGGCTGGCGGGGGATCACGTGGTCAGCGTCGGGTTCGACGCCACGGTGGTGGTGCACCGTGCGAGCGCTGCCCAGGTTCAAGCCGAGGCTGGGCCATGTCGCGCCGGGAGCTATTCGATCTCGGGCCCGGCGATCGGGTACGTCTGCGAGGACGGGCAAGCGCACATCTACATCGGTCGCCACCTGCTCGGCGTGGTCCACGACCACGCGCTCCAGTTCGCGGCGCTCGACGCCGGATCGCAGCGCGCTGCGGTAGTGGGCAAGGAGCTGACGGTGTTCGATGCGAAGGGTGCCGTGCTCGCGACGGCGCCAGAAGCCCAGAGCGGACCTGTCGCGTTCGAGGATGCGGACCACTTGCTGGTGGTGACCGGCGAGGACACCGCACAGCGGCTGATGCGCCTGACCCTCTCGACCAAGGCGTGGGAGCAGATCGTGGCGCTGCCCGAGCCGACCGGAGCGATCGCCCTCGCGCGTGGAGGGGTGATGATCGGCGGCAAGACCACGATCGCGCTCTACCGTGGCGGCCGCGAGCTCGCGCGGGTCAGCGCCGGTGACGGCGTGCAGTTCCTGTCGCCCTCGGCCGATGGCCGGTATGTCTCGGCGCACCTCGCGAACGGCGCGACCCTGATCCTGGACGGGAGCACCGCCGAGATCGTCCGCCGCTTCGAACCGGTGGAGTCGTATGGCGTGGCCGCGATCCTCGATGCAGGAGGCGATCTCGTCCTGCGGACCAGCCGCGGCACCCTGACGGTGTGGGAGCGCGCCACCGGTGACAACCTCGTGTGGAACCTGGAGTTCCTCCGGGGGGCATTCGGGGCGGCGTTCACCGCGGACGGGCGGCTCGAGACCGTGGGCGAGACGCTCGCCCTGATCGATATACCTCGAGACACCCGCCCGGTCGCGGCCATCCTCGCCGACATCGAGTGCCGGGTCCCGCTCCGCGTCACGGGCACCCGGCTCGACGCCGCGCCGACCAGCTGCAAGCACAAGCCGGCCCGCTGAGTTGCCGTTCGCTCCCGGGGTCGCGTACCCTAGCCGGGTGATCGACGACGAGACTGGCGCCACGACCGAACAGATCGATCGCGAAGCGCCGTTCGGTGACCGGGTGCTCCTGGTGATCGATGGCGCCGCGCTGCAGGTGGTTCCGCTACCGGGTTCCGGAACGCTGACGATCGGTCGTGCGAGCAAGTGCGACGTGGTGATCGATTCCGGATCGGTGTCGCGCCACCACGCGAACCTCCTGCTCGCGCCCGAGGTCGGCATCGAGGATGTCGGGAGCTCGAACGGGACCACCGTGGATGGGACGCGCCTCGCGCCGAACACGGCGACCAAGCTGACGATCGGCGTGCCGTTCCTGGTCGGCGCGGTGACCGTGATGGTGCAGCACCGCGCGGGATCGCGCCGGGAGACCGCGGCCAAGTCGAGCCAGCTCGCCGCGCTCGAGCAATCGGCGGCGCGGATCGCGATCGGCAGGCTCGCGGTGATGATCGTGGGCGAGACCGGCGTGGGCAAGGAGCGGTTCGCGGAGCGCATCCACGAGATGTCGCCGCGGCGCCCGGCCTCGTTCGTCCGCATCAACTGCAGCGCGATCAGCGAGCCACTGCTCGAGGCCGAGCTGTTCGGCAGTGACCAGACCGGCAAGCCCGGCATGCTCGAAGCAGCCGATGGCGGCACCGCGTTCCTGTCGGACGTCGACCAGCTGCCCGAGGCGCTGCAGCAGAAGTTGCTCCGCGTGTTCGAGGACACCGCGGTACGGCGGATCGGTTCGGCGCGCGCGCGCGCGGTGGACATTCGGTTCATCTCGTCGACGTCGAAGGATCTGCAGGCCGAGGTCGAGGCCAACCGATTCCGGAGGGACCTGTTCTTCCGGATCGCCGGGGCAACCTTCACGATCCCGCCGCTGCGCGATCGCAAGGATGAGGTGATCCCGCTCGCCGAGCAGTTCGTGGCGTCGGCCGCGGGGCCGATCGGCCGGTCGTTCACGCTGTCCGACGATGCGAAGCAGTGGCTGTCGTCGCACGATTGGCCGGGCAACATCCGCGAGCTGCGCAACGCGTGCGAACGCGCAGTGCTGCTGGCCACCGGCCCGGTGATCGAGCTCCACCACCTGACGGTCGGGTTCCCCACCGAGGGTGATCCGCAGAAGCGCCCGCCCGGCCAGCGGTTCCGGAGCTCGCCCACGATCCCGCCGCCGATGGGCATCAGCGCGCCGACCGCCGCCGACATGCCGACGCAGGTCCGCGCGACCGTGGCCGAGCTCGAGAAGCAGCGGATCCTCGAGGCGCTCGAGCGGTGTGCCGGCAACCAGACGCGGGCCGCCGAGATGCTCGGGATCTCGCGCCGTACCCTGATCAACCGGCTCGACGAATACGGCATCGCGCGCCCGCGCAAGCGCGACGAGTAGCCGTGCGGTCGGTCGCCGTCCCTGGCTTCGCATCGCAGTTCATCGCCGGCGGTGGACGCGATCTCGACATCACGCGCCTCGCGCAGCTCAACCTCACCGCGGGTGAGCACGTGCGCGTCACCGACGAGAACGGTGATGAGATCGCGCTCGGCATCGGAGATCCCGAGAACGCGCGGCTCCGGATCTTCGCCACCCTCGCCGATGGCTTCCCGAAGATCGACGGTGCGCTGATCGGCTGGCGTGTGGAGCGTGCCCTCGCCCTCCGCACCCAGCTCGGCCTGCCGGGACCGGACCACGCGTACCGGATCGTCCACGGCGCCGGCGACGGGCTCCCCGGCTTCGCGTGCGATGTGCTCGGGCGCACCGCGGTGGTCTATGCGTACGCGGACGGCCTCCGGGCGCTCGGCAAGCAGCTCGCCGAGGCGATCGTCGGCTTCGCGCGTCTCGACGGCGCGGTGATCAAGCTGCGCGCGCGCGGCGGAGCGAGCGAGGTCGTACAGGACACGATCGGGACCGTCCCCGAGACGGCGGTGGTGACCGAGCACGGCATCCCGTTCGAGGTCCATCCGCTCGGCGGCCTCAACGTCGGCCTGTTCACCGACATGCGCGAGCACCGGCTCGGCCTGCGCCGCCTCGTCGCGGGCAAGCGGGTGCTGAACCTGTTCTCGTACACGGGCGCCCTCAGTGTCGCGGCCGCGCGAGCCGGCGCGGCCACCGTGACCTCGGTCGACACCTCCGCCGGCGTCAACGCGTGGGCCGCGGCGAACTTCGGACGCTCGGGCTACACCAAGGATCCGCGCTTCACGTTCGAGACCGGCGACGCCTCCCGCTTCCTCGCGCGCGCCGCCCGCGACAAGGAGCAGTACGACCTCATCCTGATCGATCCCCCCGGCTCCTCCAGCGCGGGCGGTGTCTCGTGGGCCCTGGGCCGCGACTACCCGGACCTGATCGCGAAGGCCGCGGCCGTGATCCCCAGCGACGGCCTGCTCTGGCTCGCCTCCAACGCGGCGGACGTCGGCGCGCTGGGCAAGCTCGCCCACAAGGGCCTCCGCACGGCGAACCGCACCGGGGCGATCCTCGAGCAAGGCGGCCTACCGCCGGACTACCCGACGCTGGTCGCGCAGCCGTCGGACCGGTACCTGCAGGTCGCGCTGCTACGGTTGGGGACGGTTTCAACTTAGACAATTTGCGATCTCGAAGCATGCGAGATCACATGCAACGACAACCGAGCCGCTCGCCTGCGGCAGGGGACGGTTTCAACTTGGACAACTTGCGATCTCGAAGTCCGGGAGATCACATGCACCGACAACCGAGCGCCCAACTACTGCGCTCTGCACAGCCTCGTGGAGCAGGAGGATCGGCCTCACGCCGTCCGGGCAACACGTGATCTCGCATGGTTCGAGGCCGCAAGTTGTCTAAGTTGAAACCGTCCCCTGTATGATTGCCTCATGCGTGCCGCGCTCGTGGCGTGTCTGCTCGCGGGCTGTGTCCGCGACGATCTGGTCACGTGCGGTGAGTCGCTGTGTCCGGTCGGCCGCGGTTGCGACGTGGAGCGCGGGATCTGTATCGATGCAGCGGGCCTGAGCATCGCTCCAGCAGCGATCGGGCTGGGCGATGTGCCCTGCGGGGGGGCGGTGATGCAGAAGCTCGAGGTGCGCAGCTTCGCGGAGCGGGCGATCCAGTTCTCGGCGGTCACCACGCTCGATGCGGTGCGGGTCGTGCCCGCGTCGGGAGAGTTCCCGGCCGG
>JAYVRN010000659.1:0-14017 GCA_043776275.1 Myxococcales bacterium | reverse complement strand
CGCCGGTCTTGAGCTCCGCGGCCTTGGGCGGATCTGAGCCGAGCACCGGCGCCGGCCCCACGAACACGTCGGCCGGGGCGGAGATCGATCGGCCCTCGAGCACCGTGATGGTCGCCAGCAGCGCGGTGATGCCACGCGCGAACGCGAGCCTCCACGTCGAACGCTTCCCCATACCAGTCATCCCCGTCATACCTGTACCTCCTGCGAACGATTCGAACGTGGCTACGGGCGCGCCGCGGTGGCGCTGCATGCCGAGACGGCCGCGAGATCGCCCGCGGCGGTGCCGCACTCGATCTGCGATGCGCTCATCGACTTCTCGCAGCTCGAGACGAAGTCGTCACCGAGTGCGCGTTGCATCGCCTCGCGGTGCGTCGCCAGATCCTTTGGCGCGCCGTGCGCACTCACGAGCCGGAGATCGACGACGTGGTCCCGGAGCTGCGCGCACGGCCGCGCTGCGGGCTCCGCCGCGCCAACATCGTCTGCGTTGCATCCCGCCACCGCGATCACCAGCACCAACAACCTGCGCATGGATCTCTTGTACGCCGATGCATCGAAAAAAAACTTCAGATCAACACTTTCGGCATCGTGATCGATTCGAGATCTACATCGACGTCCGGCATCCGGACACTCCCGCGAAGTGTCGCATGCAGCTTTTTGCGACAGGCGTGTGAGACCCACACCGCACGTCAACGCGCGCTATGACACGCGTGCCTGCCGCAAAATGCGGCACCGACAACTCTGAAAAAGGCGCACAGCGACAGCATCCGCCCGACCTTCGATTGCATGCCGCGCTACGCCGCGCTCCTCCACGCGATCGCTAGTTGATCACGATCTGCTTGAGATCGAGACCGCCGGCGAACATGTACGAGACCGCGTCGCCGTAGCCATAGACCAGGACGCCGCAGGTCGCCGGGCACGAGATCTTGTGCTGCCCCGCCGCGACCATGGTGCGGTTCGCCCGATAGGCGCCGCCCGCGAACGGCGTCATCGTCACCGGCTGCCCATCCACGAGCACCGCACCGTTGGACGGCGCCGAGATGGTCAGGAAGTTCTTCGCGTACGCGGCCGGGACCAGCACGGTGTAGTCGGTGCGGTACTGCTCGGTCGGCACGGCGATCGCCATCGAGGGATCGCCCTCGCCGATCGCGTTGCCGAACAACGGGTCCTGCCAGATCGCCGACTCGAGGTAGTGGCCGACGAGGACCGGCTCGTTGGACTGCAGCGAGGTATCGACGGCGATCTTGACCTGGCACGACTGCCCGGGGCCGAGGTTCGCGCAGCTCGCGCCGGGCACCGGCGGGTTGAACGTGATCATCGTGCCCGGCTTCTGCGCCATGATCCGCAGCATGTCCGGCTCGTTGGCGCCGCGGCTCTGGCTGCGCGCGATCGCGAAGGTCTTCCCCCACGTCGAGGTCGGGAACATCATCTCCTCGATGTGATCGGCGCAGCACGGCCCGGCGGTGTGCGTGGTGTCGGGCGCCATCGTCTCGCCGAAGCCCATCGCCTCGTGACCGCCGAACACGCCGAACGTGGTGGTCGCGTTGAGCGACTTGATCTTGCTGCCGGTGAGGTCCCCACCGGCGATCGCCTCGAGGGTGAGCACGTCGAACGCGTTGAGCGTGAACGTGGTGGGCGTGCCGGCCGCGATCGTGGCCTGCGTGGCGCTGGCCTCGACCGTGGCGGTCGGGGTGACCTCGATCTGCGTGTTGTCCTGCCACGCCACCACGCTGAGATAGCCGTGATAGTTGTGATTGCCCGGTGCCGGCATCCGGCGGTTCGAGGTCGCGAAGCTCATCGCGTAGTACTCGATGTCGAACGCGGCGCGGGGGACGAGGAGCGAGGCATCGTTCGAGAACACGTTCGCGTTGTCGAGCGGGTTGAACTGGTACGCGACGACCGGCAGCGTGGACACGACCTTGTAGGCCTTGTGCTCGAGCGCGGTGCCGTCGAGCGAGGCGTCCGGAACGCCGTTCTGTTGCGGCTGCAGCGCCAGCACCTGGCCCGCGGCGATCGACTTGGTGAACGTCTGCCCCGAGCCCGCGGTGACCGTGACATCGACGGCGCGCGCCTGCGGGTTCGACACGACGATCGCGTACGGCGAGTGCTGCGCATCGAGCACGCACACCGAGGTGGACTGACACGCGAAGCCTGAAGGGCACGTATTCCCGGGCGGATCGCACAGGCCCGCGAGCGTGCTGCCCATCTTGCACACGTCGAGCGTGCGCTGGACCGAGCCCGCGGCCGCGAGCGAGCACCCGAAGATCCCGCTCGGCGTACCGACCACCTCGACGGCGTTGTCGAGATCCGCGGCCCAGTACTCGCAGCCAGTGTAGCTGCGCTTCATCGCCGCATCCATGCAGGCATCGACGCACGCGCCGCCCTGACAGATGTTCGAGCCGGTGCACGCCATGGTCTCCGGACCGACCTGGCCGGCGGGGGTGCAGCTGTGGACGTTGCCGCTCTCGCAGACGTTGTTGCCCGGGCTGCACAGCACGCAGCCGAGCGTCTCGTTGCACGCGACCGGGCACTCCTCCTGCGTCACCCAGGTGCCGAAGGCGCAGACCTCGTAGGTGCTGGAGTTGCAGCGGTGAGTGCCCTCGTTGCACTCGGGGACCTCGGCATCGATGCCGTCGTCATCGCCGGTCTTGCGAGACGACGGGCCGCACGCGGCGGTCAACGAGGCGGTGAACGAGGCGACGACGATGATGCAGGGCAGCAGGCGCATGGGGCTCCTCAGTCACACGCGCCAGCGACGGCGCAGTCACACGCAACCGGGACGCCCGCGACCTTGCACTCGTCGACGACCTGGTTCTGAAACAGGAACTGCTTGATCTGGCGCAGCGCGGGCGGCTTCTTGTTGATGCCGGAGTGCGTGCCGTTGTCCTCGGACGGAGGCTGGTTGGTATCCGGCGGCAGCGGCGTGGGGTGCGCGTCGTAGATCGTCACGCCGCTGGTCAGCGGCCCCTCGACCGAGGGCAGGTGCCACGGCTGCTTCACGGAGGGCCCGAGGATCTTGATCCCCATCTCACGCGCGACCATCTCGGTCGTCATGTTGTTCACGAGGCAGTCGCCGATCGTGTACCAGATCAGGATGTCCTTCGCGGGCTGACCAAACAGCGGGTCCTTGATCACGTGCGCCGCGGTGGTGATCGGATCGTAGGGCTCCATCGCCCAGCCGAGCGCCGCGACCACGAGCTGGTAGACCGCCGGATCGCGGTAGCTGCCCTGCGCCGCGCCGAGCAGCGCGAACCACGCCGCGGAGCGCTCGAACAGCATCGACCAGTTGCCGCCGGGGACGGCGAGCACGCCCTTCTTGAAGTTCGGGTCGTACGCCATGATCGTGTTGCCCATGATCCCGCCCAGCGATCCACCGACGTAGAACGTGTTGGCCGGGTCGATCACGGACTGGCCGTTGAACTTGAACTCGGCCGAGCTCGCCATCGGGCCGCGCGTCACGTTCTCGAGCGAGATGAAGTCGATCACCGATTGGCCGAGCTTCTCGCTGATCTCGCGCGCGCGGTTCATGTCGTTGACCGCGAGCGGCGCGAGCTGGAGCTGACGAGACGACAGGCCGATGAAGTCACCGGCGATGATCACGAAGCAGTCCTGCTCGGCGAGCTTCCCGACGAAGTCATCGTTCAGGTACTCCTTGGCGGAGCCGAACAGGCCGTGGCCGAAGATGATCGTGGGGCGCGGCAACGGCATGGTCCCGTTGGTCACGCAGTTGGGGACGATCGCGGCGAACTGCGCATCGCGCATGCCCTGCATCACCGGCAGGCCGTCTGCGTCGCGACGGATGATCGAGGGATCGGTCTCGCCCGCGGTCAAGAAGTCCGGAGACTTGTACGTGCCGAGGTAGCGCTTGTACGTCGTCGCCAGGTTCGGCTCGGTGGACTTGATGGCGAACGTGAGGTTCGCGCCATTGGTGCCGATCGCCGGCAACGCCTGCGCGCGCATCGTGGTCAGGTCCGAGCGCATGTACTCGTCGGAGGCCGTGACGAAGTCCCAGGCGAGCACGAGGTCATCCTTCGCGATGCCCATCGTGGCCAGCTTGTCGAAGTACGCCGGCCAGCGCTTCTTGATCTCGGCGAACCGCGGGTGGCTGAAGTCCTTGCCCGCCTTGAGCGCCTCGAACCCCGGCGACGGGGTCAGCTCGCCACCATCGGCGGCCTTGACGCCGCTCCGGATCGCGACGACGTAGCGGGTGCCGGGCTTGAGCCGCGCCAGCGGACGGATGATCAGATCGCGCTTCGCGACGTCGGCGGTGTTCTGATCGACCTCCGCGAAGAACGGCGTGCGCTCACCGCGATCGATATCGATCAGCGCGATCGGCGAGGTCGCCGCGAGCGATTCATCGGGGTTCTTGAACGTCGGCAGGCCCACGGCCGACACGCCGGTCGGGAACGCGACGAGCATCGGCCCGGTCAGCGAGAAGCCATCGGCGCGATTGAACGCATCGGGCTCCACTGCCTGGCCGTCCTCGTTGGTCGGCATCGCCGTGACCGGCAGATCAACGCGGAACCCGGTGACCGACTTCGCATCGGTCTTTTCGTAGCTCGCCGAAGGCCAGGGGAGGAGACACCCCTCACCGCCCATCGGGTTGCATTGATCGGGGATGCCCGACGAGTTGCCGTCATCGCCGCAAGCGGCGAACAGGACGAGGCCGAGGCCGAGGCCGAGGAAGGCGAGCTTCTGCATACAACTACCCCCGAAGTGGCGCGAACCTATCACCCCAGGTCCGAGCTTTGGAGGCAAACCATTGCGGTCGGGCCCAACGCCGAGGCAAACATCACGCAGGTGTTCCTCAACCTCGTCGACCGGCTGCTGTTTCGCCACCCCTTCGAGGGGGGAAGCGCCCGCCGGTACGCCCGGTCGGAGCGCCCGGCGTTCGGCGACCTCGACGAGCGCCTGCTCGACGGGCTGGACCTCTCTGGGGCCCGCAGGCTCCTCGATCTGGGCTGCGGTCCGGCCACCTTCAGCGCCTGCGCCCGGGCCCGACACCCGGCCCTGTGCGTCCTCGCCGTCGACCCGAGCCGGGATTTTGCCGGGACGCCGGGGGTGATCCGCGCCTGCGGTGAGGCCTTGCCGTTCGCCGACCGCTCGATCGACGTCGCGGTGTGCCTGTCGTCGATCCGCCACGTCCGCGACCGCGCCCAGACGCTCCGCGAGCTCCGTCGCGTGGTCACGGATCGCCTTATCATCGTCGAGCTCGATCCCGAGGCGGATCCCGTGCGGGTCGCGACCCACGCGCGCGGCCTCGGCTCGGCGTTGCTGCGTCACGCGTTCGGCCCGCTGGTGCTCCGCACCGCGCCGCCAGCGCGCATGATCGCGGAGCTCGCCGCCGCCGCGGGGTTCACGCGCCGCTCGCTGCGCGCCGATCCGATCCAGCCAGTGTACCTCCTGGAGCTCGCATGAAGGGCTGGGCCCGCCGCACCTCCGAGCTCCACGGCGAGCTCGCCGCGATCGCCGAGGTCGATGTGCAACCCGCGTGGTGGCTGGTCGCCGGTGGGGCCGCCGCCGCGGAGCCGCTGCGCCCGCGCTCCGCGTACATGATCTCCGACGCCGCCCCGACGGCGGACACCTTCATCGGGCTGGCCTCGCCCGCGCCGCTCGACGCGATCCGCGATGCGATCGCCTCGGCCCATGCCGCCCGCGCCGCGATCCGCGAGCTCGATGGCGAGCTCCCCGATCAGCCGCTCGCCGTCACGATCCGGCGCGCCGCGGGCTCGTTCGCGCAGACGATCGCTAGTCCGCTGCAGCTCGCCGCGTTCGCGATCGGCGATCGCTGCATCGTCGCGATCCTCGCGGACGACATCGCCGACGAGGAGCCGCTCGCACGCCGCCTCGCGCTCGCCGAGCCGGAGCCAACACCGACACCGACACCGATCGCCGGCGTGCCGTTCGTCTGCATCTCCATCGGCGAGGAGCCGCTCGCGACCGCACGCCACGGCCACCGTCGTGCCTGGCAGGGCGAGGCGGGCCCGTGGCTCGGCGTCGGCCGGGCCGGGGGGCTCACCGTGGTGTCCACGTGTCACCTCGCGATCGATGGCTACGGTCACGCGTGGCTCGCCTCGCGCGTCGCAGCGCACCACCAGCGGCTCTATCCACGCGCACCGCGCGGCACCACGAACGATCGGATCCCCGCCCTCGCGGAGGTCGCGGAGCGCGTCCCGCTCGGGATCGTGTGGCGGGCCCTCCCCTCGCCTGCCCCGCGTGCCCTCCCGCTCGCGTACGCGCTCGGCCGCGCACTGCATCGCGCGACCCAGCGCACCGGCGTGCGGTTCTCCCCCACGTTCCAGATCCCGGTAGCACCGGGCGAGCGAGAAGATCCGCTGCGGCGTCGCCGGCGCGTGGTGCCCTCGACGATGTCGGTGCGGTTCGAGGACGACGAGCCCGAGCCCTTCGAGGCATTCGAGGCGCGTGCGCGTGCGATCATCACGCGCGAGGCCGCGGGCCGCGGGCTGTGCGCACGGCTGCTCGCCGCTGCACGCGCCACCCCGCTGTCGTTGACCTGGAAGCGCGCGGCGTTCTCCACGGCACGGCCGCGGTGGCTCGATCGCCTCGCGGAGGTCGTCGGAGGGCGCGCGTGTCTGTCGCGGATCCGCGTCGAGTTTCCCCTCGGGCCCGCGTGCGCCGTGTCCTCGCCCGCGCGCCTGGCCTCCGCCGGAGATCGGCTGGGCGCCTGCGTGATCACCGTGATCGATGATGGCGACCACGCGGCGATCACGGTGTGTGGATCGGGGCTCGCCGGGACGCACGCCACCGCGGAGGCGTTGCTCGACGAGCTGCTCGAGCTGGTCGATCTGATCGGGCGATAGACCTACGCGTCGTCGGGCTCGATCACCGTCTCGACCTCGAGCTCGGGATCGCGGAGACGATCGTGCGGCGTGAAATCGAGCGGCGGCGTCCAGCGCGGGCGGCGGATCCGGAGGCCGCGGGTGGGCACGGCGAGCGCCTCGGCGAGCCACGTCAGATCCTGGTGGACCTCGCTCGCGCTCGGACGATCCCAGCGATCGTACGCGAGCATCTGATCGACCATGGTCGTCAGCTCGCGCGGCGCATCGGGGCAGCGCAGCTCGGTGGGCGCGTGCTGCGTGGTGCCATCGAGCGCGGTGGCGATGTGGCCCTCGAACGGCAGTACACCGGTCAGCAGGCGGTACGCGATCACCCCGAGCGAGAACACGTCCGCGCGGTCATCGATCGCATCGCCGCACGCCACCTCCGGCGCCGTGTAGTACCAGGACGCCACCGAGGGTGTGTGGGGCATCGCCGCGGCATCGTGGGTGCGCGCATCGCTCCAGTCGGTGATGCACACCGGGTAGCCGCGATGGCGCCCCGTGAGCATGACCTTGTCGGGGCGCAGGTTGGCGTGGACGATGCCGCGGTAGTGCGCGTGGGCGAGCACCTCGCCGAGATCGCGGATCAGCGCGATGATGTCCGTGCGATCGATCGCGCCCGGTGCCAGCGAGCTGGCGACCGTGATGCCCTCGACCAGCTCGCGCGCGAACCAGGGGCGCCGATCTGGCAGGAGACCCGATTCGTACACGCGCACCACGCCGGGGTGGTGCAGCGCCTCGAGGATGCACGCCTCGCGCAGCACGAGCACCGGCGCCGCGTTCGGCGCCAGGACCTTCAGCACCGCACGCCGCGGCAGCACGAGGTGCTCCGCGCGGTACTCCGTACACGAGGCCGAGCGCGTCAACAGCCGCTCGATCCGGTACTCGCCGATCCTCTCGAAGGACGTCGCCCGCGCCATCATGAAACCGCAGTTCCTATAGCCGAGATCGAAAACCTCGCGCCAGCATGGAAGTGAGGGTCCCTGCAGAACTCACCGCGCACGATCGTGCGCAATTCGTTCTGAACCCGTGAGCGCGATTACGCTCGCGAATTGGTCGAGCCAGTCGAGGCGGTCATGCGGGCAGCTGATTCTTGCGCGCCGCGAGCATCTCGATCAGATCCATCTTCGTGACGATCCCGATCACCGAGCGCTGATCGTCGACGACGATCGCCACCTCGCCGCGCTCGAAGATCCGCGGCAGCTCGCTCGAGCTGGCATTGAGGCCCACCGTCACGACCTTGCGCTCCATGATCTCGGCCGTGATCGTGTCCTTGGTCGCCCGGCCGGAGACCAGGTGGTGCAGGAGATCACTCTCGGTGAGGATCCCGGCGAGCTTGCCCTGATCGAGCACCGGCATCTGCGAGATCCCGTGCTCCTTGAACCGCTCGGTGGCCCGGCCGACCTTGTCGTTGAGATCGAGCGAGATCACGTCGCGACGCGGCAGCGCGCGGACGACATCGCCCACCGTGCCGACCTCCCAGTCGCCCTTGACGAAGCCCTGCTGGCGCATCCACTTGTCGTCGACGAACTTCGAGAGATAGTTGCGGATCGAGTCCGCGAGCAGCACGACCACGCGCTTGCCCGGCCCGAGCTCGCGCGAGACCTGCATCGCGGCCCACACCGCGGAGCCCGAGGAGCCGCCGCACAGCAGGCCCTCCTGGCGGATCAGCTGGCGCGCGACCAGGAACGACTCGCGATCGTTGGACTTGATCCACTGATCGACCAGGCGCCGATCGAGGACGTCGGGAATGAAGTCGTAGCCGATGCCCTCGACCTTGTAGCTCTTGATCTCGCCGGGGCCGGCGAGGATCGAGCCCTCGGGATCCACGCCGACGATCCTGCAGCTCGGCAGCTCGCGCTTGATCACGCGCGCGACGCCGGTGATCGTGCCGCCGGTCCCCGCCGTCATCACCACCGCGTCGACCTTGCCGCCACACTGATCGAGGATCTCGCGGCCGGTGCCCTCCTCGTGCGCGATCGGGTTCGAGGGGTTCGAGTACTGATCGAGGATGTGGGAGTTCGGGATGATCTCCTTGAGCCGCCGCGCGACACCGATGTGACTCTCGGGCGAATCCCACGCGGCCTCGGTCGGGGTGCGAATGATCTCGGCGCCGAGCGCCTCGAGGACCACTTGCTTCTCCTGCGACATCTTCTCGGGCAGCGTGATGATCACGCGGTAGCCGCGCACGGCCGCTGCCATCGCGATGCCGATGCCGGTGTTGCCGCTCGTCGGCTCGATCAGCGTGTCACCCGGCTTGATCCGGCCCGAGCGCTCCGCATCCATCAGCATGCGGATGCCGATCCGGTCCTTGACGGAGCCGCCGGGGTTCAGGAACTCGCACTTCGCGAGGAGCTCGCCGGGGAGGCCCTTGCCGATGCGCGCGAGCCGCACGAGGGGCGTGTGACCGCAGGCGTCGAGGATGGAGTCGAGGATCTGCTCGGACATCGCGCGGACTCTACAACGTCTTAGTAGGTCGAGGGCATGGCGGGCGCGCCGTCACACTCGCAGACATACCGCCGCCCCGAGCTGCAGCCCTGGTCTCCGAGCTTTGTGGTCACGCCACTGAGCTGCACGCACTCGAGGTTGGCGGCATCCGGCTCGGCCGTGTTCCAGGGCAGATAGGCCGCCACGCCACCGGTGACCTTCAGCCACTGCCCGATCACCTTGCGATCGGTGACGCCGACCCACAGGTTCTGCACGGGGATCAGCGCGACCATCATCGCCAGCTCGCTCGCCGTGTCGATGACGACGAGGTGCGTGCCGTCGGTCTCACAGGCCTGCTCGGCTGCGAGCCACGCGTCGGTGGTGGTGATGGCCTTGTACATCGAGGTCTCGCCGGCGAGCGGGAGGTAGCCCGTCGGGCAGGTCAGGGCACTGGCATCAGGCGTGGCAACGGCATCGGGGGCGGCATCGGGCACGCCATCGGGCGCCGCGTCACCGTTCGCCGGGGCATCACCGTCATCGTCGCCCGCCGCATCCGCACGGGTCGACGCATCGAAGCCGAACCGGCAGCCCCCCACGGCGCAGATCAGGCCGACCGCTCGAACCCATACAAGCCCACGCACCAAGCCTCCACGGTACCGGATCCCGGTCGCATAGCGAAGCGTCGCAAACGGTGGTAATCAGGCGCAGATGTCGTCCGTGGACCGCCTCCTCGATGCCCTCGATCGCCGCATCGTCGTGCTCGACGGCGCGATGGGCACGATGATCCAGGCCCTCGGACTTTCAGAGGAATCCCAGTGGCGGGGCGAGCGCTTTCGCGACCACACGCACTCCCTCAAGGGCTGCAGTGATCTTCTCGCGCTGACCCAGCCCCAGGCGATCGAGGACATCCACCTCGCCTTCCTGATGGCCGGCGCGGACATCGTCGAGACCAACACGTTCACCGGCACCGCGCTCGCTCTCGCTGACTACGGGCTCGAGGGCGCGGTTCGCGACATCAACATCGCCGGCGCGACGGCGGCCCGTCGCGCTGCCGAGCGCGCGGAGAAGGCGGACGGCAAGCCCCGCTGGGTCGCGGGCTCGATCGGGCCCACCACGAAGACCGCTTCGCTGTCTCCCGACGTCAACGATCCCGGCGCTCGCGCGGTCACGTTCCGCCAGCTCGTCGATACGTTCGCCGAGCAGGCGCGCGCCCTGATCGAGGGCGGCGTGGATCTGATCCTGACCGAGACCCACATCGACACGCTCAACTGCAAGGCCGCGCTCTACGCGTTCGAGGAGCTGTTCGCCGAGGGCGTACGCAAGGTCCCGGTGATCGCGAGCGTCACGATCCCGGATCGCTCCGGCCGCACGCTCTCCGGCCAGACGGTGGAGGCGTTCTACAACTCGATCTCCCACGCGAACCTCCTCGCCGTCTCGATCAACTGCGCGCTCGGCGCCGACGACATGCGCCCGCACGTCGCCGAGCTCGCGCGCTCCGCGGGCATGCGCGTCGCTTGCTATCCCAACGCCGGCCTCCCGAACGAGTTCGGCGGCTACGACGACACCCCCGAGCACATGGCCAAGGTCCTCGGCAGCTTCGCGCGCGAGGGCATGCTGAACCTCGTCGGCGGTTGCTGCGGCACGCGCCCCGAGCACATCGCGGCGATCGCGAAGATCGTCGCCGACGTCCCGCGCCGCACGATCGCCACGCCGTCGCGCTTCATGCGCCTGTCCGGCCTCGAGCCGCTGACCATCACGCCGGAGACCAACTTCGTGGTCGTGGGCGAGCGCACGAACGTCACTGGCTCCGCGGCGTTCCGCCGGCTGATCAAGGACGACAAGTACGACGAGGCCGTCGCGGTCGCGCGCCAGCAGGTGGAGGGTGGCGCGAACATCCTCGACGTGTGCATGGACGAGGGCATGCTCGACGGTGTCGCCGCGATGCGCCGGTTCCTGAACCTGATCGCCGCCGAGCCCGACATCGCCAAGATCCCGGTGATGGTGGACTCCTCCAAGTTCTCGGTGATCGAGGCCGGCCTCGAGTGCCTGCAGGGCAAGGGCGTCGTCAACTCGATCTCGCTCAAGGAGGGCGAGGAGTCGTTCATCCGCCAGGCCAAGATCGTCCGCCGGTTCGGCGCCGCCGTCGTCGTGATGGCGTTCGACGAGACCGGCCAGGCCACCTCGGTGGACCACCGCCTGGTGATCGCACACCGCGCGTACAAGATCCTCACCGAGCAGGTCGGGTTCCCCGCCGAGGACATCATCTTCGATCCGAACATCCTGACGATCGGCACCGGCATCGAGGAGCACGATGCCTACGCGGTGAACTTCATCGACGCGGTCCGTCGGATCAAGGCCGAGCTCCCCGGGACCAAGGTCTCGGGCGGCGTTTCGAACCTCTCGTTCTCGTTCCGCACCTCGCCGCGCGTGCGCGAGGCCATGCACGCCGTGTTCCTCTATCACGCGATCAAGGCCGGCCTCGACATGGCGATCGTCAACGCCGGCCAGCTCGCGGTCTACGACGACATCGATCCACTCCTCCGCGAGCATGTGGAGGATCTCGTCCTCAACCGCCGCGCCGATGCCACCGAGCGTCTCCTCGTGCTCGCCGCGAGCTTCAGCGGCGAGACCGTGCGCAAGGAGGACGAGCTGCTGTGGCGCAAGGAGCCGCTCGGCAAGCGGATGGCCCACGCCCTCGTCAACGGCATCACGGACTTCATCGACGAAGATGTCGCCGAGGCCCTCACCACCTATCCCAAGCCCCTCGCGATCATCGAAGGTCCGCTGATGGACGGCATGAACATCGTCGGCGAGCTGTTCGGCGCCGGGAAGATGTTCCTGCCGCAGGTGGTGAAGTCCGCCCGCGTGATGAAGAAGGCCGTGGCGATCCTCGAGCCCCTGATGGATGCCGAGAAGCGCGCCTCGGGCGTGACGACGGCAAAGGGCAAGATGGTGATCGCCACCGTCAAGGGCGACGTCCACGACATCGGCAAGAACATCGTCGCCGTGGTCCTGCGCTGCAACGGCTACGAGGTCACGGATCTCGGCGTGATGGTCCCGCAGCACAAGATCCTCGACACCGCGATCGAGCTCGGCGTGGACATGGTGGGCCTCTCGGGCCTGATCACCCCGTCGCTCGACGAGATGATCTCGGTCGCCACCGAGATGACCCGGCGCGGGATGACGATGCCGCTCCTGATCGGCGGCGCCACCACGTCGGGCAAGCACACCGCCGTCAAGGTCGCGCCCGCCTATGCGGGCCCCACCGTGCACGTCCCCGACGCGTCGCTCGCCGTCGGCGTGATGAACAAGCTGCTGTCCTCCGACAAGGCCCGGTACCTCGCCGAGGTCTCCACCAAGCAGGACGCACTCCGCGAAGCTCACCACACGTCGCAGAAGCGCCCGCTGCTGACGCTCGAGGATGCGCGCGCCCGCAAGCCCAAGCTCGCCTTCACGCCCGCCGAGATCCCCACGCCCGCGTTCCTCGGCACGCGGAACGTCGAGATCCCGCTCGAGGAGCTGCTGCCGTGGGTGGACTGGTCGCCGTTCTTCCACACCTGGGAGCTCTCCGGCCGCTATCCCGCGATCCTCGACGATCCGAAGAAGGGCGACGCCGCCCGAAAAGTCTTCGCCGATGGCCAGGCGCTGATGAAGCGCATCGTCGCGGAGAAGCTCCTCGTGGCCCGCGCGACCTACGGCTTCTTCCGCGCCAACTCGGCCGACGAGGACCTCCTCGTGTTCGACGCCTCCGGCTCGCAGCAGCTCGCCACGTTTCCGATGCCCCGGCAGCGCGAGGACAAGGAGGTCTGCTTCTCGCTCGCGGACTTCATCGCCCCCGTCGGCACCACCGATCATCTCGGTGCGTTCATCACCACGGCGGGCCTCGGCACCGATGCGCTCGCCGCCACGTTCGAGCGCGATCACGATGACTACTCCTCGATCATGACCAAGGCGCTCGCCGACCGCCTCGCCGAGGCCTCGGCCGAGTGGCTGCACAAGCGCGTGCGGCTCGAGTGGGGCTACGGCGCGACCGAGAACCTCACGTCGGCGCAGATCCTCGCGGAGACCTATCGCGGCATCCGCCCCGCGTTCGGCTATCCCGCGTGCCCGGACCACGCCCCGAAGGGCACCCTGTTCCAGCTGCTCGACAACGCCGCGCACCACGGCGTCTCGCTGACGGAGAGCTTCGCGATGTACCCGACGGCCTCGGTCTCGGGCCTGTACTTCGCGCACCCGAAGAGCCAGTACTTCGCGGTCGGCCGCGGCTGAGAGTCGCGGCTCGCCCTCATAGCGCTGCGCGCACGGCTGCGACGAACTCGTTCCAGCCAGCGATCAGCGGAATCGCGAACCGTTCGCAGACGACCTCGACATTGCCGCGCCGCCAGAACCCCGGCGGGCACCCGACGACGAGCTTGCCACCACGCGCGTGGAGGCCGAGCTCGAGCAGGGTGATCGGTGCCTGGCTGCCAGGCGCGAGCCACAGCGCGATCCGATCCGCGCGCTCGAGTCCATCGAGCTCCCACGTCACCTGGCCGCGGAACGCTGGATTCTCGATCGATTGGACCCACGTCGGATCCCACGCATGGCGTCGCGGATTGAGCACCACGACGTCGAGATCGCCAAGCGCGGCAGCGATCGAGGACTGCCAGTCGTCGGCATGGCCCTGGTCGATCGAGCCGGCGAGGAACACGACCCGGTCCGTCGTGGAGGCCGAGAACGGCGCGGGCGGCTTGCAGAGGCGCATCGCCACGATC
>JAYVRN010000658.1:0-14095 GCA_043776275.1 Myxococcales bacterium | reverse complement strand
TCGTCGCGCTTGGCGAGCTCGCTCAGCTTGCCGAAGAACTCGGCGCGCTTGCCGAGGGCCTGCTCGGACTTCGTGGGAGGCGCCGGGGCGTCGGGTGGGGGAGGGGCTTGCGCCGGTGTCGAGGCGGGCGCAGCGGGGGATGTGCGCGCAGCCGGTGGCTCCGACTTCGCCGCGGGCTTCGCGGCATCGTCGGTCTTGCACCCCGCGACGACCACGAACGCGAGCAGCACGAGCACGAGCAGCACGGGACGCATGGGCCGCAGCAGGGGTCGCATGGTCTAGCCTAGCGCGCGAGCCGTTGGATCTGGTAGCGGACGCCGTTGTCGTCACCTTCGCACGCGCCGTCCCAGGCCGCCGGCGTCAGGCCCTTGGCATCGAGATCGGGGATGTGCGTGTCGCAGCCGAACCCGCCGAGCACCCGGGTCAGGTAGACGTAGCGGAGGGCGGGGTGATCGAACGCGTCGCGGAAGATCTGCGCACCGCCGACCACGAACGTGGTGGCGATGTTCGCGGCGGCCGCGGCAGACGCGAGCGCCTCGTCGAGCGAACGTGCCGCGAGCACACCCTCGGGCAGCAGGAGCACGCTCCGGCTGATCACGACATTGAGGCGCCGCGGGAGCGGCCGGCCCTTGACCTCGGCGGACTCCCAGGTCTTGCGCCCCATGACGATGGCGTTGCGCGTGCCCTCGGGCGCCGCCGAGGTCACGCGCCTGAAGTGCGCGAGATCGCCCGACAGCTTGGGCCACGGCAGACCGTTGGCCTTGCCGATGCCCCACTCGAGATCTGCAGCGACGACGACATCGAAGGTCACGCGCGCACGCTAGCAGATCGTGTAGCCTCATGCCGTGGCGTTCGCACCGTGACCACCGTCGCCGTCGTCACCGGAGCGGGGCGAGGCCTCGGGCGCAAGATCGCCGAGCGCCTCGCGCGCACCGGGCACCACGTGATCTGCACCGACATCGACGAGGGCGCGGCCCACGTCACGGCCGCGATCGTCGATGGCACGGGGATGGCGCAGGACGTCCGCGATCCGGACTCGCACCGCGCTGTCGCGCGCCTCGCCGCCGCCAAGGGCACGCTCGCCGTGTGGGTCAACAACGCCGGTGTGCTCGCCGTGGGCGACACCTGGGACAGCGACGACGCCACGGTGCGCCGCATGGTCGAGGTCAACCTGCTCGGCGTGATCTGGGGCTGTCACGCCGCGATCGAGGGCATGTCCGCGGGCACGATCCTGAACATCGCCTCGATGTCCGCGATCGTCCCCACGCCGGGCCTGGCGGTCTACGGCGCCACCAAGCACGGGGTGCTCGGGTACTCACTGTCGCTGGCGGCGGAGCTCCGTCGCGCGAAGCGGCCGGTCACCGTGAGCGCGCTGCTCCCCGATGCGATCGCGGGCGAGATGACGAGCGCCGTCGCGCACGATGCCGCCGCGAGCCTGTTGTTCTCGAACAAGCAGCTGTCGCTCGACGAGGTGGCTGATGCCGCCGCGTCCCTGGTCGCGCGCCCGCGGCTGGTCAAGACCATCCCCGCGTACCGCGCCGCGATGATCCACCTGCTGCGCCCGTTCCCATCGCTCGGGTTGCCGCTCCTGGATCGGTTCGCGGCGATCGGCCGCAAGCGGCAGCAGCGCTAGCGATTCACGAGGGCGGCCTCGAGCTCACCGAGCTGCTCGCGCTCGAGCCGATCCTTGCGCAGCGCGACGAACTGCATCATCTGGCGATCGAGCTCGGCGAGGCGGTCCTCGATCGGCACCAGCTCCTCGCGGCTGTGCAGCTCCCCGCGGAGCTTCTCGCACACGTAGTGGACGCACAGGCCGGGGCGATCGGCCGCGGTGAGCGTGCAGCCGTGCGGGCCACGAAACGCGCACCCGGGGTGCTCGCCGCGCGGTGCGTTGAGATCGCGGGGGCGCGTGCCCGCCTGGGCGAGCGCCGCGACCTCGTCGTCATCGAACACATCCGCGGTCACGCCGCTGCAGCAGTCACCGCCGGCATATGCGCCGCGAGGCCACGGCTTGCCGGTGGAGCAGGTGTGGCACGAGGTCACCGCGGCGAGCTCGGCGGAGATCGCGATCTTGAGCTCGCGGATCGCGAGCGCGGTGGCGCGCTCCTCGTCGCCGGGCACCACGGCGTGCTCGGCCCGCACGCGGCGACGCAGCGTGAGCAGCTCCTCGGCGCGTGACGGCACCTGGCGGATCCGCAGCAACAGGCGCTCGGCGGCGATCAGCACCCGGGCACCGTAGCACCGTCGGGGTGTCTGCGAGCGATCCGCAACCTGCGGGTCCGGTCTCGCGGGAGCACCGGGAATTACGCGCCGCCGAACCGGCGCTGGAGCGCGTGCGCGACCCGGCCCACGGTGCGCGGAGCGATCCGCCCGAACGCGTGGATCGCCCAGGCATCGAGGCCCACGGGGCGGAGCACGGGGTTGGCGTGGACCGCGTCGACGATCGCCGCCGCCACGGTCTCCGGCGAGGTGCCGCGGTCCCGGAACGTGGACAGGATCTCGAACCGGCGAGCGCTCATCGCGCCGGCCATCCGGCTGTCCTCGCACATCGCCGTGGCCACCATCCCCGGGCAGATCGTGGAGACCCCGATGCCATGGACCGCGAGCTCGGCGCGGAGCGCCCCCGAGAAGCCCCGCACCGCGAACTTGCTGGCGACGTACGCGCTGACGTCGGGCGCGGCGTAGAGGCCGAGGATGCTGGACAGGTTGATGACCTGGCCACCCGCGCCTGCGGCGACCATGTTCGGGACGAAGAAGTGACAGCCGTGGACGACCCCACGCAGGTTGACGCCGAGCAGCCAGTCCCAGTCATCGAGCGAGGTGTCGAGGAACGGGCCGCCGACGGAGACGCCGGCGTTGTTGACCACGACGTGCGCGGCGCGGACCTCGCGGTGCAGGTGGGCGGCGAACGCGGCCATCTGGGCGCGATCGGCGACGTCGACGCGATCGGCGATCATCAGCCGATCCCCGAGCGCACGTGCCACGTCGTCGAGGCGCGCCTGATCGATGTCGCACACGGCCAGCCGCGCCCCGGCCCGTGCGAAGGCGATCGCCGTGGCGCGGCCGATGCCGCTCCCCGCACCCGTCACCACGACGGGCTGGTCGACCAGCACCCGCGTCATGCGCGCCGCTCCATGACGACCATCGTGCCGCGGTGCGGGCCGACGGTCATGCCGTTGCTGACGCCTCGCTCACTCGCGGGATCCGGGGCGCGCAGCTCGGCCTGCGCGATCACCTGCGTGAGGATCGTCCGCATCTGGAGCATCGCGAGCTCCGCGCCGAGGCAGCGCCGCGCACCGCCGCCGAAGGGGTGATAGATCGCGGCGTCGGGCGTGGTCCAGCTGGCGCTCGCGTCGTCGAGGAACCGCTCGGGGCGGAACACCTCCGGGTCTCCGAACAGATCCGCGCGCATGTGGAGCGCGGCGATCGCAACCGAGAGGTGGGTCCCGGCGGGGAGCGCGTGATCTCCGTGCTCGAACGGCGCCGCGAGCTCGCGGACGACCTCCGCGATCACGGGCCGCTGGCGCATCGCCTCCATCAGCACGGCATCGGGGTAGCGCGCGTCGCGCCGGGTCTGCAGCTCGGCGAGCGCGGCGGGGTGGCGGAGCAGGCGCTCGAACGTCCACGCGAGCGTGGTCGCCACGTTCTCGTGCCCGGCGAAGATCAGGGTCACCAGCTGATCGCGCAGCTCGCGATCCGTGGCGATGGTGCCATCGAGCCGCGGGGCCATCAGGTGAGCGAGCGCGCCATCGTTGGCGACCGTGCCGGCGCGGCGCGCGGTGAGCTCGGCGAGGATGCACGCATCGATCGCCTTGGCCGTGCGCGCGGACTCGCCGATCAGCCGCCACTTCGCGAGGCCGAACGGCAGGGCGGCGAGCACGCTCTGCACCAGATCGCGGCTCTTGAGCCGGAGGATCAGCGGCCCTGTGGCCGCCACGCGCTCGTGCGCCGCCTCGCCGAACAGCGCACGCAGCATCACGCGCATGGCGAGCTGCTCGAAGCGCGGGCGGAGCGCGAACGGCTGCCCGAGGGGCCAGCTCTCGACCTCGGAGGCCGTGAGCCGGGCGATCTCGTCGATCCACGGCTGCATGCGCGCCGTGGTCAGCGCCGGCGCGATCCAGCGCACGGTGCGCGCGTGCAGCTCCCCATCGAGGAGGGGCAGCCCCTGACCGAGCACCGGGGCGAGGAACGCGTGCGCCGCGCCGACGGTGCCGACCTCGCGGAACACCGCGCGCGCGGCCGCCGGCTCGGCGATGCACACCAGGTCGCCGCACGGGATCAGCTTGATCGTGAACCAGTCGCCGTACTTGCGATGGCAGAGCCGCAGGTAGCCGTGCGGGTCGCGGTAGTAGCGCATCGACTGGACGAGCGCCGGGCCCGTCGGGCCAGGTGGAAGCTTGGCTCGGCTCGATGAGAGCTTCCGCTGATTGCCCGCCGTCACCAAGATGGCAGATGCTACAGCGCTCGCACGCCACAGGGTAGGCGCGCTCGGCGACATGGCACGGTCAACAGCGGCAACAACGGCAACACCGGCAAGTCCCGCGGCCATGCGTCCACCGCGGGACGTGATGCCGCTCCGCTTGCTCGTGTTCCTCGCGTGGCGAGGGCTCCTGCAGAGCCGGCTGATCACGTGCTTGCTGTGCGCGGCCGTCGCGGGTGGGGTGGCGTTCCAGATCCCGAATGATGCCAACCTCCACGGCTACGACGACGAGATCATCGCGCAGGGCGTGGTGGTCGGCTCCGGCGATGTCCGCGTGCGGCCGCGCGAGGGCGCGCGGTTCACCGACGGCGATGCGCTCGCCGCCCGGATCGCTCGCCGCGACGGCGTGGTCGCCGCGGTGCCCGCGGTCATGTTGCCGGGCGCGATCGGCAAGGGCAGCACGTTCAAGAGCGCCCTGATCGTGGCGGTCGATGGCGGCGCGGCGCGGGTGCCGTTCGCGATCACCGAAGGTCGCGCCGTCGCCACGGGGGATGGCACCGCGGTCGTCGTCGGGAGCGCGCTCGCGAAGCGGATCGGCGTGGTCGTCGGCGAGGAGGTCCAGCTGCGCATCGTGTTCGGCGCGGGCTGGGAGAGCATCGATCCCGAGAACGACGTGGGGCGCTACACCATGAAGGTCGTCGGCCTCGCCGCCGGCAGCTTCCTGGCGCCCGAATCGATCATCGTCGACCGCGCGTTCATGACCGGCGCGCTCGCCGAGCCCCACGCCGCATCGGTGATCCTCGTCCACCTCGGCGATCACTTCGCGGCGCGCAGCACGGCGGTCGCGCTCGAGCGGGACGAGCCCACGGCGTCGGCGGTGGCGTGGGCGGATGACTCCCCGTTCCTCGGCAGCGCTCTCGACGCGAGCGCCGCGATCGGGGTGCTGTCGCGCGCGATGATCGGCCTGGCCGTGCTGATCCCGGTGTGGGCCCTGCTCTACGTGCACGTGTTGCACCGTCAGCGCCAGATCGGCGTGATGGGCGCGATCGGCCTGTCGCGGCCCGAGGTGTTCGCGATCCACCTGATGCAGGCCGCGCTCGTCGGCGTGGTCGGGGTGATCGTGGGTTGCGCCGTGGGGTATGCGCTCGTCACGTGGTTCGCGCACCACCCGATCTTCCAGTCCACGGGCTTCGTGATCCTGCCGGTGGTCAGCGTCCGATCGTTCGCGCTGCCCGCGCTGCTCGTGCTCGGCACCACGTTGCTCGCCGGCGTGTTCCCCGCGTGGCGAGCGTCGCGCCTCGATCCCGCGCGGATCCTGCGAGGCGGCGCGTGACCGCCGTGCTGCGCGCGGAAGGGGTGAGCCGATCGGTGGGCCCGCTGCCGATCGTGGTCGAGGTCTCGCTCGAGGTCGCGGCGAGCGAGTGGGTCTCGTTGGTGGGGCCATCGGGCTGCGGCAAGACCACGCTGCTGATGCTGCTCGGCCTGCTCGACACGCCTGACCGCGGCTCGGTATGGCTCGACGGTGAAGCGGTCGCAGGGTGGTCCGCCGCCGCGCGTGCGCGTGCACGCCTGTCGCGGATCGGCTTCGTGTTCCAGACCCAGAACCTGTTCGATCACCTGAGCGCACGCGACAACGTGGCGCTCCCGGCGTGGCGCGCTGGCGGCTCGCGCCCCGAGGCCCTGCGCGCGGCCGACGCGCTGCTCGAGCGCTTCGGCCTCACGCACCGGGCCACCACGCGCGCCGATCGGCTGTCGACCGGGGAGGCCCAGCGGACCGCGATCGCGCGCGCCCTGGTCAACCGGCCGAAGCTCGTGTTCGCCGACGAACCGACCGGCAGCCTCGATTCTGCGAACACGGCGCTGGTGCTGGACGCGCTCGCCGAGGTCACGGCAGGCGGCGCCGCGCTCCTCGTGGCCACCCACGATGCTGGGGTCGCCGCGCGGGGGCGCCCGCTGGTGATGAAGGATGGTCGGCTCGCCGAGCCCACGAGAGGAGCCTCATGATCGCGAACAACCGGGGCATGGCGGGGCCGCTGCGCGTCCTCGTCACGGGCGCATCGAGTGGGATCGGTGCGGCGATCGCTCGCACCTATGCCCGCCGCGGTGCGCAGGTGGCGCTCCTCGCGCGCCGGCGCGAGCCGCTGGAGCAGGTGGCGGCGGCCTGCCGCGCCGATGGCGGCGAGGCGGTGGTGCTGGTCTGCGATGTCACGCGCAAGGCCGACGTCGAAGCTGCGATCGCACAGCTCGCCGCGAGCTGGCCCCGGCTCGATCGCGCCGTACTGAACGCGGGCGTCGCGTGGTCCGATGGCGCGCGCTCGTTCGCCGAGTGCTGCACCTCGGAGGCGCAGAACGCCGCTGCCTTCGATGCCGGCACGGCGGCCGAGATCATGACCACCAACTACCTCGGTGCC
Organism: Myxococcales bacterium; assembly: GCA_043776275.1. Classification (GTDB taxonomy): domain Bacteria; phylum Myxococcota_A; class Polyangia; order Haliangiales; family Haliangiaceae; genus JABFXX01. The sequence goes on along the minus strand of JAYVRN010000658.1, from coordinate 7,264 downwards.
GTGTACGTCCTCGAGCCCGTGCTCGCGTGGATGCGGCAGGGCGGTGGCGGCAAGATCGCGTTCACCGGATCGATGGCCGCGGATGGCCTGCTCCAGCGCTCGGGACCGTATGTGGCGAGCAAGGCCGCGCTGCGCGCCCTGGTCGACGGCATGCGTCCCGATGCGTGCGCCCTGAACATCGGGCTGACCCTGCTCGAACCGGGCTTCGTCGAGACCGGGATGACCGAGGGCGTGCGCTACCGGATGCCGTTCCTGATCTCCGCGGAGCGCGCCGCCGAGGCGTTCGTGCGCGGCATCGAGGACGGCAAGGATCGCGTTCGCGCACCGTGGCAGATGTCGGCACTCGTCGGCGTGGCCCGCCTGATCCCGGCGCCGCTCCGCGCACTCGGGGCGCGATGGCTCGGGCGCGGGTCCGATCGGTGATCTCGCGCTTGGATCCGCCTGGGCTCCGTGCCTATCGTCCCAGGGCACGCCGATGACCGACCTCGCGACACGGACCGCCGCGCTGATCCGCGAACACCTGGCGGCGCCGCACGAGCGCATCCACGCCCAGACGTCGGCGCACCTCAACGGCAAGTTCGTCGAATCGCTCCACCTCCTCGGCTACCTGAGGGACTTCGTCTCGGCGCAGGGCATCGAGCTGGTCGACGCGCGCGGCCGCACCTACCTCGATTTCCTCGCCGGCTACGGCTCGGTGCCGCTCGGGCACAATCACCCCGCGGTCGCCGCCGCGGTCAAGGCGGCGATCGATGCGGCCGTCCCGCACTTCATCCTGATGGCGCCGGAGGCCTTGCCCGCCGCGCTCGCGGCCCGGATCGCCGCGCTCGCACCAGGCGAGCTGTCGATGTCGTTCTTCATGTCGAGCGGCTCGGAGGCCGTCGATGGCGCGCTCAAGCTCGCGCGCGCGGTCACGCGGCGCCCGCGGTTCGTCGCCGCGCATCGCGGCTATCACGGCTCCACGTTCGGGGCGATGGCGGTGACCGGCGATCCCCGGCTCGAGATCTTCGAGCCATTCGGGCCACGAACCCTGGTGCCATGGGGCGACGCGGGGGCGATCGAGGCCGCGCTCAAGAAGCGCGATGTCGCCGCGGTGATCCTCGAGCCGATCCAGGCCGAGGGCGGCGTCAACCTTCCACCTCCCGGATACCTCCGGGAGGTCGCGCGGCTGTGTACGAAGTACGGCTCGCTGTTCATCCTCGACGAGGTGCAGACCGGGCTCGGCCGCACCGGGACCTGGTTCACCTGCGAGCGCGAGGGCGTGGTGCCCGATGTGATGGTGCTCGCCAAGGCGCTGTCGGGAGGGCTGGTGCCGATCTCGGCGTACGTCACGCGGCCTGACCTGTGGCGCAAGGCGTACGGCACGCTGCAGAGCTGCGAGCTGCACTGCACCACGTATCGCGGTGGACCGCTCGCGTGTGCCGCGGCGCTCGCCACCCTCGAGGTGATCGACACGCTCGGGCTCGCGGCCCGCGCAGACACGCTCGGAGCGAAGCTCGGCGTTGGCCTCCGCGCCGCGACGGCGGGTCATCCGCTGGTGCGCGAGGTCCGTGGGCGCGGCTTGCTGTGGGGCATCGAGCTCGCGACGTCGAAGGATGGTGTGGCGGCCCAGCTGATCGCGCAGTGGCTCGTGGTCAACCTCCTCGAGAAGGGGATCGTGACCCAGGTGACCACGCTGTCGCCGAACGTGATCCGGGTGGAGCCGCCGCTCACCGTCGAACCGGCGCACCTCGATCAGTTCGTGACCGCGCTGCGCGAGGTGCTCGCGACGCAGGCCACCGGGACCCTCACGAGCCTCGTCGGCCTCGGGAAGCAGCTGCTCAAGCAGCGGCTCGACGCCTGGAGGCCTGGAAAGCCCGGGAAGCCCGGGAGCCCCGGGAGCCCTGGGAGCTTGTGATGAGCAGCCAGGTCGTTCGCGGCGGTCGTCTGCTCGCCGGCTTCATCGCGAAGCGGCCGATCCACGCGATCGTGCAGGTCTCGAATCGCTGCAACCTGACCTGCGGCTTCTGTTCGTTCTGGGAGAACCCGGCACGCAAGTCCGACGAGATGACGGTCGCCGACTTCACCACGCTGAGTGGCAAGCTCGCGGCGGCCGGCTCGCTGGTGGTCTCGATCGAGGGCGGTGAACCCACGCTGCGGCCCGACATCGTCGAGATCATCGAGGCGTTCGCACGCCATCACCATCCGCTGATGTTCACGAATGGCTCCCGGATCACGCCGGATCTCGCGCGCCGGCTGTGGGGAGCGGGCCTCGACACCTGCGGCGTCTCGATCGACTACCCCGACGAGCGCCATGACGTCTCCCGCGGCAAGCCGGGCACGTTCGAAGGGGCGCGGCGCGCGCTCGACATCCTCCGCGACACCGCCCCGGACGGTGCGCGCCAGGTGTTCGTGATGAGCGTGCTCATGCATGACAACGCGGACGCGATGCGCGGGCTGCTCGAGCTCTCGCGCTCGCACGGCGTGCGGCATCAGATCACGCTGATCTCCACCGGTGGTGCGGCCCGCCACACGCGCGCGCAGTGGCTGCCTCCCGTGGGCATCGGCGCCCAGCTGGTCGCGCTCAAGCGCGAGTTCCCACACTTCGTCAGCTTCAGTGGATACCTCGAGGGCATCGATACGTTCCTCGCCGGCGACGTCCGTGGCTCGTGCTGGGCGGGCGAGCGGTTCCTCAACATCGATCACCTCGGCGATGTGTCGCCGTGTATCGAGAAGCTCCACCTGCGTGCGGGGAGCCTGCTGCGCGAGCCGTGGAGCGTGGTGTCCGCGCGCCTCGGGGCGCTCGAGGAGCCCAAGACCTGCACCGATTGCTGGACCTCGTGCCGCGGCTTCGTCGAGGAGATGAGCGGCATGCCGCGGCTGCGCTCGTGGCGCGAGTTTCTCACCGACTTCGCGAGGAGGGCATGAGCGAGGTGAAGCTCGCGGATCGCGTCGAAGCGAGGCTCGACGCGATCGTCGATCGTGTGGCGGGCGTGATCGCCGCGCCGATCGCACCGGTCCCGCCGGGCATCCAGGCCGAGATCGATGGGCTGTGGCACGAGCGGCTCGGCGCCCTCGATCTGCCGAGGCTGCGCGAGGGCTTCCTCGCCGACGGCGAGCTCGTGGTCCTCCCCGCGCTGCTCCCGGCCGCGTTCGTCGGGTGCGTGCTCGCCGAGATCGATGCCGCCGAGCCGCGACGCACGCGGATCCCGCTCGTCCGCGCCGCCCAGCACGTGGGCTGGCGCACGTTGCAGCGGATCTCGCCCCGGTCGACGGCGCTGTATCGGTCGCCGGTGTTCCTCGACTGGATGACCGCGCTCGTCGGCCGGCCGATGCAGGCCAAGGATCCTGCCGACGATCATGCGTGCGCGACCTACGAGTACACGCGCGTCGGCGATCACATGCGCCCGCACTACGACACGTGCGGTTGCGAGGATGGCGCGTCGTACACGCAGCTGCTCTCGCTTCACGATTCCTCGTCCCAGCGCCTGATCGTCGATCTCCACACGCGCGGCGACCGGCCCGTGGAGCGCCGCTCGATCCCGACCCCGCCGGGCACGCTGGTGGTGTTCTGTGGCTCCAAGGTGCTGCACAGCGTGACCCCGCTCGGCCGCGGCGAGCGCCGGGTGATCCTCTCGATGTCGTACGCCTCCGATCCCACGATGAAGCCGTGGAAGCGGCTGTTCGAGAACGTCAAGGATGCGCTGCTCTACTTCGGGCCGAGCGCCCTGGTCCGCGGGATCCGGTCGAGACCCGGCGCATGAAGCGGGCGTTGCAGCTCGCGACGTTCCCGGTGGTGATGGTCGCCTCCGTGCTCGTGGCGGCCGCGATGCTGACGCGAGGCGCCTCGCCGCTGCTCGTGATCGTGACGGTGCCGCCGGCGGCGGGCGCGATCATCATCGCGCTCGAGTGGGTGATCCCGTTCCAGCGCGCGTGGCTGCGGAACCACGGTGACTTTCGCACCGACTGCGTCCACATCGTGCTCTCGGCGTGGGCCGTGGAGTCGCTGCCGCTCGTGGTCAACGGAGCGCTGGTCGCTGCCGCGGCGGCGGTCGCCGGTGGGCTCGGCCGTGCGCCGTGGCCGATCGAGTGGCCGGTTGGCCTTCAGGTCGCGCTCGCGCTCGTCGTCAGCGAGCTGTTCCACTACGCGATCCACCGGGCCCTCCACCGCTTCGGTCCGCTGTGGAAGCTCCACGCGGTGCACCACAGCTCGACCCGCCTGTACTGGCTCAACGCGACGCGGGTGCATCCGTTCGAGGGCCTGTTCCACATCGCCACGGGGGCCACGTCGCTCGTGATCGTGGGCGTGCCGGCCGACGTGCTCACGATCCACACCGTGTTCCTCGCGGTCGCGCGCGTGTTCCAGCACGCCAACCTCGATCTGCGGCTCGGGCCCCTCAACTGGGTGTTCTCGACCCCCGAGGTCCATCGCTTCCATCACTCGACGGTGCGAGAAGAAGTCGAGGCGAACTACGGCACCGCGCTCCTCGTCTGGGACTGGGTGTTCGGCACCCGCCGCGCGACGCCCGCGGGTGGCGCGCCTGCGCAGATCGGTGGCCCGACGATGCCGCCCGGGTGGTGGGCGCAGGTCAGCGCGCCGTTTCGTCGTCCGGTTGGCTGAGCGAGCGCAGGTCAGCGCGCCGTTTCGTCGTCCGGCCGGCTGAGCGCTCGCGGGTCGTCGTCCTCGGGCGGGACCACGCCGCGCAGGTTCGGGTTGCGCGGCCACAGGTAGCGCTCGCGCGGCACCGGCTTGTGCGGAGACAGCAGGGCCTCGACGACCAGTGGATGGACGTGGGCGTCGGTGGCGATCTTCGCGTGCTCCGACGTGGTCACCCACCACGGACCATCCGCCGAGAGGCCAGGCGCCGCGGCCATCGTCGCCGCCGGCACCACGCCGTCACCGGGCTCGAAGGCGTACGGATAGCGCTCGGGATCGCCCTTGCAGCTCGCGCACGGGATCACGAGGGCGCCTTCGATGACCACGGCGCGCGCGGCCGTGGGCCGGTGACGATCCGCGATCACGATCGAGGGAGGGTGGGGCACACGGGGGATCCGGAGGTGCTCCGCACGCGCGCGCGCGAGGTCCGTGGCGAGCTCGGGACGATCGTGGCCGGGCAGGCGCAGCTCACGCCAGGTCTGCGGATCGAGGTGATCGAGCTCGAGGCGATCGCCGTGCGCGTCGACGAAGATCCGCTCGTCGGGATGCGGTAGCAGATCGAAGATCGAGGGGCACCGGCGCTGCAGCGTGGGGCCATCGGGACGGACGCCGACGATCTGGATGCCCTCGACGAGGTACCCGAAGCCACCAACGTTGCCGCGGTGCGGGGTGCCGAGATAGACCACGCGATGGATCGCGCCGATCGTGGGGCCCAGCACGAGATCCGCGTCCGGATCCCCGGCGAGGAAACTGCGGATCACGTTGCCGCCGCTCGAGATGCCGATCAGGTCCACCTGGTCGTCGCTGGTGCCCCGGATGCGCGCCACGAGCCGCGCTAGCTCGAGGGCGCCCTCGGCGATCGGCCGTCGCCAGTCATAGGCGAGCACGAACAGATCTTCACCGAGCCGCGCCCCGTAGATCCGCTCCAGATAGCGGAGCAGGCCGCCGAGCACGTCGCGCTCGTAGAGCCGCGGCACCAGCGTGAACCCGCCGAGGTGGCCATCGGGGCGTCCTTCGGCCAGCGGCCCGATCGTCTGGCCGGCGGTGAACACCAGGCGCGGGGTCGCTCCCCACATCGTGCGGCCGCGGTCATCGACGATCCGGACGCCCAGCACGGGCGGGACGATGACGATCGGGCGGCGGACCGCACCTCGGGCTCGCCGCGCGAGCTCGCGATGGACCTGGCCCGCCGACCTCGCCGCCTCGAGCAGCCGATTCACCAGCACGCAACGACCATAGCCCAGGGCTCGCGCGGATCGCCCGCCAGATCTGGCAACAACCATCCAGGCGGTCGCGATCGGGTGCGTGCTCCGTCGAGGATCGGTATCCTGGGTGCGTGAGCGCGTCGCGGATCGAGGGGAGCCAGGACGGCGCTGCGCGGAGGCGCGCCGCGTGAGCCCGGTCGCGATCGTGGGCGCCGCGGCGCTCGGTCCGCATGGCCTCGGCTGGCGGGGTCTCGGCGACCTGGCCGAGCGGGGCCTACCGAGCGCAGCCACGCTGCTCGCGGCCACGCAGAGCGCAGCCACGCTGCTCGCGGCCACGCATCCCGGCACCCGCGGCCTCGAGGTCCCCGCGATCGCGCCCGACGATGATGTCCCGCCGAAGGCGTTGCGGTTGATGTCGCGCGCGGCGCGGTTCGCGGCGATCGTGCTGCGCGAGGCGCTGCGTGAGGCGGGCTGGACCGAGCGGGCGGGTGTGGGGTACTGGCTCGGCGTCGGCGCCTCGGGTGGGCCGCTGCACGAGCTGGTGGCGATGCTGCAGCTCGCGCGCGAGGGAGATCACGTGTCGCTGGAGCGGCTCGGCCGAGAGGGACTGCTCGCCTCGAACCCGCTGCAGTCGTTCCAGGTGCTCAACAACTTCACGATGTGTCACGGCGCGATCCTCGAGGGGACCTCGGGGCCCAACGGCGCGCTGTTCTCGCGGGGCGCGGGCACCGTGCACGCACTCGCCGAGGCGATCTACGCGATCTCCGACGGTGACTGCGCGCGTGCGCTCGCCGGCGGCGCGGACACCGCGCTGCATCCGGTGACCTGGACCGAGCTCGTCCGCGATGGGTTCGCGGCGGGTGGGCTGGTCCCGTCCGAGGGTGCTGCCGTCCTCGCGCTCGCGGATGCAGCCGTGACCGCGGCGCCGCTCGCGTTCGTGGAGTTTGCGGGCGTTGGAGGCCCAGCCGACGCGGCGGCTGCGCACGCGCCCGGTGCCGATGCCGAGCTCGTGGTGATCGCACCGTGGGGCGAGCACGCCCGGGAGCTGCTGCACGCGCGTGCCTATACGGGTGCGGGTACGCGTGAGGTGATCGATGCGACGGCGCAGCTCGGTGAGGCGCTCGCTGCGACGCCGGCGCTGGCCTGGCTCGTCGCGCTCGATCGGATCGTCTCTGGTCGCGCGCGCTCCGCCTGCGTGCTCTCGCTCGGCCCCGATGGCGAGCTCGGGACCGTGGTGCTCCGGGGGCCCACGTGAGCGGCGTGGTGCTTCGGGGGCCCACATGAGCGGCGTGGTGATCACGGGGGTCGGGGTCGCGAGCGCGTTCGGCCTCGGCGCGCGCACGCTGCTCGACGGCCTCGCGGCCGGGCGCGCTGCCGTCGGGCCGATCCGCGGCTTCGATGCGCGGAGCTTCCCGACCCGCGTCGC
>JAYVRN010000657.1:0-3961 GCA_043776275.1 Myxococcales bacterium | reverse complement strand
ACGCCACGACGCCCGGTAGCGTGAGCGTGAGCAAGGCGAAGCGCCGCAGGCCCATCACCCGATCATACCCGCGGGCCACGCACCACGGTCGGACGAGTACGCTGCGACGCCGACCTACATGCAGCCAACCCCCGGGGTCACTGAAACTTGATCGTCCGATACCCGAACAGCCGCACGCGCTTGGCGTAGAGGTCGAGGATGAACAGGCCGACCACACCGAGCAGCACCCACGGCCAGAGATCTTGCGCGTACTTCACGCTCTCGTCGTTGGTCGCCCAGATCTCGGCGGGCTTCGCCTGATCGTGGCCGCCGGAGACCTGCGCGGCGTGGCGTAGCGGCTCGGGGTCCGGCGTGGTGCGCAGGTACTCGAGCGGGTAGGACAGGGCGACCGAGCCCATCGATTCGGCGACGGTCTTGCCATCGCGCTTGTGCACGGCCTTCAGGAGATAGCTGCCGTACTTCTCGATCCGGAAGTCCGCGGTGTAGCGGCCGGCGGCGGTCTGCTCCATCGGGACGGTCTGCGTGGTCTTGTTGGTGGCGGGGTCAATGACCTCGAGCTTGGTCTCGAGCTCGTTGACGAACTTGTCGCCGGTGTCGATCGCGTCGACCGTGACCATCGCGCGGCCATCGGCGACCTTGGCGGTGAGGTCGTAGCTGTCGTAGACCTTGCGGCGCATCGACGAGCGGATGACCTGCGCCCAGAACTTCGGGTAACCGCCCCACCGGATCCAGTCGACGCCCCAGCGGTTCTTGACGTCGGAGGTCCAGGCCACGGAGTTACCCGCGCCGTGGCGCCAGCGCGCGAGGATCGGCTCACCGAGATCGGAGATCAGGATGGTCTCGGCCGTCGGCTTGGGCTTGGTGGTGACGTAGCCGTGGAGCGGCGGCGCGTTCTCGACGCCCGTGCCCTCGATCGCCTCGACCTTCTTCGCGACGCGGACGTGGATCACGTCCTCGACGAGCTGGCTCTTCTGCGCCTCCTGCGTCTCCTTCATGAAGATCTTCGGCAGCGCGCCGATGTCCTCGACCATGTAGAGGCGGCCGTCGCCGGCATCGGCGATCATCGACAGGAGGTTGCGATCGGCGCCCTGCACGCCGACGCACGACACGGTGATCCGCGCGCCGCGCATGTCCTGCACGAGCTCCGGGATGCCGTCCGAGGGAGCCTCGCCGTCGGTCATCAGGATCACGTGCTTCACCTTGGCGTTGATGCCCTGAAGGATCTCGAACGCCTCCTTGAGCCCGGGGAAGATGTTGGTGCCGCCGCCGGACTGGAGGCGCGAGATCTCCGACGAGATCCGCATCCGGTTCGCCGCGCGCTGCGGACGGACGAACACCTGTGCCTCGCTGTCGAAGGCGACCACCGCGATGTAGTCGTTGGGTGAGAGCACCTCGGCGGTAACGCGCGCAGACTCCTTGGCGGCCTCGAGCTTGGGGCCCTGCATCGAGCCGGAGCGATCGAGCACGAGGACCACGGCCACATCGGGCTGCTCCTTGATCTTCTCGGAGTCGAACCGCACCGGCATGATCTGCTCGATCCGGGTGTTCTCGTAGCCGCCCGAGCCGAAGGAGTCCTCGCCGCCGGTCATGATCAGGCCGCCGCCCATGGCCGAGACATACGTGTCGAGCGCAGCCATCTGACCTGCGCCCATCAGGTGCGCGGGGACGTCGGAGACCATCACGAGGTCATACTTCTCGAGCTCCTTGGCGTTCGAGGGGATGCCGGTGGGGCCGCGCACGGTGACATCGATGTTCTCGTGCTCGAGCGCCTTCTGCAGATACCCCGCCGAGCCGGGCTCGCGCAGGATGCCGCCCTCGACGTAGAGCACGCTCGGCTTGCCCTTCACGGGCGCGGTCATCACGGCCTCGTTGTTGGCCTTCTCGGTGTCGTGATCGAACTTCGCGAGGCGCAGCCGATAGGTGGTGGCGCCGGCGTGCTTCGCATCGGACTTGAACTTCACGAGGTTCTTGCCCTCGCGCAGCTCCACGCGCTTCTGGGGCTCGAGCGGGTTCGGGAACTCGTCCTGCTGGAGTGAGAGGGTCGCCGTCTGGGCCTCGGTGGACCACACCTCCGCGGTGACCTCGTACGGCTGTCCGACCTTGATCTCGTCGGGGACCATCACGCCGACCACCCGGATCTCGCTGGTCTTGTCCTGATCGAACGTCCGCCACGAGACCTTCACGCCGAGCTCCTTGGCCCGGTATCCCTCGACGGCGACATCGCCCACGGTCTGGTTGCCGTCGGAGACGATCACCATGCGCGGCAGATAGCCATCGGGGTAGAGGCCGTAGGCGAGCTGCATCGCAGCCTGGGTGTCCGTCCCCGCGCCGGCGCCGACGTGGCGCTTGATCGCCGCGGACAGCGCGCCATCCCCCGCGCGGAGCACCTGCGGCTTCTCCGCGAACGTGATCAGCTGGAGGTTGCCGTCGCCCTCGTCCTTGGCGATCTCGTCGACGTAGCGCTTCGCCGCATCGAGCTGCTTCTCCGACACCGAGTCCGAGACGTCGACGAGGATCACGGTGGAGACCTTGCTCTGCTCGGTGATCCACGACGGGCGCGCGAGCGCGATCGCCACGCCGATCACCACCAGCGACCGCAGCGTGGATTGCACCACCTGCTGGAGGATCGAGAGGTCCGTCAGCGAGAGGACGCGGAGCACGAAGAACGCCGGCACGATCGCGGCGAGCTGGAGCCACTGAGGTGACAGCAGATCGATCGGTCGAGTGCCGAGCCAATCGACGTGGATCGAGGTGCGATCCGCGATCCAGTAGTTGATCGCGAACCACAGCCCGACCGTCGCCGCGATCGCGAGCCCGAGCCGGATCAGCGGACCGGGCGCGAACAGAGCCTTGAGCGACTTACGGAAGGACATATCAGACGGTGATCCGGCGGTGATAGGTGACCCACTCGACGATGATCAGGCCCATCGCGAACAGGATGAGATAGATCCACAGCTTCTGGCTACGGGTGATGGCGAAGGCTTCGGGCGCCTCGAGCTTCTTGCCGCCCAGGGTCAGCTCCGAGGATGGGGCGATGTCGGACTCGGTGGTGGAGGCGAGGTTCGCGGCGAGCTCGATCTGGGCGAGGACCTTGCCCTCGGTGGTCTTCGCCGCGAGGTCGTAGTAGCCGACGCGATTGCCGTAGAACGTGGCGAGCCCATCGATCACCGGGGTGTGCGTGACCAGCCCGTCGGGTCCCTTGACCTCGGCCTCGGTCGCGCCGACCACGCCATCGAGCGGCACCCGCTGGCGCTCGCCGGTGGCATAGGTGGTCAGGAGGTCGGTGGTGTCGCCGGCGAACCAGTCGAGGGTGTTGACGAGGAGCATCGGGAACGCCACGCGCATCGGCAGATCGGTCGCGCCCTCGCGGCCGGTGGACGGGAGCGAGAACCCGAACGCGAGGAGCTTCCGCTTGCCATCGCGCTTGGCGACGATCAGAGAGTCGCGCACGCCGTAGGCGAGGGTGGATTCACCCTTCTTGGAGTCGATCGAGAACACGCTGCTGCGATCCATGAACACGTCTGACATCGAGACCCAGCGCATCACGGGGTGACCCTCGTCGATCTCGGTGATCCGCGGGTTCATCGTCTCGCCGGCGAGCTTGAACGGGCTGTTCTCGCCTTGCGGGTGGAAGAACAGGAGCGAGGCCGGGGGTGGCGGGAGGACAGTGGGGGTGTGCTCGTCGAAGATCACGACATCGGCGCCGTCGACGATGCCGGGGTTCGCGTCGTACTCCGCCGGCGTGAACTTGATCGGGTCCACGTTGTCGTAGACCAGCAGGGCACCCTCGAGGAACAGGTTGTCCTCGGTGATCATCGCGACCTTCTGCTTCTTGCGAACGGGCAGGAGGGCGAACGCCTCATCATCGAGCGGGAACGCATCCGAGCCGCCGAGGCCCTCCACGGGCTGGAGCGAGGCGCGGAGCTTGTTGTCATCGCTCGCGGGCAGCTTGGCGTAGATC
>JAYVRN010000656.1:0-14129 GCA_043776275.1 Myxococcales bacterium | reverse complement strand
CAGCGTCGGGATCCAGTTTGATGGCTTGCGTGCACGTGACGTATGGGCGTTGAACGAGTACTTCAAGCAGCTGCTCGGCGGCTCGTAGCCGCAGGGTTTGCGATCGGCCTGGTACCGAGCTCCGCGCCCGCGGCGCCGAAGCCGGGCGAACACGTCCCCAGTCCGAAGGCAGGCGAACGCGCCGCGATGGCGCCCAGGACGCGCGAACGCGTGGCGGTGATCGATCTCGGGCCTGCCGATGGCGGTGCGCTCCGACAGCGGTTGGCCGGGGTGGTGCTCGCAGCGGGCCTCACGGTGGTCAGCGGCGAAGGTCTCGAGGAGGCGCTCGCCGGTGAGGCTGCCGACAAGGATGCGGTGCAGCTCGCGGCCGCGATCACGCTCGCGCAGCGCGCGTTCGGCGAGCTCGATTGCAAGGCCGCCACGGCCGCCGCGACCAGCGCGATCGGGATCGGATCCGCACGCCAGGCCGCGCAGCTCGCGGTGCCCGAGCTGGCGCGCGCCTGGACCTATCTCCTGCTGTGCGCGGATCGCGCGAGCGACATCGACGGTGCCATGCGCGCCGCGACCTACCTGCGCACGCTCGGCGGTAGCAGCGATGTGCCGAGCGACGTGTGGGCGAAGTATCCGGCGATCGATGCTCTGCTCGATCACGACCTCTATCCGCTCGAGATCACGACCGAGGTCCCGGGCGCCGAGATCTGGATCGACTTCGAGCGCCGAGGCGTGTCACCGCTCAAGACATTCGTGGCCTCGGGCGAGCACGTGATCGCCGCGGCCAGCGGGACCGTGCGCGGCTGGGCGGCCGGGAAGGCCGTGAAGACGCAGACCACCCTGGCGATCCCACTGACGGAGCAGGCCGCCGCGAACCACGCCCTTGCTTCCCGCGTCGCTCGGTGGAGCGGTGCGGTCCCGGATCCCATCGAGCTCGGGATCGTGTTCGACGAGGTCAAGGTCCGGGTCGCCCTGATCCGCCACGGCGAGAGCCTCGAGGCCTGGGGCCGGATCGGGCGCAGCGAACCCCCACGCCGCCTCGGAGGCGACGATGGCCTCGGCACGCTGACCGAGGCTGACCGGCTGGCAGCGCTGATCGCCGATCGCGTGCAGGTCTGGAACGACCATGCGCCCGATCCCGATCAGCCACTGCTCGTCGAGGATCCGAAGGCGCGTGCCGCTCGCAAGGGCAAGGCCGACGAGCCAACGCGATGGTGGGTGTATGGCGCGCTGATCGGCGCCGCCGCGGTCGGCCTCGGCGTGATGTACGCCAACGATCACGCCGACAACACCCAGCGCGTCGAGCTGCACTACCCATGAAGGGCCGCGTCGCGTCCCTGATCGCGCTCCTCGTGGTGCTGCTCACCTGGCTGCGCCCGGCCGAGGCCGCCCCGCAGCTGGTCGAGACCGCGAGCCGAGGCCGCGTGACGGTCTACGCGGAGCCCGGGCTCGAGAGCACCGCACAGCACCTCGCCGAAGGTGCGGAGGCCGCGCTGATCCGGATCAGCGCCGACCTCGTCGATCTGCCGGTCCCGGGCGCGATCGAGGTCCGCCTCGTTCGCGACTCGAAGGACCTCGCGGAGGTGGCACCGAACGGCCGCGGTGCACCCGCCTGGGCGATCGGCGTGGCCTATCCCGATCTCGGGATCATCAGCGTGGCGATGCGCCGCGGCGCGCAGGCGGCGGACCCGCTGAGCACGCTGCGCCACGAGCTCGGTCACATCGCGCTGGGAGTCGCGCTCGGAGATCAGGCGCCGCACTGGCTGCACGAGGGCTTCGCCTACCAGCACTCCGGCGAGTGGTCGTGGGAGCGCACCGAGACACTCGCCGGCATGGCCTGGTTCGGCGGCATCGTCCCTCTCGACGAGCTCGATCACTCGTTCCCCGCGGCGGAGCTCCCGGCCCATCGCGCCTATGCCGAGAGCTACGACTTCGTCGGCTTCCTGTCGCGCCGTGGCCGATACGATGACAAGGCCGACGATGGTGATCGCTGGCCGTTCAAGAAGTTCCTCACCGAGGTCGGCCACACCGGCAACCTCGATGTCGCCGCGAAGGCCGCGTTCGGGAAGCCGCTCCACGAGTTGTTCGAGGAGTGGCGCAGCGATCTGACGACCCGCTACATGCTCCTGCCGATCGGCCTCCTCGGCCTCCTCGTCTGGATCGTGTGTGCGATCCTGCTCGCGCTCGCGTTCTGGCGACGCCGCCGGCAGAACCGCCGGCGCCTGGATCAGTGGGAGGCCGCGGAGCGCGCCGAGGATGCGGCACTCGCGGCCCAGGTCGAGGCGCTGACCGCCCCACCGCAGCCACCGCACTACGTCAACTGACGCGCCCGCTCCTCACGAAGGAGCACCTCGAGCTCGCGCCGAGATGCGTGTAGCAGCGCGATCGCTGCCAGCAGGCCCGAGCTCGGCCCGTGGATGGGCGGCCTGGGCGGTCCAGGCGGCGGCGCGCCGGCCACGGCGGGCCCAAGGCGCGCATCGTTCGCGAGGTATCGGGCCATCAGCCGACCTTCCGCTGGAGCGCGAGGATCTCCTGCTCGCACCGCTCGACGCGATCTCGGAGGTCGAGACGCGTCCGAAGGACGGCGCCGATCTCGCGGTTCGAGGCGACCATCTCGTGCATCACGGTCGCGGTCCGCAGCTCGCTCTCGGTCATCCGACTCGCGAGCGTTCCAAGATCCTCATGGACTCGGTCAAGTCGGGCGTTGGTGTGCCCGATCTGGTCGCGGATCTCGATCAGCACCTGGATCGTCAGGTCGTCGTTCGCCATCGCCACAGCTCCAGTGTAGTTGGGTTCGAACGGAGGAGCAGCAGCATTCATGCCGCGCGCAACTCTGCGAAATTGCCGCGAACCACCGTCCGGGTTCGGCCGCAGTCCGGACGCATGTCCGGATTCCGGAAACCTCCCGGACCTCACGGGGCGAGAGCGCCCGTCCATGCAACCTGCCCGATGGCGCGGCGTTTGGCCCCGTCGGGTCGAATCGCCTCGCTCGGCACGAGCGCAACCACGAGCAATTGCACGAGGCGCCGGGTACGCCGGGTGCACTCGCCCCCCTCGCCAATCACGGCACTTTCCAGGAGCAGTCGATGCGCAACATGATCCGTGCAGCCCTCGTCATCGGAACCCTCGCCACCCCGATGCTCGCTGCCGCCGACGCCCCGAAGGCGAAGGCGCCCGCCACCGAGAAGAAGGAGGCGCCGGCCGCCGACAAGAAGACCACCGAGCCCGCCACCGACAAGAAGACCGCCGAGCCCGCCACCGACAAGAAGGACGTCAAGGCGACGACCACCGACAAGAAGCCGGCGACCAAGAAGCCGAAGAAGACGGCGACTGCCGTGAAGAAGGACGCACCGAGCAAGTAACGCTCGCCGCCCCTCGTCGACAACCTTCGTCGACTACCTGCAAGTCACGGCGACGCGCGCTCAGGTCCAGCTGCCGAGCTGGGCGCGCGCCTGCTCGACCGACATCGCCGCCGCGGCAGCGCCAACCTCGTCCGGAACCCAGTCGGGGAACGGCGTCACGAGGTTGCGGTGCTCGCCCGTGGGCATGTGCTCCTGCTGGATGCTGGCCACGCGATCGGCGGCCAGCATGCCCTCGCGCGCGAGGCGGACCAACGCCGGCCACAACCGGCGATGGACGAACGTGACCTTGCCATCGATCAGCTTGAAGCAGCGGACATCGACATCATCGTCGATCTCCGACAGCGCATCGAAGATCACCTGGCCCCTGGGATGGGACCACCAGCTGCCGACGATCGGCTCGCCCGCGATCGCCTCGGCGACGTTCGGGACCGGCCCCTTCGCCGACGCGAGCACGACGCCATGCTCGGCGACGAACGCGAGCCACTTCGACCCGGCGGCCTTGCGCGGCACCTTCGGAGCTTTGCCCTTCGCCGGCTTCGCGGCAGCCTTCGTGTGCGGCTTCGCGGCAGCCTTCGCGCGCGGCTTCACGGCGGGCTTCGTGCGCAGCTTCGCGGCGAGCTTCGCGCGACGCTTGGCTGCAGGGTTCGCGGGCTTGGCAAGCTTGGCCACGGGCTTCGCACGCCGCTTGGCTGCGGGCTTCCGCGTGACCTTGGTGGCCGCGCGCTTGGACTTGGAGGGGGGCTTGGTCACCGGGGGATGACGAATAGGAAATCACGAGGCGGGACGAAACGGTAGCCGTCTTCGGTCACGCGGATGATCTCCGAGCCATCCTCGCCCAGCAGGCGGCGGATCCGCATGATGTTCGTGAATAGCGCCGCGTCGTGACGCAGCGGGTGGTATTCGACGTTCCACACGGCCTGGACGATCGCCTCCTTCGAGAACACCTTGCCGGGTGCGGAGGCGAACAAGAACAGGAGGCGCTTCAACAGGCTCCGGCGACGGAGATCCGCCAGTTCCACGCCGTGCCGCCAGATCACCTCGCGCACGCCATCGACGGCGAGCGCGCGAGCCGGCAGGCGCAGGATCTCGGGGTTCGCGTCGGAGACGTCGCTGGGGACGCCCTCCGCGTCGATCACCCGGAACGGGCGCTGCGCGGTCAGGCCGAGATCCGTGAGCAGACGCGCCGCGCCCTCGATCGCCGTGGAGGCCATCGTCGCGGCGCTCGGGGCAGAAGGATCCGCGACCGCCTCGTGGCCGGAGATCGCATCGAGCGCGGCGTGCGCGACCAGGCGCTCCACGGGCAAGCCGGCGGTCATCGCGAGCTCCGCGGCATCGCGTGCGTACGACACGGCCGACGGCGCATCGTCATCGTCGCGCGCGAGCGCGGACAGCGCGAGCAGCGCGTGGACGCGAGCACGGACCAGACCGGCCGCGGCGGCCTCGCGGGCCGCACGGGTGGCCGCGGCGCGGGCGTTGCCCCGATCACCGCGCGCGAGCTCGAGGCGCGCGACGATCACCAGCGCGGAGGCGAGCTCGATCGTCCGATGCGCGCGCTCGGCGAGCACCGCGGTGTCGCGCGCGAGCTCGAGCGCCATGCCCACATCACCGGTCGCGAGCGCGACCTCGGCGCCGGCGAGCCGGCGATCCAGCTCGTCACGGGCCTCGGCCCCGGCGTTCTGCGCGAGCTCCACGGCACCCGCACGCTGCCCGCTATGGGCACGCGCGGTGGCGAGGAGCACCGCGACGGTAGCGGCAGAGGCAGCGTCGAGCGCTGGCGAGCCATGCAGCTCTTCGAGCCGCGGGAGCGCGGCTTCGAGCCGCAGCTCGAGGAGATCGATCGCGGCGACCACAGCGCTGCCGCGTGCGGCGAGGTGGCCGAGCTCGCGACGCACACTCGACGCGAGGGCCGCGCTGGCGAGCTCGGCGGCGAGAGCCGGCTGACCGCGCACGATCTCGAGCTCCGCGAGATCGAGCTCCGCGCGCAACGCACCGAGCTCATCGCCACGCTCGCGCCGCGCGCGGACCACATCGTTCAGCAGGGCGGCGGCGAGCGTGCTGTCTCCACGGCGGCGCGCCACGAGCGCGCGAGCGGCGAGCACCTCGTCAGCCACGGTGACGGCATCGAGATCACGCGCGACCGCGTCAGCGGCATCGAGCGCGGTGGCGGCCTCGACGAGCCGACCTTCGCGCGCGAGCCCGACGGCGCGACGCGCATCGACGATCGCGGACAGCTCGCTCGCTTCGAGGCAGACCGGGACGCTCTTGCAGGCGCCGTGAGCGCGCGCGAGCGCACTCCGCATCGCCGCGACCCGACCCTGATACTCGTCGAGGCGCGCGGTCGCGAGGTGGACGCGTGCGCGGGCCAGCGGATCGGCCCCGGCGAAATCGCCGGCGGCAGCGAGCTGGGCGGCAGCGACGTCGGGCTTGCCGGCGAGCAGCTCGAGCTCGGTGAGCAGCGACACCGCGCGAGCGCGCTCGCTCGGATCGGCGGCGCCGAGCAACCCGGTGAGGGCGCGGCGCGCGGCGGTGACGTCTCCGGAGGCGAGGGTCAGCTCGGCGTGGACGTGCGGGGACACCGCGCCGGGAGCCGCACTCGCGCGCTCGAACGCCTCGGTGTAGCGACCGCCGCGGATCGCGATCTCGATCCGCAGCGCCGCGAGCGCGCGGGCGCGCTCGGGATCGAGGGGCGCACGCACGAGCTCGGCGGCGCCGGTCTCGGCGACACCGCCGTGGTGGGCGGCGCGACGGCGCGGCCGATCGCCCAGCGCGTCGAGCAATGATTCGAACTCGCCCGCTCCACCGCTGCGTGCGGCGAGCTCGCGATCGGCGAGCAGCGTGTCGGCCGCGCGATCGCGATCGCCGGCGGCGATCCAGTGCCACACGACCTCGCGGACCCGCGTGATCTGATCCATCGCGCCGAACGCACCATCGTCGCCGGCTTGCCACGCGAGGCGCGGGCCGGTGGACACGGCCGCCGTGCTCGCCACCAGCTCGGCGGCGGCACTCGAGAGACGGATCCGCTCGTCCTGCTGCATCTGCGCGAGTACATCGACGCGGACCACCTCATGGACGACGATGCGCCCGTCGCCGGCGCCGTCGGCGAGCTGGCGCGCGATCAGGCTGGCGAGGGCACCCTCGATGTCCACGCCGGGTGCGAGGGCGGCGATCGCCGCCGGGGCGACGGGCGCGCGAAGGATCGCCAGCGCCTCGAGCGCCGCGCGTGCAGGCGGCTCGAGCGTGGTGAGATCCCACGCGCCCGCGCCGAACCGCGCGCGCGCGAACTCGCGCCGCAGCCCGAGCGGCAGACCGCGCGTCCGGGCGTACGCGGCATCGAAGCCGGCCGTCTCACCGTAGGTCTCCTCGAGGCTCGCCCACAGGCTGCCCGCCGCGTCCATGTCGAGGCCCTGGAGCTCGATCTCCGCGATCTGAGCACCGACCGCCGCCGCGAGCGGATCGCGACCGACGACGATCACCCGCCCGAGCGCTGTGGGGCCGAGCAGGAGCGGCCCGAGCAAGCTGGTGGCCTCGTCGGTGCGGAGGTGCTGGATGTCATCGATGATGAGCACGCGGGACTGGGCCGCGAGGGTCTGGTTCAAGGTCCCCGGGACGCAGCGGAGCGCGCGCTCGGCGCGGGCGCGCAGGGCGCTGGCGCGATCGCCGGGGTGGCACTCGATCAACGTGCAGGGCGCGCCGAGTCCGGGTGCGAGCTCGCCGACCAGGCGTGTCTTGCCCGAGCCGAGCGCACCGTGGAGCGAGACCAGCGACACCAGCGCCAGGTGCTGCTTCAACTCGGCGAGCTCCAGCTGCCGGCCGACGAACGGCACGGGGCCGATGGGGGTCATGGGATTGGTGAGCTTGTTGGGTCGGCGGCGCACGGCACTCGCTGGTTCAGCAAGGGGTGCGCCACTGTGGTTCTCGGTGGATCGGCGCCCGCAACGCTGGCAACCCAGCGAAAGGACGTGAGGAGTGTAGTCCAGCTAGCGCGGGAAACATGCGCTTGATGCGCCGTCACTGCAACGCACACGTCTCGCTGAGGGAGGGAAGCGGGGCCTGGTCCCCCAACGGGTCAGCGATCTATAGACAGTGTCAGCAGGGACGCGAGGGAGGTCTCCCAGTCCACCGCGTCGTCGCGCCGCTGACGGAGCAGACGCTCGATCGCGGGGTAGGCCGCGATCGCGTCATCGACGACCGGGTCCCGCCCCTGCTGATACGCGCCGAGCGTCACGAGATCTCGGTGCTCCTCGTAGATCGCGAGGCGCGTGCGCACGCGGGCAGCTGCGTCCGCGTGCCGCGAATCGATCACGCGGTGCATGAGGCGCGAGTTGCTCGCGACCACGTCGATCGGCGGGAACTGACCGCGTGCCGCGAGCCGGCGATCGAGGATGATGTGGCCATCGACGAGGCCTCGCACTTCGTCCGCGATCGGCTCGTCGAGATCGTTGCCCGCGACCAGCACGGTGTAGAGCGCGGTGATCACGCCGGCCGGCGTCGCACCCGTGCGCTCGATCAACCGCGGTAGCAACGCGAACACGCTCGGCGGATAGCCGTGACGCGCCGGCGGCTCACCGGCCGACAGCCCGACCTCGCGCTGCGCACGAGCCACCCGCGTCAGGGAATCGCAGAGCAGCAGCACCGACGCGCCGCGCCGTTCGCGGAACCACTCGGCGATCGCGGTGGCCACATGGATCGCGCGCAGCCGCACGAGCGCTGGCGCATCGCTGGTGGCGCACACCACCACGGTGCGCGCGCGCGCCGGCGCCAGCTCATCGCCGAGCAGCTCGGCGAGCTCCCGACCACGCTCGCCCACCTGGCACAGCACGATCACGTCGGCCGCGGCGCCGCGCGCGATCTGCCCGAGCAACGTCGACTTTCCGACGCCGGCCGCGGCGAACAGCCCGATCCGCTGGCCGCGCCCGAGCGTCAGCATCGTATCGAGTGCGCGCACGCCGGTTGGCAACGGCGCAGTGATCGGCGGCCGGGACAGCGCATCGGGCGCGGGCCGATCGACCGCCCAGCTCTCTCCGGCGAGCGGTGGACCGCCATCGAGCGGAGCGCCGAGCCCATCGAGCACGCGACCGAGGAGCTCGTCCCCGCACCGGATCGACAGCGGCTCCCCGGTGCGCCAGACGGAGCTCGCCGCCGCGATGCCCGCGAGGTCGCCGAGTGGTAACAGCACCGCCTGCTCGCCCCGGAAGCCCACCACCTCGGCCGCCAGCGGCGTGCGATCCCGGCGATCGACCTTCAGCACCTCACCGAGCGCGACGCCGGGAACGGTGGCGCGGATCACCAGACCCACGACCTCGTCGACGGTGCCTGACGCGGGACCTGGGGGAACTGGTGACGAGCTGACGTGGCTATCCGTGGTGCGCGCTGCGCGGCGCTCGGCATCGATCCGCGCATCACGCACCAGCTGCGCGGCGAGCTCGGAGGCATCGCGCTTGAGCCGCTCCGCCTCGACCCGCGCCTCTTCGACGATCTTGTCGGCGAGGGTCCGCGCATCGTGCTCGTCCCCGCCGATCACCCGCCCCGCCTTCATCGCATGCCAGGCTAACACGCCCGGCGGCACCGCCTCACGGCTTCAGGAGGACGTTCGGATTCGCACCGATCTGATTGGTGGTGAGGGTGACGTGGATGATCGTCGTGGTCTTGTTGACGCGCACGATGGTCCCGGCTCCACCGGAGAGCGGGTTGGTGGTGTCGCCGCGCAGCACCGTCACCTTCCAGCCCTTCCCGACGCCGAGATCGGAGCCACCACCGACGGTGACGTCGAGGCCGCCATTGTTGACATCGACCTTGAGCACGCGCGCCTGGATCGGCGCCACGACCACCAGTGGCGGCACCGGCACGGGCGGCGTCGCCACGATCGGCGGCGTCGGCGGGGTGGGCCCGACGCAGCCCTTCCAGTCCACCGGGGCACCTGGCGGGCACTTGGTCGGGCACACCGGATCGTTGCGATCGAACACCTCGCAGGTCGACGGCGGCGGCGGCACATCGGGGAGCTTCGGCGGATCGGGGATGTTGAGCGCGAGGACGCCAGGGCCGCCGGGGCTCGCGATCTCCTCGTGGAACTCCGCGGTCAACCGGTACTGACCGGCATCGCCGCGCCGGGGGGCGTAGACGCGGACGAAGTACTTCCCTTTCGCCTTGTCGATCGAGGCGGACTTGATCCGGCCCTTGCCATTGGCGACGGCATTCTTGACCGGCACGTTCCACTGATCGAACACGTCGAACGCCACGCGCAGCCCCGGGCGCGGCGTGGTGTACGTCATCTGGAGATCGAGGCGCCCCTTCTTCCCCTCCGGGAGATCGATCTGCTTCCAGTCCACGCGATCGCCACCCGGATAGGTCACGACGCCACGAACCTTCGCTTCGTTCTCGGCGAACACCATCGGGAGCGCGCCCTTGATCCTACCGTCGGGACCGGTCGACCGATCCTGGGGGACGTTGTTGGCGCACGCAGACGCGATCAAACAAACGAGCGGCCACTTGCTCATCTCCAGATGGTGAGCGACCGGCCGGCGCCGCGCAACACCTACTGTGCGAGGGCGATCACCGCGCCCCACGCGGCGGTCTGCGAGCCCCGATGCGCAGTTAGCTCGGCGGCGAGGTGCTCACCCTCCGGATGCGGGAACCGCAACACGAGGCCCCGGGTGAGGATCGGCTCGAGATGCGGGGCGACCGTGCGCACGCCGATCACGAACGGCTCCCCCTGGGCACGCGCGATCGCCTCCCGGCGCGGGCCGAGCTCACCGGCGCGTGGTGCGCGCCCGATCCGCGCGATCACGGGCACCAGATGCGCGCCGAGCGCGGCCGCGTGGTCACCGAGCGCGAACGCCAGCTGATCGCGTCCCACCTCGGTGAGCCAGCTGCGCAGCGCCGGCACCGCCATCCGCAGGACGTCAGCGGGGACCCGCGGCCGGGCGAGCGTCGCCTCGATCGGTGGGAGCGGGACGAGCCGGGCGCAGGCGCGACGGACCAGCCAGACCTCGAGCTCGGAGAGCGGCCCGTCGGCGAGGGCTGTGCGCGCGCGATCCGGAAGCTCGGCGAGCCCGGCCGTGATCCAGCTCGGATCGACGCCGCGGAGCCCGGGCGGAACCGGCGCACGCGCGGAGGCGATCGCGGCGGCGCGCTGCGGTTGATCCTGGGCGAGGCCCGCACGCGCAGCGTCACCGAGCACACCGCCGATCCGCGCGAGCACGGCGCGGTCCCCGCACGCCGCGGCCAGCACCTGCCCGATCGCGTCGATCACCGCGCACTCACCGCAAGCACCGCGAGCTCACCGCGAGGCAGTGCGCGCCCAGGCGAGGCAGTGCGCGCCCAGCTCACGATTTGTCGTGGCCAGTCTCGGCGCGGCGCCGCCGTTGCTTCGGCGTGCGGAGCTTGTAGCGCAGCAGCTTGCCGCCCGGACCGCGAGGGAGGGCATCGACGAACTCGATCCACCGCGGATACTTGTAGGGAGCGAGCACGTTCTTCACGAAGTCGCGAAGCTCGGCCTCGAGCTTGGGGCCGCCCTCCTGGCCGACGTTGGTGACCACGAACGCGAATGGCTTGATCAGCCCTTCGTCATCGTCGGCGCCAACGACCGCTGCCTCCCACACCGCCTCGTGCGAGGTCAGCGCGCGCTCGACCTCGCCGGGCGAGACCCACTTGCCACCGACCTTGAACAGATCGTCGACGCGACCGCAGTGGTGGTAGTAACCCTCGCGATCGACCATGAACCGATCGCGCGTGGTGAACCAGCCATCGGAGCGGAGGTCGATCTCGCCGGTATTGGCGCCGCCCCAGTACCCGGTGAACAACGAGCCGCACTGCAGCTCGAGCGTCCCGATCTCGTCGAGGCCCACCGGATCACGATCCTCGTCGACCAGCCGGACCTGGACACCCGCGAGCGGCTTGCCGCACACGCCGGGGCGCGCGCCCGGATCGTTGCTCTTGCCGGCGAGCGCGAACTGGAAGATCTCGGTGAGGCCATAGCCGACGACGACCTCGGTCCCGAGCAGCGCGCGGATCCGGGGGATCAGCCGCTCCGGCATGCCCTCGGCACCCGCGACCGCGTGGCGGAGCTTGGCGAGCGGCAGGGTCACCTTGTTCTTCTCTGCGTCGTACGCGAGCTGCGCGTACACCGACGGCGTGGCGAACAAGACGGTGGGCTGGTAGGTCTCGAGCGCCTTGAACAGCGAATCGGAGTGCGGCTGCCCGGGGAACAGCAGGGACTCGGTCGGCACGGCGAGCGGCAGGAGCAGCCCTGCACCGAGGCCATAGGCCGTCGACAAGCGGGCGACCGAGAGGATCCGGTCCGCGGAGGTCAGCTCGAGGAGGCCGCGCGCGAACGAATCGAAGGCCGCCGCGATCGTCCGCTGGCAGTGCGGGACCGCGCGCAGCTCGCCTGGGCCCGAACCCGCGGAGTAGAGCAGCAGGCTGACGTCGTCGACGCCCATCGGGATGCTCGGCTGCGCCGTGGCTCCATCGATGAGCTTCTGGAAGTCCTGGCTGCTGGGGAGCTTCGCCGCGACGCAGATCACCTCGCGGAGGTTGGGCGTCTCGGAGCGGACCGCATCGACCACCGACTCGTGGGTGTCGTCGACGATCGCGATCACCGCGCCGGCGTGGACCACGTACTCCTGGAGATCGTCCGGGGTCGACAGCTCGCTGACCGGGACGGCTACGGCGCCCGCGTGGATCACGGCGAGGATCGCAGCGGCGGCCTCGAGCGTGTCGCGCATCAGGATCAGCACGCGCTCGCCGCGCTGCAGCTTCAACGCGCGGAGTGCGCCCGACAGCTTCCCGACCGTGGTCGACAGCTCGTCGAACGTCCACATCCGATCAGCCTCGCGAAGTGCGGGCCTCTGCCCTGCTCCGCGTGCCAGCGCACCATCCAGTAGCCACGCGCACAGGTTCCCGACCCCAGTCATGCACGCAAATTGTAAGGGACTCCCGCCGCGACCACAAAAACAAACTCCCTCGGGTAGATTCAAGCGGTGCGGATCGTTGGTGGCAGCCACGGCGGAAGGGTCCTGAAGGCCCCTCCAGGCCGGGACACGCGTCCGACCAGCGAAAAGGTCCGGGAGGCGCTGTTCAATATCCTCGGCTCGGTGGAGGGCGACCACGTCCTCGACCTGTTCGCGGGCTCGGGCGGCCTCGGGATCGAGGCGCTGTCCCGGGGGGCGGCCCACGTGACCTTCGTGGATGGCGGGAAGGCCGCGCTGACGGCGGTTCGCGACAACCTCCGGGAGCTCGGCCTCGGCGGTCGCGCCACCGTGGTCGCCGGGGACGCGGTGGCCCAGGCCGCTCGGCTGGTGCCCGCCACCCCCTGGCGGATCGTGTTCATCGATCCGCCCTATGCGTCCGAGCTCGCATCACGCGCGGTCCTCGCCCTGCCGCTGGCCCACCTGTCCCCCGAGGCCGTGATCGTCATCGAGCACGATCGCCGCAACGCGCCCCCCGACGCCCTGGGATCTCTGCTACGAACGGACCAGCGCCGCTACGGCGACACCATGATCTCGTTCTTCGAGGTGCCCCGATGACCCAGTCCCGCTCGATCGCGGTGTATCCGGGCACGTTCGACCCGATCACGAACGGCCACGTCGACATCCTGCAGCGCGCCCTCGCCCTGTTCGAGACGGTCGTCGTCACGATCGCCCCGAACATCCGCAAGAACCCGCTGTTCTCCACCGATGAGCGCATGCAGTTCATCCGCGATGCACTGCCCGAGCTCGGCGCGCGGCTCGAGTTCGAGGTGTTCGAGGGCCTCCTGGTCGATTTCTGCAAGCAGCGCGGCGCGACCGTGATCGTCCGCGGCCTCCGCGCCCTGGCGGACTTCGAGTACGAGTTCCAGTTCGCCCACATGAACCGCCGGCTCGCGCCCGGCGTCGATACCGTGTTCTTCATGACCGACGAGCGGAACCACTACGTCTCGTCGTCGCTCGTGAAGGAAGTCGCCAGCCTCGGCGGCGATGTCACCGGCCTCGTGCCGCCCGCGGTGGTCGCGGCGCTCGCGGCGAAGTACAGGAAGTAAGCCATGCCGACCCCGATCAAGCTCGCGTCCCGCCTCGATCCCATCAAGCCTTCGATCACCCTCGCCGTGACCGCGAAGGCGGCCAAGCTCAAGGCCGACGGGATCGACATCGTGAGCTTCGGCGCCGGCGAGCCGGACTTCGATACGCCGGACCACATCAAGGCCGCCGCGCGTGCGGCTCTCGAGAAGCCCGGCTCCGGCAAGTACACCGAGGTCGGTGGCACCCTCGCGCTCCGCAAGGCGATCGCCGCGGAGCTCTCGAGCGTGCACAAGACCACGATCGAGCCCGATCAGGTCCTGGTGTCGAGCGGCGCGAAGCACTCGCTCTACAACCTGTTCATGGCGCTGATCGATCCGGGCGATGAAGTCCTGATCCCGGCGCCGTACTGGGTCAGCTATCCCGACATGGTGATGCTCGCTGGGGGCCGGCCGGTGATCCTCGAGACCAAGGCCGAGGATGACTTCGCGGTCACCGCGGCCCAGGTCGCGGCTGCCTGTTCGTCGCGCACGCGCGCGATCGTGCTCAACAACCCGTCGAACCCCACGGGCGCCGTGTACACGCGCGCGCAGATCGAGGCGCTCGCGAAGGTCGTCGTCGAGAAGGACCTGCTCGTGATCTCCGACGACATCTACCGCCAGCTGGTCTACGGAGATGCCGAGTACGTCTCGATCGCCGCGGTCTCGCCCGAGGTCGCGAAGCGGACGATCCTCGTCGACGGCGTGTCGAAGACCTATGCGATGACCGGCTGGCGCATCGGCTA
>JAYVRN010000655.1:0-3967 GCA_043776275.1 Myxococcales bacterium | reverse complement strand
ACGCTCGTCACCGAGCGCCTGACGCTCCGCGAGCTGCGCCTCGATGATGCCGCCGCCGTCGCCGACGGTGCGGGGGACAAGCGCGTCGCGCGCTACCTGATCGCGGTCCCCACGCCCTACCCGCTCGCCCTCGCCCGCCGCTGGCTGCGGGGCCGGATCGATTGGTGGAC
The DNA here is from genome assembly GCA_043776275.1 of Myxococcales bacterium. Classification (GTDB taxonomy): domain Bacteria; phylum Myxococcota_A; class Polyangia; order Haliangiales; family Haliangiaceae; genus JABFXX01. Next base: position 3,797 of record JAYVRN010000655.1, on the reverse strand, counting down.
CGAGGACCGCGGCGTGACGCTCGCGATCACGCGCCGCACCCAGACCCGTCAGCTGCTCGGTACCGTGAGCCTGCGGCGCCATACCCACCGCGCCGAGCTCGGATACTGGCTCTCGGCCAACGCGTGGAATTTCGGGTTCGCTACCGAGGCCTGTCGCGCGCTCGTCGAGTACGGCTTCCGCGATCTCGAGCTCCAGCGGATCTACGCCCAGGTGATCGCCGGGAACACGGCCTCGCAACACGTGCTCGACAAGCTCGGCATGGTCGGCGAAGGCACCAAGCGCCAGCACCTCCGCAAGGGCCGGAAGCTCCACGACGTGGTGCTCTACGGGCTGTTGCGCGACGAGTGGTCTTCGCCGCCCGCCGACGACGCCTGACCGCGCCGGGCCGCGCACCAGCCGATCGCGATCCCGAGCCCCACGCCGAGGGCGAGCCCCGACGGGAAGCCGAGCCCGGTCCCCGCGGGTTCTGGACCCGGTGCCGGCGCCGAGGGAGCCTCACCTCCGCCGACCAGCGCCACCACGAAGGCGATGGCACACCCCACCCCGATCACGACCGCGGTGAGCCACAGCCAGCGCGGCGACGAGGGACGGCGCCGCGAGGAGGCGAGCACGGCCTCGATCGCGCGCTCGCGCTCGGCGTCGGCCACTTCGCCCATGCCCGCGAGTCTACGCGAGCGGCACATCACTTGCTGCGTACGCGCGCGCGCGCACGCGACGACGCCTACTTGCACCCGTCGACGTTGCGATCCTCAACATGCGTACCCCTCCTGCCTTCCTCCTCGCCCTGGTCCTCGGCCTGGTCCTCGTTCTGGTCCCTGGTGCCTGCGGCTCGCCGTCCCCGTCGGACGTCCCCGATGCCGGGAGCGATCCGGATGGCGGTGCCCCCGACGGCGCGACCGGGTGCCCTGCGGGCCTCGCCGGCGCTCCTTGTGTGCTCGCCCTGCACGATCGCACCGTCGCGAGCTGCGAGGCCACCGCGATCGCAGAGCTCCGCACCGAGCTCGATGCGCGCAAGGACCTCGGCCCGCTGTGGGCCGCAGGTCGCGCCCTGTTCCGCACCGATGGGATCACGCACGTCGCTGGCGAGTTCAACGGCTGGTCGACGACGCAGCTCGGCTCGAGCGCCGTGTGTGGCAGCGATCTGTTCGTCGCGGTCGGCGCCGTGCCGACGGGGCTGTGGCCCTACAAGCTGTTCGACGGGCAGACCTGGTCGCTCGATCCCCACGATCCCGCGTTCGCGTACGACGACTTCACCGGCAACCCGGATGGCGAGAACAGCGTGATCAACACGCCGGACTCGGGCCGCGGTCACATCGTGCGCCTCGCGCGCGCGTGCTCCACCGCACTCGCAAACTGCCGCGAGGTCACCGCGTACTATCCGCCGGGCTACACCGCGCCTGCCAATGGCTCGCACGGCTACGCCGTGCTGTTCATGCACGACGGCCAGAACCTGTGGGACGATCATGACTGCTGCTTCGGTCACACCGGCTGGGAGCTCAACGTCGCACTCGACGCCGAGATCGCCGCGGGCCGCGTCGCGCCGGTCATCGTGATCGGCGCCGCGAGCTCTGCCGCGCGCAACGACGAGTACGGTTTGTCGCCGACCAAGCTCGCCGCGTTTCTGCAGTTCCAGGTGATGGAGCTCCAGCCGCAGGCACTCGCCCAGGTGCGCTGGGATCACGGCAAGCTCGCCGTGGCAGGGAGCTCGCTCGGCGGCCTGGTCTCGATGGAGCTGGCGCTGACGTACCCGCAGACCTATGGCGCCGCGGCGTCCCTGTCGGGAGCGTTCTGGCCGGGGCAGGACACCAACACCGCCCTCCGGGATCTGCTCCCGACGTTCGGCAAGCAGCCGCTCTCGATCTACCTCGATCACGGCGGCAACGTCGCGCAGAACAGCGATGGCGCGGCCGACTCCGTCGAGGTCCGACAGTTGATGATCGGGCTTGGCTGGCAGCGCTCCGATTCGCCGAGCTGCACGCCGGGCTCGAACGCGCTCTGCTACTACTTCGAGCCCGGGGCGACCCACGACGAGCTCGCCTGGAAGGCTCGGACCTGGCGGTTCTTGCGGTTCCTGTTTCCAGCCCAGTGATGACTCGATCACCCGCCCCCTGGGGGACTACCCCCCGATCTGGTGATCGGCGTGGTTTCCCTACACGGCGGTGATCTCAATGATCTTGCGCGTCACGCGCAGCGTCCACCGCACAGATTGGGCACACGCGTTGCTTTACACTCCTGTCATGAACAAGCTCCTCGCCTTGGCACTGTCGCTACCCCTGTTCGCGTGCACCGTAGGTTCAGACCAGGGCGCAGGTGGCGGCGGGGGAGGCGGCGGCGGCGGGGGTGGCGGCGGCGCTGATGCCGGCGGTGGCGGGGGCGTCGCAGGTCACATCACCACGAGCACCACGTGGACCGGCACGATGGACCTCACCACGGCGACCACCATCGATCCGGGCGTCACCGTGACGGTGATGCCGGGCACCAAGATCAACCTCGCGTCGGGCGCGAGCCTGACGGTCGGCGGCATCCTCGATGCGCAGGGCACCAAGGCCAGCGTGATCACGATCGGCCCCGCGACGGCGGGTCAGTTCCACAGCGGCCTCTCGATCCCGACGGGTGGTGAGGTTCGGTTCGCGTATGTCGTCCAGACCGGCGGCGGCATCATGACGAGCGGCGGCAAGGCGACCATCGTCGATTCGCTGATGTCGAAGGCGAGCGGCGACTTCCTCGTGATGTCGGGCGGCAACATCGACATCTCGTACTCCCAGATCGGCCTCGCCGAGAACGCCACCGGCGACACCACCCACTGCGACATGCACTTCGGTGGCACCGGCAACACGATCAAGGTCACGCACTCGAACATCGGCACCACGCCGTATGGCCTGATGTTCTACGCGGGCACCGGCGCGATCTTCACGAACAACAACTGGTACGGCAACCAGACCGATGTCGACGTGACGCCGGGCTCGGGTGTCGCCGGTGACTTCACCGGCAGCTGGTTCGACGGCGCCGCGCCGGTCGCCAAGGCCGGCACCACGCTCACCGGCCTCGCCGCGCTGTCCGCGACCAAGCTGGTCGACGCCGGCCCGCGCTGAACGTCACGACACTCGCTCTCGTTCACGGCTCGCCTCGGCGGGCCGTTTGCGTTTCAGTGCAGGACTTCGATGTCCGAGGCCTGCTTCGGCAGGGTGATGATCGCCTCGAGGATGCTCGCATTCTCCGGTGAGGTCGGAGTCAGCAGATAGACACCGACCACGGTCTGCGCGTCCAGCCGCCACGCCTTCATGCTCCGGGTGCCGGGCTCGAGGGACCGGGCCTGGAGCTCGCTCCGTGCGTCGGGCGCATCGGGGTGCAGCTTCATCCGATCTCCGACCAGCTGGTTCCAGCGCTCGACGGCGCGAGCGTCGTCGCTGAACCGCTCGTACCGCTTGAGCTCGACGAGGGCATCCTTGTCGAACCGCGCACTGACCCAGGACTCGCCCCATTCGGCGCCCGCACGCGCGCAGCGCGGGTAGGTCTCGGGGTTCGGCTGGGGGCCACCGTCCTCCTTGTGGCAGAACTTGTGGGCCTTGAGCTCCTGGGTCGTGTGCGCACGATCACCGCCGAGGCGCAGATTCAGCGGCGCCTCGGCCGTCACGCCGCCACATCCCGAGACGAGCGTAACGAGCAGGATGGAAACAAGCCTCATTGCGCCGAGAAACTAGCATGGTTGCCTCCCGAGCCGGCGTGATAGGTTCCGCCGCAATGCGGGTCTGGACAGTCGCGATCGTGACGAGTGTGATGCTCTCGGCGTGCGGCA
>JAYVRN010000654.1:0-3968 GCA_043776275.1 Myxococcales bacterium | reverse complement strand
TGCAGGTCACCAACGACTGGGTGGCGAGGGGCCAGATGTTCTACGGCTCGTCCAAGGAGCTGTGGAACTGCCCGCTCGCGGCTCCCGACCGCGCGGAGCAGATCCAGGTGGCCGGTGATCGCCTGCTCGCGTTCACGAGCCTCGCCTTCTCAGACCCGCGGGTCGACGGCAAGTTGACGATCGATCGCACGACGGCGACGGTGAGCTGCGGCAAGCGCGTGGCCACGTTCGCGGAGCTTCCGGAGGCAGACGCCGCGAAGATGATCGCGCGGGCCTCGCTCCTCCCCACCCGGTTCACCCGGATCGCGAAGTTCCTCGCGCGCGACGACGCCACGTACTACTACGTCGACGCTCCGAGCAGCGCCGCACGCGAGTACAGCCTGTACGTCGGCAAGCGCAACGCGCTCAAGCCCGTCAAGATCGTCGACGTCGCGAGCGACGCGGCCGGGCTGGTCCTCGTCACGGCCAAGGGCATCCTGCGCGTGACCTATGGCCCCAAGATCAAGGAGGACACCATCACCTGGGGGCTGGCGAAGCGCCCGCGCTCGGAGGCGGTCGAGCTGGTCAACGTGCCGATCGGCATCGAGACGCTCCGCTTCATGTTCAACGACCTCGGCGTGTACCTCGGGCAGCGCCTCGGCACCCCCTGCGACGACGTGTGAACCGCGCCGGCGCGTTGTCGAGCGTTCCTCCGCGTGCCACCATGCCCGCGACTCCATGAAGAAGCGCGTCGTCGTCATCGGCGCAGGGCTCTGCGGTTCCGTCATCAGCACGCTCCTGCGGAACGACTTCAAGGTGACCGTCGTCGAGCAGAGCCGGAAGCAGCGCCCGCTGTTCGACGATGTGGATTGCCCGACGGGAGAGCTCAACACCTCGATCAATCGCGCGCAGGGCCTCGGCGGCACCACGAACTACTGGCACAACGCACTGATCGAGCTGGATGCCGACGATCTCACCAAGGCGGGGATTGAGCCCGGCGGTATGGCTCCGTACTACGCCAAGGCGTGGTCGTTCTTCCTCTCGGAGTCGGAGCTCGCGGACTGCGGCCGCGCGCGGGACAGCAACCGCAAGGACGTCGAGCACGGCGTGTCCACCGTCGCGCACATGGTGCTGCCCCAGGCACGCCACAACGTGTGGGAGCTCGCGAACCGACGCAATCCAGGTGACGGCATCGACGTGGTCTATGGCCACGCCGAGCGCATCGTCGCATCGTCCGGTGGCGGCGGCTCGTATGTCGAGGTGCAGGGCAAAGCCGGTCTCGAACGCCTCGAAGCCGACCACGTGGTCATGGCCGCGGGCGGGCTCGCCACGCCGGTGCTCCTCGCGAACTCCCTCGGGAAACCGAGCGCCTTCTGCGCCGGGTACCACGATCACCCGATGGCCTATGTCGCCAAGGTTCGCCTCCGCCCCGAGAGCCGGCTGAAGGCGATCTCGTGCACGGCCACGCGCTCCGCGGAGGTGCGGGCTGGTCTCGTCTACAAGTCCGCCGATCTCAAGACGGTGGTGTATCTGCGGCCCGCGATCGATCTGAGGCTCGGCTCGATCACCGGTCCGGCGCGGTACATCCTCTCGGACCTTCGCAACGATCCGTTCTCGCCCAAGAAGATCCTGATGCTGCTGGGCAACCTCGAGGCCGTCCGCGAGGCGATCCTGTTCAAGACGCGCTCCGGGTTTCGCGGGGACTACTACTCGATCCTGATCCTCGGCGAGCAGACTCCGATCGCGTCGCGCGGTGTGCAGCTGTCACCGGGCAAGCGCCCTGCGCTCAACTGGCACGTCACCACCGACGAGCTGGCGTCCTATGACGCGAGCGTCGCGCGCTTCTTCACCGAGTTCGACGCCGACATCATCGAGCGCAAAGTCCTCCCGACCTCGAGCTGGGAGTTCCGCAACGCGGCCCACCACTCGGGCACCGCGAACCAGTTCGTCGAGCACACCCGAGACACCAGCCTTCCGTTTTTTGCCGCGAAGGGCCTGCCGAGCTCGTTCGTGTGCGATGGCTCGATCCTCCGCGCCGCAGGGATCGCGAACAGTGGCCTCACGCTGGTCGCCCTCAGCTATCGCCTCGCCGAGCTGATGCACCCGCTGGCCTGAGCCCACGCCATCAACCTACCGGATCGGCTTCGCCACGAGCTTGATCAGCCCCTTCTGGGCCTTCCACACGATCGGCTTCGCATCGCTCGTCCACACCGGGCCGGCGACGTAGAGAACGAACTCGTCGGCGGAGAAGGTGTCGAAGTGGAAGTGCCCGGCCTTGTCCGTGGTCGCCGTGGCGATCGGCGCGGCTCGAGCTCGCGAGATCTCGTTGACCGCGCGGGCCTCGACCGAGACGCCCGCGAGCGGCCTCGTCTTGCCATCCACCACGAACCCGTCGATCGCGAAGTTGTGGCGGAGCTTCAGCTCGTGGAGCGCCGTCGCATCCGCGGCATTCCAGGTCACCGCGGAGAGCGCATCGAGGTTCCGGCCGTAGCCCGGGCAGCTTGGCTCGGCCACCACGGTGCCATACGGTGCGCTCTGCTCGACCCGCCCTGCCTTGTCGGTGGTGCGCTTCACGCCCTGGATCGTGATCTCGCAGCCTCCGACGGCGGCGCCGGTGGCGGTATCGGTCACGCGGAGCCGAAGGCCGCGCAGCTTGGCGAGCAGGATGGTCTGCTGCGCCTTCGTGTAGTCGGTGTTGATCCCGCCCGTCACGTAGCCCGGCGCGTCGGCCATCATCGGGTTCGTGCCGCGATCGTCGCAGCCGTGGAGCAGGATCTCGCCGTCGGCGCCCACCTGAGTTCGCTGCTGCAGCTTCGTGCAATCCGTGATCACCGCCGCGCCCGAGATCGGCGCTTGCGTGAGGTCATCGAGCACGCGGAGCGCGTGGTCCACGCCCGGGCGGAGCTTGACGACCACCGGCGCAGCCAGCGGCGTGCTGACCACCTCGTCGGAGGCGGAGTATCCCTCGGCGCTCGCGGTGAACCGGAACCGCAGGACCTTCACGCCGGTGCGCATCGCGCCCTGGCGAACGGTGAACGTGCCATCGGCGGCGACCGAGAGCCCGCTGAGCGGGAACCGTTCGGCGACGGCCTTGTTGTCCGGATCGTAGAAGTCCATCGTGCCGCGCAGTCGGGCCTTCGCGAACAACGCGCCAGAAGGATCCACAACCTTGCCGGTCAGCACCGTGCGCTCCGCGGCATCCGGCCCGGCATCGATCCGCGTCGCGAGCACCAGCAGCACCGCGCACCCGAGCAGGATCGACACGCGCACCATCGCTTCAGTGTAGCCGACCGAGGCCAACGGATCCCGCGGCCAAGATCAGCGGTCGCGGCGGAGACAGCACTGTGCGTCTGTGCGAAGTTGTGCCGTTCGTTCCCATTCCTCGTTTCCTGAAGGAGCTCTCACATGCGCTCGACCCTGATCACCCTCGTCCTCGTCCTCGCCGTCGCGCTCCGCGCTACCCCCGCCTCTGCTCAGCCCGCCAACCAGAAGGTCGCCGACGAGATCGTCGCGATGGTCAAGGCCAGCTGGGCCGCCGAAGCAGCCAAGAAGAGCGCCGAGTCGATGAAGTTCATCGCGGACGACTACACCGAGTTCAACTCGGACGTCGCCACTCGCCTCGACGGCAAGGCGATCTCGGCGCGCCTCAACGAGGCGGGCTTCAAGGACCCGGGCAAGCTGCTCGCGTCCGAGATGCTGAACGAGAAGGTCCAGGTCTATGGCGACACCGCCATCCTGACCTACAACTTCTTCGGCATGTCGCAGGACAAGGACGGCAAGATCACCCCGAACCGCGCCAAGTCGACCCGCGTGTTCGTGAAGCTCAATGGCAAGTGGATGATGGTCCACGCCAACTTCGCCGCCGACCCGCTCCCGAAGTGAACCAGCGCGTCTCCTGACGCACCGCGGGTCGGTGATAGGCACCTCATATCAGAGCGATAGGTTCACGTGGGCTGTGCTTATCACGTGAACTTGCGATGATGTTCTCA
>JAYVRN010000653.1:0-14154 GCA_043776275.1 Myxococcales bacterium | reverse complement strand
CGTGCTCGACCTGTCGCACCCACTCCCGGGCCTACCTGCGACATCTCTACCAGGCGAAAGAGATCCTGTACTCGCGCCTCGCAACCCTGCACAACCTCACGTTCTATGCGCGCCACGTCCGGGCGCTGCGGGAGCGCATCCTCGCGGAAGGTCAGCGTGCTTGACCCCCTCCGACGCGGATGCTACGCAACCGCTGATTTTTCAGATACCTGGCCGCCGGGTGTCGTAGGAGAGCGCGATGCAAGCGATGCAGCCGATCATGATGATGCTGGTGATGTTCGGGATTTTCTATTTCATCCTGATCCGCCCGCAGGTTCGTAAGCAGAAGGAGCACCAGTCGGTGCTCTCCAAGCTCGGCAAGGGTGATGAGGTCATCACTCGCGGCGGCGTGATCGGCAAGATCACGGGCGTCTCTGACGACGGCATCCTCGTCCTCGAGCTTCAGGAGAAGGTCCGCGTTCGCATTCCGCGCGCGTACATCGAGGGCAAGTGGGACGGCAAGGTCCCCGACACCGCTGCGCGCGCAGCGTGATCCTTTGCGTCTGACAGCTACTCCGTTCGAGGTGGTTCATGGACCGTAGTCTCAAGTGGCGAACACTCGCCCTGATCGCCAGCTGCTTGCTGTGCGTCGGCATTCTCATGCCGAGCTTCGTCGATAAGGAAAAGCTGCCCAGCTGGTTCCCGTTCGGCAAGAAGATCAACCTCGGGCTCGATCTGCAGGGTGGCCTGCACATCGTGTACAGCATCGACCTCGACAAGGCCGTCGACGACAAGGCGTCCGACATCAAGCGCGATCTCGAGTCGCGGTTCGCGGACGAGAAGACCCCCGCGGTCGTGAAGACGCCATCGGCGCCGACCGGCGCGGTGGTCGTCACGATGACCGATGTGACCAAACGCGAAGCGGCCAAGTCGGCGATCGATGCCGACTACTCGCGGGACATCACCGCCTACGACTGCCCGACGGAGCCCGCCGGGTCGATCTGCTTCCGCGTGTCCTCGACCTACGCGGACGGCATCAAGAAGGCCGCGCTCACCAACGCCGTGGCGACGATCCGCGAGCGGATCAACGAGAAGGGCGTCGCCGAGCCCACCGTCGTGGAGAAGGGCGACGAGATCCTCGTCGAGCTCCCCGGCCTCGACAAGGACTCGATCCAGGAGACGCGCGACATCATCGCCCGTACCGCGAAGCTCGAGTTCAAGGTCGTCGACGACGGCTCCGAGTACATGAAGAAGCTCTACGCGCACGTCGGCAGCCAGGGCAAAGAGAACCACCCCACGGATCCTGCCGCGATCGCCGCGGACATCCAGGCCGAGATCGACCAGTGGCGCCCCGAGGACGGCGGCGGCATGCGGACCGACTACTACCTGATCGCGCACGATCGCGAGGAGGCGCTGACGCTCGACGAGGCCAAGGCCACGGGCTGCCTCAACAAGGACAACAAGGACAAGATCGAGAACGGTCGGGTCAAGTGCAACGTCACCGGCCGTCGCGTGATCGAGCTGTACCTGTTCGGCGACAAGAAGCTCGGCACCAAGGGCCTGGTCGACACCGACCCTTCGTTCAAGGTCCCCGATGACAAGCAGATCGGCTTCGAGCTCAACGAGCCGAGCCCGGACGCCAAGGACAAGCGCTCCTACTGGCGCACCTATTTCCTCGACCGGGCGATCCGCCTCACCGGCTCGGGCATCTCGAACGCGATGGCGAGCTACGACCCGAACACGAACCGCCCGATCGTGCTCCTCGACTTCAATCGCTTCGGTGGCCGCGTGTTCGGCGATCTCACGGCGCAGATCGTCGGCCGCAAGCTTGCGACCATCCTCGACGACAAGGTCAAGAGCGCGCCGATCATCAACGGCGCGATCCGCGGTGGCCGTGCCTCGATCACCATGGGGGGCAGCGTCGCCACCCGCATGGAGAAGGAGGCCAAGGAGCTCGTCAACGTGCTGAAGACGGGCTCGCTGCCCGCCCCGCTGCGGGAGGAGTCGTCCTCCGAGGTCGGCCCCACGCTCGGTCGCGATGCGATCGAGAAGACCCGCCTGTCGTTCGCGCTCGGCATCGCGCTCGTCATCCTGATCATGGTCGGCATCTATCGTTGGTCCGGCTGGATCAGCGTGTTCGCGGTCGTGTTCCACATCGTGATGACGCTCGCCGTCATGGCGGCGTTTGGCGCCACCCTGACGCTGCCGGGCATCGCCGCGATCGTCCTCTCGATCGGCATGGAGGTGGACGGCAACATCCTGATCTACGAACGAATTCGAGATGAGCTGCTGTTAGGGAAGAGCGTACGCGGCGCCATCGACCTGGGCTTCTCGCGCGCCTTCTCCGCCATCCTCGACGGTCAGCTCACAACGGCGGCCGCCGGCTGGGTCCTCCTGCAGTACGGCTCCGGACCGATCAAGGGCTTCGCCGTGATGCTCCTCGTCGGTGTGTTCACCACCCTGTCCACCAACATCTGGGTCACTCGGATCTTCTTCGACTGGTACGTCTCCAGGAAGAAGGGCACCGTGGCGACGATTTCGATCTGAGCAGCAGCCATGAGTGAACACCACAAGTTCCGTTATCTGCTGCCGCCGGGAAACAACTTCTCGTTCGTCACGAAGTTCAAGGCGTGGCTCGTGTTCTCGGTCATCGCCATGTGCGCTGCCGTCGGTCTCTTGTTCGTCAACAAGAGCTTCCGCGGCGACTACATGAACTGGACGATCGACTTCAAGGGCGGCACCGAGATCATCGTCGCGTTCAAGGACAAGGACGGCGCGTACACCAAGCTCGATCCGGCCAAGATCCGCGAGACCCTCGAAGAGGGCGAGAAGGGTCTCGAGGTCTCGGACATCAACTGGACCGGCCAGGATGCCAAAGGCAACGACGTCCCCGTCAATGGGACGATCATTCGCACCACGCGGTACTCGGCCCTCAAGCCGGAGACCGAGAAGGCTGCGCTCGAAGAGTTCAACACCACGTTCAAGGATCGCGAGATCAGCAAGGCCACGTGGTCGGGTGATCGTCTCAGCGTCCGCTCGAAGAAGGCGATCACCCCGGCCGAGGCGACGCCGCTGTTCGCGAAGCACGGCCTCGAGCTGAAGGTGTGGAGCGAGGACGAGGGCAAGGTCTACAGCCGCGCCGATGAAGGCACCGGCGAGTACAACCAGTGGTACGCGATGTACGGCCTCGATCGCGCCTACGAGCAGAAGCTCGAGAAGGCGTTCTCGGGGATCGACGTCAACGTGGTCCAGAGCTACGGCGTCGGAGCCAAGGCCGGCGACAAGCTCCGCGATGACGCCGCGAAGGCGATCGTCTACGCGATCTTCCTGATCATGCTGTACCTCGCGTTCCGGTTCGATATCCGGTACGCGCCCGGCGCGGCGTTCGCGACCATCCACGACGCGATCATGGTGATCGGCGTGTTCGCCGTGACCTGGACGGAGGTGTCGCTGACCTCGGTCGCCGGCCTGCTCACGGTCATGGGCTTCTCCGTCAATGACACCGTGATCGTCTTTGATCGCGTGCGAGAGAATCAGGCGAAGCTCAAGGACAAGAAGATCGAGCGCATCATCGATATCTCGATCAACGAGATGCTGGTCCGCACGATCCTCACGTCGTCGACGGTGTTCGCGACCACGCTGATCATGAACATCTTCGGCACCGGTCTCGTGAAGAACTTCGCCTTCGCGATGAACATCGGTGTGATCGTCGGCTGCTATTCCTCGATCTTCCTCGCGGTCCCGTTCTTCATGTGGATCTCGAAGCGGTGGTACTCGGGTCCGGCGCCGGCGCGGCGTCGTGCCTCGCCCGTCCCGGCGCCCGCCACCACGGCCGCCGACGACGCCGAGCCTTCGAGCGAAGAGTAGATTGCCGACGAGGGCTGCCGAGGGCTGCCCGACCCCCCGACGCCTGCCCGACGCTGGTAGATCCCCGGGATCTCACGTGATCCAGCAGTTCGGTGTCATACCCGGCGCGTACGGTCCCTGTGTGCAACTCCGGCTGCGTCCCGCCGATGACCAGATCGTGGCTCGGCTCGCGTCGAGTCTGCGGGTCCGCCCAGCCACGGCGCGCTGCCTGGTCGCCCGCGGGGTCCACGATCCCCGCGAGGCGCAGAGCTTCGTCGATCCCCGCCTGGCGGCACTACGTCCGCCCGCCGGACTGGCCGGGCTGCCGCGGGCCGTGGGCCGGATCGCCGATGCGGTCGAGCGCGGTCATCGGATCGGCGTGTTCGGAGACTATGACGTCGATGGCGTCACCACCGCAGCGCTCCTGACCTCGTTCCTCCGCGCGTCGGGCGCCGAGGTCGAGGTCGCCGTCGCGCGGCGCGATGCCGGATACGGCTTCACCCCAGGCGCGGCGGCGGAGTTCGCCAGGCTCGGTTGCCAGCTCGTGATCACCGGGGACTGCGGGACCAGCGATCTCGATGCCCTCCAGGCCTCGGCGGCGCTCGGGATGGAGGTGATCGTCATCGACCACCACACCGTCCCGTCGGCGGACGTCCCGCACCCGTCGTACGCCCTGGTCAACCCGTTCCGCACCGACTCCACGTTTCCGTTCCGTGGGATGGCCTCGGTCGGGCTCGCGTTCTACGTCGCGGCCGCCGTGCGCACCGAGCTGCGCGAGCGCGGCCACTATCGGTCGCGGCCCGAGCCGGATGTCCGGGACCTGCTCGATCTCGTCGCGCTCGGCACGATCGCGGATCTCGTCCCGCTCGAGGCCGAGAACCGGATCCTCACCGCGCTCGGCCTGCGCCGGCTGCAGAGCCGGGTGCGCCCGGGCGTGGCCGCGCTGCTCGCCGCCGCCGGCGTCGATCCAGAGCGTGAGATCGACGCGCGCGTGGTGGGCTGGAAGCTCGCGCCGCGGATCAACGCGCCCGGTCGTCTCGGTGCCGCCGAGCCTTCGCTCGCGCTGCTGCTCGCGGGTGCGGACACCGCGGTCGCGTGTGCCGCCGCGCTCGAGGCCGCGAACACGGAGCGCCGCTCGATCCAGGAGCGGGTGATGGGCGAGGCGCTCGAGCAGCTCGGCGTTCGCTCGATCGACACCAGCAGCTCGGCGATCGTGGTGGCGGGGGAGGGCTGGCCATCCGGTGTGGTCGGGATCGTCGCCGCGAAGCTCGTGGATCTCTATCAGCGCCCGGCCTTCGTGATCGGCATCGATCCCACCACGGGCGTTGGTCGCGGCTCGGCGCGGACCTGCGGCGGTGTGAATCTGTACCAGGCGCTGTCCGCGGCGGCCCTCATCCCCGGCTGTCTCGGCCGGTTCGGTGGTCATGCGGCGGCCGCAGGGTTCACGATCCAGCGCGAACAGGTGGAGGCACTGACCGAAGCGCTGGGCGGCGCCTGCGCCAAGCTCGCGGAGGGTTCGGGCCCGGTGCCGAGCGGTCGCGAGATCGATGCCGAGGTCCGCCTGGCCGAGGTCGACGAGCGGCTCGCCACCGAGCTCGCGGGGCTCGGCCCGTTCGGGCAGCAGAACCCGGCGCCGGTGCTGGTCACCCGCAATGCGCGCGTGACGGCCGTCCGTCGCGTCGGAGACCTCTCGCGCGGGGGCGGGCACCTGAAGCTCACGGTGGAGGACGATCGCAGCACGATCCGGAGCGCGATCGGCTTCGGGCTCGGCGATCGCGAGGTCACGGTCGGCGTTCATGTGGATCTCGCGTTCGTGCCCACGATCTCGACCTGGCAGGGCCGGCGCAGCGCCGAGCTCGAGCTCGCCGACCTGGCGATCGTTCACTAGGCGCGGTATCTCAAGGCGTGGCCACGCCCGTCCCGCCGAACGCCGACGCAGACGACGCGCCGGTCCCCAAGCTGCCACGTGGCCGCGGGCTCAAGCTCGACGGCCCGATGATGTTCCGGATCGGAGGCACGCTGATCCTCCTGATCATGATCGTCGTGATGCGGAAGCCGTGCGCGGACGCGACGTCGAAGTTCATCACGGGCTTCGGCGACGAGGGCTCGAACGCCGCCGTGCCGAAGCCAGGGACGATCGATGTCCCGACCAGCGCGGGCTCGGCCAAGCGGCAGAACGACGGCCTCGAGTACGTCGGGCCGAACGCGACCGAGGAGGAGGTCCGCGCGGCTTGGGAGCGGACGCGGGCCAAGGCGCGACTCGAGGCCGGCTCGGGTTCGGGTACGGCTTCGGGCTCGGCTTCGGGCTCGGCTTCGGGTTCTGGTACGGCTTCGGGTTCTGGCTCGGCGTCGGGCTCCGGCTCGGCTTCGGCGTCCGGCTCGGCTTCGGCGTCCGGCTCCGCAGCGCCCTGAGCGCGGTGCTACTTCCAGAGCACAGCGTGGCGCAGTGACGGTAGCTGCGCCCGGCGCTTGGCGACGGTCGCGCCGTCGAGCGTGGCCATCACGACCCCATCACCATCGGCCTGCTCGCCGACCACGGTGCCCCACGGGTCGCTGACCAGCGAGTGGCCGTAGCTCTCGCGCTTCTCGTTGTGCTTGCCCCACTGCGCCGCGGCCACCACCCACGCTTGATCCTCCACCGCACGTGCGCGCAGGAGCAGGTGCCAGTGCGCGGCGCCCGTGTGCGCCGTGAACGCCGCCGGGACCAGCAGCACGTCGGCGCCCCGATCCTTGACCAGGCAGCGATAGAGCTCGGGGAACCGCACGTCGTAGCAGATCGACAGGCCGACGTTCGCGCCCTCGATCGGGACGACCACGAGCTCTCCGCCCGCCGCGGTGGCATCGGACTCACGCAGGGTCGCGCCACCGGGGATGTCGACATCGAACAGGTGGATCTTGCGATAGCGGGCGGCGAGGGCGCCGGCGGGATCGATGACGACTGCGGTGTTGTAGGTCCGCTTCGGGTCCCCGGGGATCCGCTCCGGCGTTCCACCCCCGACGATCCACACCCCATGGGCGGTGGCGAGCTCGCGCAGCGTGGTCATGATCGGCCCGTCGCCGTCCGTGGACTCGGCGATCGCGAGCTTGTCGCCCTCACCGCGCCCGAGGAACGAGAAGCACTCGGGCAGGACGACCAGGCGGGCCCCCTCGGCGGCTGCGCGCGCGGTCAGGGTCCGGCAGGTCGCCAGGTTGGCGCCGAGATCGTCCGTGGACCTCATCTGGACGGCGCCGACCCGGAGCTCCCATGTGCTCATGCCTGGTTACGTACCACGGCAGGCCCTATAAGCCTCTTGCCCTGGGCCGTAGGCGGTGGTACCCAACGGCCAGCTTTATCGCTCTGCGGTGGGGTGGCCCTTCGGCCACCTTTTTTTATGTCCTCAAAAGCCCTCCAGACCAAGTTGATCTCGATCGTCGAGCCGGTGTGCAACGCCGCCGGCTACGACCTCGTGGATCTGCGCTTCCTGCTCGAGCAGGGCGGCTGGACGCTCCGCGTGTGCATCGACCTGCCGTTCGCCGAACATGGCGACATCACGCAGGTTCCCGAGGATCGCGTGGATCTCTCGGACTGCGAGAACCTGTCTCGCGAGCTGTCTGCCGTGCTCGACGTCGACGACCCGATCAAGCAGGCCTATGCCCTCGAGGTCGGCTCGCCCGGCATCGATCGCCCGCTGCGCACCCCGGGGCACTTCGCTCACTTCATCGGCAGCGACGCGAAGATCCAGCTGTCCGTGCCGATGCAGATGCCGGCGCCGAGCGCCGAGCGCAAGAACTTCCGCGGGGTCCTCCGGGGCTTCGCTGATGGCAAGGTCGAGATCGACTGCGATGGCCAGCTGTTCCAGCTGCCGATCGACGACATCGAGACCGCGAAGCTCGTGCCGGATTGGGATGCGGTGATGGCGGGGAAGAGCGGCGTGGGTCCCAAGCAGCAAAAACCGATCAAGCCTGGGCATCGCCCCTCAGCGAACCCGTCGGCGAACCGCTCGGCGAAAAAGAACAAGCAGCAGACGAAGGAACAGGGATAGCCATGGAAGCTAAACTCGACATGGTCCTCGAGCAGGTCGGCCGGGACAAGAACATCGACAAGAGCGTGCTCATCAACGCGCTCGAGCAGGCGATCCTCACGGCCGCGAAGCGGACGTTCGGGATGAACCGCGAGATGGAAGCGAAGTTCAATGCGGAGACCGGCTCCGTCGACCTGTTCCTGATCGTCAACGTCGTCGAAGAGGATGACGCGATCGAAGGCCGCGAGATCACGGTCAGCGAGGCCCACACGGCGGGTCTCGAGGCCGAGCTCGGCGACGAGCTGCTGTTCCAGGTGTTCTATCGCGCAGAGGACGATGATCGCGCCAAAGAACAGGACGAGAAGTTCGGCAACCTGATCGATCTCAAGAACGCGAGCAAGAAGTTCGGCCGTATCGCCGCACAGACGGCGAAGCAGGTGATCTATCAGCGCGTCCGCGAGGCCGAGCGCGACAACGTCTACAACGAGTTCAAGGATCGCAAGGGCGAGATCATCTCGGGCGTCGTCCGTCGCTTCGAGCGTGGCGCGCTGGTGGTCGACATCGGCAAGGCCGAGGCCGTGCTGCCGATGCGCGAGCAGGTGCCCCGCGAGAGCTATCGCGTCGGTGACACGATCAAGGCGTACTGCCTCGACATCGATCGCAACGCGCGCGGCCCGCAGGTCATCCTGTCTCGCACGCACAAGGGCCTGCTCGAGAAGCTGTTCGAGCAAGAGGTCCCCGAGATCTACGAGAAGATCGTCCGCATCGAGAGCTCGGCTCGCGAGCCGGGCGCCCGCGCGAAGATCGCCGTGTCGTCTCGCGATCGTGATGTCGATCCGGTCGGCGCATGCGTCGGCATGAAGGGCTCACGCGTCCAGGCCGTGGTGCAGGAGCTGCGCGGCGAGAAGAACGACATCGTCCCGTACGATGACGATCCGGCGCGCTTCGTCTGCAACGCGATCGCCCCCGCCGAGGTCTCGCGCGTCATCATCGACGCCGAAGGCCACCGCATGGAGCTGATCGTGCCGGACGACAAGCTGTCGCTCGCGATCGGCAAGAAGGGCCAGAACGTGCGCCTCGCCTCGCAGCTGACGGGCTGGCGGATCGACATCCACTCCGAGTCGAAGATCTACGAGCTCGAGCGTCGCGCCAAGGAGCAGATCGGCGCGGCCGTCGCGAGCGAGGGCTTCGAGCAGAGCGTCGCCGAGAACCTGTTCAAGCTGGGCTGGCGCTCGGTCAACGAGCTGTCGCGCGCCGCGGTCGAGGAGATCGCGGGGTTGCCGGGCATCGGTGGTGCCGAGGGCGCGCGCCGCGTGATCCTCGCGGCCCAGAGCTACATCGCGTCCGGCGGTCGCCGTCGTGACGATGCGCGCAAGGAGTCCGAGCGGCGTCAGAGCCTGTCGGGCGGCCAGCAGCTGATGGAGCTCGATGGCGTGGACGAGGACGTGCTGACCGTGCTCGCCACGGCCAACATCCACTCGCCCGAGGACCTGATCAAGACCCCGATCGAGTCGATCGCGACGACCACGGGCATCGACATGGGAGATCTCGCGCGGCTCCGGCAGCGCGCGATCAGCTGGCTTTCGGAGGTCTCCTCCTGAGCACTTCCCCGCAACGGACGTGCACGGGATGCCGGGCGGTCACCGCCCAGGCCGATCTCTTGCGCATCGCAGCGGACGGGCCGCGCCTCGTGATCGACGCCAGGCGTCGACTCCCGGGACGCGGGGCGTACGTACACCCTCGCGCAGCCTGCGTGACGGTGCCTGGCCTGGCCAGGAGCCTCCGGCGCTCGGTCGGTCCGAGCGACGTTCAGCGGTTGGTCACGCAGATGTCACCAACCGACGACAATTCGAGTAGTTCGGGCGATCTGCCCGGCAAAACGACGCTGGCCTTGGGCTCTGGGACCCTGTAGAAATCCCCCCACGGTTTTTCAGAGAGGACGAACGAGATAGATGCGCGTTTACGAGATTGCGAAAGAGGTGGGGATCCCGAACAAGGATCTTATCGCCAAGATCCGAGCGCTCGGTCTCGAGGTGAACAACCACATGTCCTCCCTCGATGCCGATGACGTTGCACGCATCAAGCGTTCCCTTGAGAAAGAGAAGCAGTCGGTGACTGCTCCCCAGCAGACGAAGGTCCTCTCCACCGGCACGGTCCTCCGTCGTCGGTCGAGTGGTGACAAGTCCACGACGGAGTCCGTCGGTTCCGAGGAGCGCTCCGTCGAGCGCGCCCCGGTTGCCGCAGCGCCGCCGCCCGCTGCACAGGCGCCGGTGATCCGTCGTCGGGTCGCCGCCGAGGAGCCCGCTCCTCCGGTCACGCCAGCTCCCGTGCCCACGCCTCCACCCGTCGTCGCGCGCACCATGACGCCAACGCCCCTTCCCGTGCCACCACCCGTTCATGTCGCACCGCCGCGCGTCGTGGAAGAAGCGCCCACGCCGCCCAAGCCGCCCGTCGCGGCCCCGGTCGTCGAGGCGCGTCCGCCTGCGCCCCCCGAGCCCGTCCGGGTCGAGCCGCCGATCGTCGTCGAGCGTGCGCCCACGCCGCCGGCACCGATCGCACCCGCGGTCGAGCCTGCTCGTCCGCCCGCGATGGCCGCCGCAGCCGAGCCGGCCGCCGCGGATCGCCCGCGCTCTCGCGTGATCCTCACCGGCCCGCAGATCGTCTCGCGTGGTGGTGGTCCGAATGGATCGTCCAGCAACGGCGAAGGCACGCAGACGGTGCAATCGCGCCCCGCGCCCACGCCGCCGCCATCGACCCAGCTCCCGCCGCGGATCGTCAACCCGTCGTCCGTGGCACCGGTCGCCGCCGAAGCGCCGCGTCCCGTCGAGGAGCCAGGCGATGCCCGGCAGCGGTTCGAGGCCGAGCTCCAGAAAGCTCGCCAGCGCACCGTCGTTCAGGACATGCGCCGTCCGCGTCCGGAAACGGCACAGGTCGAGCCCGTGGTGAGCGCGCCAGGCGACGACGGATCCGAGCAGGCCCCGGTGATCGCACGCGATCCATCGCGTCCGGCCGTCGGTAGCGTGATCGCGCTGCCCCCGCGCATCAAGATCACCGAGCGCACGCCCGTTGTCGGTCGTCCGCCTCCGGGCGCCGCGCCTGCCAACCCGATCCGTGGACGATTCGCGCAGCAGCAGCAGCGCGGTGGCCGTCCTGGTGGTGGCCCTGGTGGTCGCCCGGGTCCCGGCAACGACTTCGGTCGCAAGAAGCTGCCCCTCGGCAAGAAGGGCAAGCAGACCACGATCACCACGCCTGCCGAGCACAAGCGCGTCATCCGGATCGAAGACTCGATCACGGTGGCCGACCTCGCGCGCGGCATGGGCATCAAGTCGCCCGAGGTGCTGAAGAAGCTGTGGGGCATGGGCATGACCGGCGTGAACATCAACGCCGCGATCGATTTCGACACCGCTCAGCTGCTCGCAAACGAGTTCGCGTACGAGGTCCAGAACGTCGCCTTCAAGGAGGACGACGTGTTCTCGCAGAAGGTCGATGATACCGAGGCGATGGTCGGCCGCTCGCCGGTCGTCACCGTGATGGGCCATGTCGATCACGGTAAGACCACGCTGCTGGACTCGATCCGTAAGGCTCGCGTCGCCTCTGGCGAGGCCGGTGGCATCACCCAGCACGTCGCCGCCTACAAGGTGAAGGCGCCGGGCCACGGTGACATCGTGTTCCTCGATACCCCGGGCCACGAAGCGTTCACCGCGATGCGCGCCCGCGGTGCCCAGGCCACGGACATCGTCGTCCTCGTGGTCGCGGCCAACGATGGCGTGATGCCGCAGACCCTCGAGGCCCTCGCCCATGCGAAGGACGCGAAGGTCTCGATCATCGTCGCGGTCAACAAGATCGACACGCCGGATGCGGCGCCCGATCGCGTTCGCCAGCAGCTCGCTGATAAGGGCCTGATCCCCGAGGAGTGGGGAGGTGAGACGATCTACGTCAATGTCTCGGCTCTCAAGGGCGAGAACATCGACAAGCTGCTCGAATCGATCGCGGTCTCGGCCGAGGTCCTCGAGCTCAAGGCCAACCCGGCAAAGCCGGCGTCCGGCCTCGTGATCGAGGCGCGCCTCGATCGCAACCGCGGCCCGATGGCGACCATCCTGATCCAGGAAGGCACGCTGCGGACCGGGGACATCCTCGTCGCGGGTCGCGTGTTCGGCAAGGTCCGCGCGATGCTCGACGATCGTGGCAATCCTCTCGAGGAAGCCGGTCCGTCCACGCCGATCGAGGTCCTGGGCCTCGATGGTGTCCCGGAGGCTGGTGATCTGGTGAACGCGGCCGAGGACGACAAGGTCGCCAAGCAGGTCGTCGAACACCGCCGCCAGCAGTTCCGCAAGCGCGAGCTCGCCTCGACCTCGCGGATCTCCCTCGAGGGCATGATGGAGCGCAACTCCGTCGATGCCATCAAGGAGCTGAAGATCGTCCTCAAGGCGGACGTCCAGGGTTCTGCCGAGGCGCTCAAGGCCGCACTGATCAAGCAGTCGACCGAGAAGGTCCGTGTGGTTGTGATCTCCGCCGGCGTTGGCGGCATCACCGAGAGCGACGTCAACCTCGCGAAGGCGGGCGGCGCGATCATCGTCGGCTTCCATGTTCGTCCGGCCGGTAAGAGCCAGAAGCTCGCCGAGCAGGAAGAGGTGGAGATCCGCCTGTACGACATCATCTACGACGCACTCGACGAGGTGAAGGCGGCGATGGCCGGCCTGCTCGCCCCGATCAAGCGCGAGGTGGCGATGGGCAAGCTGGAGGTCCGCGAGACGTACTCGATCCCGAAGATCGGGATGGTCGCGGGCTGCATGGTCACTACCGGCAAGATCACCCGGAAAGCGCACCTGCGCGTCATCCGGGACGCCGTTCAGATCTACGAGGGCAAGATCGGCAGCCTCCGCCGCTTCAAGGACGACGTCAGCGAGGTCGGGAATGGCTTCGAGTGCGGCGTGATGGTCGCGGGCTACAACGACCTCAAGGTGGGCGATGTCGTCGAGGCCTACGAGGTCATCGAGGAAGCCGCTCAGCTCTAGCCGGGCCGGATCGACGCAGCACGATCGACGGATGTTCGTGGGCCTCGCCCGGCTTGGCCTCGTGATCGGCGAGAGCCATTCGCCGAAGGAAGAGCGGGACGGAGAACCATGAGCGCGCAACGCAAAGCACGAGTCGAACACGCGCTCAAGGAAGCGCTGCAGGCAGCGATCACGAACGACGTCCGCGATCCTCGCGTGCGCGCGGCGACGCTCGTCACGATCAGCAAGGTCGAGCTCAACGTCGATCTCGCGGTCGCGAACGTCTACGTCTCGGTCGTCGGGGACGAGGCGACCGCGGATGGTGTGGTCGCGGGGCTGGCGAAGGCGGCGGGCTTCCTGCGGGGGCCGATCGGGCGGCAGTTGAACCTGCAGCACGCACCGGAGCTGCGCTTCATGCACGACGTCTCGATCGATATGAGCGAGAAGCTCGCCGCGATCGTCCGAGAAGACGAGGAGCGGGCGCGCGCTGCGGGGCGCGATCCGAAGGAGGGGAAGTGAGCGACGAGCATCGCCGCACCACCGAGCCCGTCCCCACGATCCCGGTCCAGGTCGATCTGGCGCTCGCACGTGCATGCGAGGTGCTGCGCAAGGCGGAGCGCATCCTCCTGACCAGCCATCGCCGGCCCGATGGTGACGGCACGGGCTCGATGGCGGGCCTCGCTTCGTTGCTCCGCGCGCGTGGCAAGACCGCCGTGATCTACTCGGTGGATCCGATCGCGCGCCGTTACAAGTGGCTGCCGCTGGTTCACACCACGGTCAACACGATCTCGTTCGATGAGCGGTTCGACTGCACCGTCGTGGTCGACTGCGCGGACATCGCGCTGCTCGGCGACACGCTTCCGCCGCCGGAGGTGTGCGGCACGCTGATCACGCTCGACCACCACGCGAGCGGTCATCCGTTCGGCGACATCGCGGTGTCGGATCCCACGGCCGCGGCGGTCGGCGTGCTCGTGGTCCGGATCGCGGAGCGCGAGGGGTGGACGCTCACGCCCGAGGCCTCGGTGCCGCTCTACGTCTCGCTGATCAGCGACACCGGCGGCTTTCGCCACGCCAACACCAACGCGGAGGCGCTGCGCTGTGGCTCGGTGCTGATCCAGCACGGTGTGGTGCCGTCGACGATCGCCGCCAGCCTCGAAGAGCGCCCGAGCCCAGGCAAGCTGCGGCTGCTCGGCGCCGTGCTCTCGACGCTCGAGCTTCACTGCGCAGGCCGCGCGGGCGTGCTCTCGGTCACCACCGACATGGTCGAGGGTGCGCGCGCGTCGTGGGAAGACATCGAGGGCATGGTCAACTGGGGACGGAACGTCGAAGGGGTG
>JAYVRN010000652.1:0-14154 GCA_043776275.1 Myxococcales bacterium | reverse complement strand
CGCCGGCCGAAAGCTTGGCGGCGCGGCCGTTCGCGGACCAGCGGCCGAGCTGCCAGGGCATCAGCAGGAGGTCCGGATCGTGGTTGGTCTGCCCACCGGCGACGAGATCGGACGTGACGCGCGCGGCCTCGTCGCGCAACGATCGCGGCGGACGCGGTGGCGGCGGCGGGTCCGGCACCGCTACCGTGCCCAGCGTCGGTATTGGTGCGGCCACGGCCTTCGCGTTCGGCACGGGCGCCCGCTTGTCCGGAGGCGCGGGGTCCGCTGACGCGAGCGCCGTCGCGGTGAGCGTCGTCGCATACAGTAGCCAGCGGGCGCGTATGACCATGACCTGATGATGACTCCCGGCGGCGATTTCGGGGGAGCGATCACGCGCACCTCACGCGGTCCGCTACATGGCCGTTTCTTCACGGGTCTGCCGGTCGGACTTCACCCCACCAGTCCGGTGAACCAGGCGAGCGATGCTGCCGCGAGCACGAGGAGGACAGCGATCCCGAGTGCCAAACGATGACGCTGCACCGGGACGTCTCGCGGGTCATCGTCCTCGAGAGCGGCCACGTTCCCGGCCTGAACCGTTGGCAGCCCGGCCGGGATCGCAGCGTCGACGAACAGCTCTGCGTGGGGTAGCGCGTCGGCCGCCGCCGGCATGCCCGAGATCGCGGTCTCGTCGTCGTGGCGGTCACCGCGGAGCGAGGTGAACTCGAACAGTGCGTCTTCGATCAGCTGGTGGATGAACGAGCCCTGTGCCAGGCGAGCGTTCTCCTTCTCCCGCATCGTGTCCTGCGCGATGGCCGCGATGTCATAGCCGCTCACCGGTTGGCCGAAGCGGAACAGGAAGCGCGCGAGATCCTCTCCGAGCTCACGTGCGCTCTGATAGCGTTCGCGCCGGTCTCGGGCGAGCGCTCGTCGGACGATGCTCTCGAGCTCGGGCGGGACGCTGCGGTTGATCTGCGAGAGCGGCGGCACCTTCGCGGCCTCGGCCTTGTGGAGGATCTGGAGATCGGTGTCGCCGGTGAACAGGCGCTGCGACGCGAGCAGCTCCCACAGGATGATGCCGACGGCAAAGATGTCAGCGCGACAGTCGACCTCCTCGCCCTGCGCCGCCTCGGGCGCCAGGTAGGCGAACTTTCCCTTGATGACGCCCGGTTCACTGGGCTCGAGCTGGGAGCTGGCCTTGGCCAGGCCGAAGTCGACGATCTTCACCTCGCCGTGCTTCGTGATGAGCACGTTGGGTGGGGACACGTCGCGATGCACGAGGTGGAGCGCCACGCCGTCTCGATCGGTGAGCTCGTGGGCGTAGCTGAGCCCCTTGCAGATCTCGTGTGCGATGTACGCGGCCGCAGGGATCGGAAAGCTCCGGCCCTTGTTCCGCATCGACGTCGCGATCGACTTGAGGTTCGCACCGTCGACGAACTCCATGACGATGAAGTAGGCGTTGTCGCGCACGCCGATGTCGAACACCTGGACACAGTTGGAATGCGAGAGCTGAGCGGACAGGCGCGCTTCGTCGAGGAACATCGAGATGTACTTCGAGTTCCGGCCGAGGTGTGGGAGCACGCGCTTGATCGCGACTTGCTTGCGGAACCCCTCGAGCCCGGTGCTCTCTGCGCGAAACACTTCGGCCATGCCGCCCGACTCGAGCTTGTCGATGACGCGGTAGCGCTGCGCGGTCTCACCCGAGGCGTCCCCATGGATCGGCCGAGACTCGCTGCGCCACGGCATCCCGGATGGCTCGCTCATCGCACCATGATATCGCCGTGCGCGCGCAGCTCTACGAGGATCGTCCGTGAGCGAACGAGCGTAGACAAATCGGGCGCTTGACGGTGTGCGCGATCTGGGCACCTTGCGCCGTGAGGTGTGGATGCGCTCCAGCGTTCACGACGGTGCGCTCTTCGACCAGGTCGTGCCGTCGAACACCCACAGTCCATCCTGCATCCCAGCAAGGCCGCACAGGACGCGGCCGGGATCGCCCGCGAGCTGCGCGATGGCCACGTCACTGTCGCTGCTTGGCTCCAACGTGCCGCCCTTCCAGCGGAAGATGCCGCCGCTGTACGCGCAGCAGTAGAGGTCACCCTGGTAGCTGCAGGCGTACTGAAGCTTCCGCTGGGCGACGCATTCGAACCCTGATCGCGCGTTGCCACGGAACAGCCCGGTGAAGCTCGCGACGTAGACCTCGTCGGCGGAGATGGCGACCACCGCCTTCGGGCCAGCTTCGTGCTTCAGCGTGTGCCAGGTCGTTCCGTCGAAATGAGCAAGCCCGCCGGTTCCGGCCACATACACGTCGTCCGCCGCGGAGGTCGCCAACGAGCCGAAGAACTCAACTCCTCCGGCACTCATGCCGGTGTCCTGCTCCGTCCAGGCGCCGTCGCGGCGCATGAACAACGCCGGGCCGTTGCCGGACGCGAGCACGAGATCGGGTCCGCCTCCGACCGCGACCAGAGGCTTCTTCGTGAGCCGCGCGACCTTCCAGCTGCTTCCCTCATTCGAGTGCCAGGCGCCGTCCTGGCTCACGGCGTGGCAGATGCCGGCGCTGGAGATCCACATTCCCTGGAACTTTGCGCCGTGCTCGTGGACGATCTCCCCGGATCCGTCGAGCCCAGCTCGCGATGCATAGCGCACGATGACCGCCGCCTTCTCCGAGCGGCCCGCCGCACTCTGCGCCGAGTAGATCACGCCTGTCGCATCCGACGCGGCGACTCCATAGGCGATCCGCGCTGGCTTCTTCGCCGCCGAGGTCCCACTCTTCTTTGTCGTCGATGCCATGACGCTCACCATAGCTCGCGTGGCCCGTCTTCGGCGTGAGAGGATGTTCGCGTGCAGGGACTGTTCGTGGTCCTCGTCCTCGTCCTCGTCTTCGGGGCCGGCTGCTACGGGCCGACACCCCCGGAGGGCTTCGCGTGCTCGGCGAGCCAGACCTGTCCGAGCCCGCTCGTGTGTTCTCAAGGGGTGTGTGTCGGGGTCCCGTTCGACGCGGGGCACGATGCGTCGCCCTGTGTGCCGATCGTGGCCGGGGCCGGCGCGCTCACGGCCCCGCGGTTGACGGCGCCCATCGTGCTCGATGGCGATCTCTCCGACTGGCCAACCTGCTTCATCACGCTCGATACCAACACTGCGATCATTCGTGATCTCGGCGCCGCTGGGAGGTTTCCGACCGGACGGTTCTCCGTCGCGCACGACGCCGGCCACGTGTACATCGCCGCCGAGGTGATGGGCGTGCTGCCCCTCGGGGACGAGCCACCACCGGCCGTGTATCAGAACAACTCGATCTCGATCTACCTGGACGCGGACGGCATGTTCTCCTCCGCCAAGTACGATCCCGACGCGGCGCAGATCGTGGTCGACCACGCAAACCGGAGGCAAGCGTTTCGCAGCGGCCAGCTGATCACGGTCCCCAACCTGACGAGCGCGGCCGCAACGACGCAGGGGACGTTCCGGATCGAGATCTCGCTGGAGCCAACGACGTTGAGCGCAGCGGCGTTCGCGAGCACCATCGGATTCGACATCGGGTTCGAGGGCGGAACCGGCGCGATGCAGACCTCGGAGCTCCTGTGGTTCGAGAAGTGCGGCCCACCGGCCTGCGGATGCATGGGCTCGATGTCGGCCCCGTACTGCGATGCTCGCCAGTTCGGCACCGTCGAGCTCGCGCCGTGAGCGCAGTCGCGCCAGCGCCTTCAGGGCATCGACGGCACGACGACGATCGAACCCGCAGGTCGATTCGCGATGTCGCGGCAGCGACAATATCGGTCTCTTCGGGTTGGTGGGGATGAGCAAGCCACTCGCCTCCTGGCCGGGGCCGCCAAGCCGGACCGGAAGTGCCCGAAGGACCGCTGACACCGACGACCGCGCGCTGTGCAAAGGTCTTGCTGCGCAGTACGTGATGTCGCCGCCGCGGGCTAACTTCGTCGACCTGCGACTGGTCGGCTCCGGCGACCGTCTGAGTAGACGCATGGGCATGGACATCACGATGAACGAGCCTCCAACCCCCGCGGAGGCCCGCGCGGCGAAGCTCGACGCCGACAGTCCCGAGTACTTCCGCTTCAACTGGGGCGGGATGCACGTGATGGTGCTCACCATGATCGCGGCGGGAGCCGTGGTCGAGAGCGAGAAGCCACCGGTGTTCCCGGTCTGGCCGCCCGCAGGCACGCCGAAGGATCGCAAAGATCTGGCGAGCGAGGCGCTCGGCGACCCGTCGCTCGAGGTCAAGCTCACACCACCGGAGAAGATTCGAGTGCGCGCGGCGCGCAAGACGTGGAAGCGGTTGCTCGCGACGCACAGCGCGAAGCCCGGAAAGGTGCCCGCGTTCAAGTTCCTCTCGAATGAAGGCTGGATCGTCGCCGGCGATGAGTGCGCGGTGGTCGCCGCTCGCCTCCGCGCATACGCGGCGAGCATCACCCAGGCCGAGCTCGATGAGCTCGATCGCGCCTACCGCGACTCGCAGCGCAAGCTCCTCGATGCAACTCGCCAGGAGGGCGAGGTCACCGTGCTCGGCGACAGCGGGCTCGGCATGACCCTGGCGGACTACAAGGCATGGATGACCGAGTGGGCGACTTTCAATGCGGTCGCCGCCAGACACGGCGGCTACCGGGTCGAGTGATGAGACAGAGCGCCATACTCGCCTTGGTCGTTGCCGCCTGCGCCACCACGCAGAACGAGCCGGTCGAGCCGCACACCACGCGCACGCACGAGTCGCGGCCCGCCGACCAGACCGCCGTATCCACCACGGCCTGTGAGCGCGGTGACCTGCCTGCGTGCCACGCAGCCGCGCTCGATGCGTACTACGCGCAGCCATCGCCCGACTCCGACGAGCGTGCGCGTGCGCTGTTCGAGCGCGCATGCACCGGTGGCTATGCACCGTCGTGCAACGGGCTCGGCACGCTCCACGATCAAGGACGCGGCGTGCCGCAGGACCACGTCGCGGCGGTCGCGCTGTATCGCCAGGCGTGCGCCGCCGACGGCAGCACTGGCTGCCAGCACCTCGCACAGGCGTTGCGGCTCGGGCGCGGCGTGGCGAAGGACGAAGCGGCAGCGGCCCGCGCCGAGGCGCGAGGTGCGTGCCTCGCCGATGCAGCGCTCGCAACGGGCACCGCGCCGTGTCCCTCGCTCGACGGCCCCTGAGAGCAAGGCCGCACGGAACGCCCAGCCGCGCTCGTCCGACCCTCGGCTCGGAGATCCAATCGCGTTGGCAACCTCGATCGAGCCCGGTACTATTCGCTGGGCATGTCGCCCCCGACCGCGCAGCGGATCCACTTCAACAACCTGCCGCTGGACGTCCGGAACCGGCTCCAGAAGACGTTCCGGAGCCACGGCGCGGTACTGGAAGAGGCGCGTGCGACCTCGCTCGGTGGCATTGTCGTGGCGCTCGCGATGGCGGCCCTGTTCATCGGGCTCTCCATTCACTTTCTCCGCGCCGACTACGGAACAGCAGGGGGCCAACACCTCACGCTGACCGCGGCGGTGATCCCGTTCATCGTCCTAGGCATCGCGTTGCCTCTCGCCTTGCTGCTCTCTGGCCTCGGCGCGTTCAGTACGCCGCCGTTTCAGCTCGGCACGTATGTGCTGGCCACCGACCTGATCGACGCGCGGGGGCCGGTGCTGACGGTCACACCACTGATGAAGCTGCGGCAAGCGATCAGCTATCCGACGAGCACCGAGATCCTCAAGAGCTCCGTCGATCGCGTGTTGACCAGCAGTGCCCGTGCTCGCCCGACGGTGAAGTTTTCGTTCGGCGGGTGGTGGAGGGGCTCCGTGTTTTCGGTCCGTGACCTGGAGCAAGCGAAGCGGATCGAGCGTCAACTCGCGAGCAACGCGGCGGCATGCGCGGCGGGAGATCCGCAGTGGCTCCGCGTCAATGACGTGTTTCGCGCGATCCGCGGGCAGGTTTGGTCGAGGCGCACATCGACCGCACCGACGGATGGCCCGCGCATCACGTGGATCTCGAGAGCGGTCGCTGCGGCCCCTCTGATCGCACTCGCCGTCGGCCTCGTGACCGCGCCGATCATCTGGCACGTTCGAAATACAGCAAGTCTCGCGCGCGCCGAGGCGGCCGCGAACCTCCGCTAGACGGTCGAATCAGCGGGATCCGGCGTGCCGCGCGGCTCGAGGGAGATCCCGTGCGGCTCTACGCCGCCACGGCCTACGGCGTCGCCGCGACCTGCGCGGCGGTCAGCGCGATGTCGTAGATTCGGATCCGGCGCACGATGCCCGCCGCCGCTTCTCCGCCACCCGTGGCCGCATCGTCGATGAAGAAGCTGACCGTCGTGCCGGTGAGCGCGGCGACGCGCGTCGGATCCGTGAACATGAACGACGTGGCCGGGGTCGATGCGGGAGGAGCGGCATTCGACGCGCGTGCGGCCATCACCGGGCTCGCGGTGATGTAGGCGACGACGAGGTTGGAGGCGTCCCGGGTGAGGGTGACCCGGGTCACCGCGTTGACCACGAACGTCGGGATCGTCGTCAGGAAGTCGCTGCCGGGAACGATCACGTACTGCAGCGCACCGTCATAGGTGTAGAAGCCGCTGTCGAGGGTCAGCCCCTCGTAGTCGATGATCTTCCTCCATCCGCCGAGATCCGCGAACGCGAACTCGAGATCGATGGTGTAGACGTTCTGCGGGACGATGCCGACACCGGTGAGCCCTTGGTTGGCGCCGAACTGATAGCCGCCCGCGACGAACGTGCCGCCGCTTCCCGCGAGCAGGGGGCCGCCTTCGTCATCGGCGAAGGTGTTGTTGAGGCTGTACTGATGGAGCGGGGTGAGACCACTGACCGCATCCAGCCCACCCAGCGCGTCGGTCTCCGGGCTCGCGTCCACCGACGTCAGCGCGGCGTGGTCGAACCCGATCCGACCACAACCGGCGACGCCGAGCACGAGGAGGGCCCACGAGCGCAGCACGTCGTCGAGGATACTCGATCCTCACCAGGGTGCGACGAAGAAGCCGTAGCCCGGGCAGGCGAGGCGGCGCCGGGCGCGCGTATCCTCCAGGCGTGCCGCGTTGCTCCGTTCACCGTGTGAGATGTCCGCGCTGCTGAGCTGGCTGGACAGCGCGGCCTTCGTGATCGCCGGTGTGCCGGTCTCGTGGTCCGAGCTGCTGGGAGATGCGACCGGGGCGGCCTGCGTCGCGCTCGTCGCGAGACAGCACGTCTGGAACTGGCCGCTCGGCCTCCTCAACAACGTGTTCTGGGCGCTCCTGTTCTGGCGCGCGAAGCTCTACAGCGACAGCTCGCTCCAGGGGATCTTCTTCGTGCTCGGCTGCTATGGGTGGTGGCGCTGGCAGAGCAAGGGGAACGCGGGGACGGTGCTCGCGGTGCGGCGAACACGGGCGATCGAGTGGAAGATCCTCGCGGGGCTCGTCGTGGTCGCCACGGCGGGGCTCGCGGCCTGGCTCTCGCACGCGACCGACTCCCCGGCACCCCTCGCGGACGCGAGCGTCCTCGCGCTGAGCCTGGCGGCGACGTGGGGGCAGGCCGAGAAGCTCGTCGAGTCGTGGTGGATCTGGATCGTGGTCGATGTGATCAGCGTGCCGCTCTACGCGAGCCGAGCGCTGTATCCAACCGCGGGCCTCTACGTGATCTTCGGCATCTTGTGCGTGGTCGGGCTGCGGGCCTGGTCGCGCGCGCTCCGCACCCAGGTGGCGTCATGACACCTCGCCACGGCCTCGTGATCGGGAAGTTCTACCCACCGCATGCGGGCCACCACCATCTGGTCCGCGCCGCGTCACGCGAGGCAGAGCGGGTGACCGTCGTCGTGATGGCCGCGGCCGTCGAGAGCCTCTCGCTCGCAGATCGAGTCGCGTGGATGCGAGAGGTGCACGCGGAGGACCGCAACGTGACCATCGCGGGCATCCGCGACGATCACCCGGTGGACTACCACAGCGACGCGATCTGGCGCGCCCACGTCGCCTTGATGGAGGAGGCGGCTCGGAGCGTGACCCTCGAGCCCGTCGACGCCGTGTTCACCTCCGAGCCGTATGGTGACGAGCTCGCGCATCGGCTCGGTGCGCGGCACGTGCCCGTGGACCCGGGACGCGAGGCCCATCCGGTCTCCGGTACCGCGGTCCGCGCCGATCCGGTCGCACACTGGGGAGCGCTCGCGCCATGCGTGCGCGGCCAGCTCGCCTGGCGGATCATCCTGGTCGGCGCCGAGTCCACGGGGAAGACCACCGTGGCCGCCGCGATCACCGCACGCGTGCGAGGGCGCGGCGGCGTGTTCGCGGAGACGGCGTGGGTGCCCGAGGTCGGACGAGAGCTGACCGAGCACAAGCTCGCGGCGCAGGGGCCGGAGGCCGCGATGACAGCGCTGTCGTGGGGGACCGAGGAGTTCGTCGAGATCGCACGTGAGCAGGCGCGGCGCGAGGCGGCGGCGGCGCGTGCCGGGGCGCCCGTGCTCGTGTGCGACACCGACGCCTTCGCGACCGGGATCTGGCACGAGCGCTATCGCGGCGAGCGATCGGAGACGGTCGAGGCGCTGGGCGCGACCGCGCCGTTTCATCTGTACCTCCTCACCCATCACGACGACGTGCCGTTCGAGCAGGACGGCCTCCGCGACGGGGAGCACCTGCGCGCGTGGATGACCGAGCGGTTCGCCGAACGGCTCGGCGCGACGGGGCGCCGCTGGCAGTGGCTCCGCGGAGCACGACAAGCGCGCGAGGCCCAGGCCGTGGCGGCGATCGACGGGCTGCTGGCGGCTGGCTGGTCGCTCGCCGCGCCGCTCGGCTGAGGCCTGCCCGACGCGCCCCGCAACGGGTACTCTGCCGGCACGATGAAGAACCGGCGCGCCCAGGTGAGCCAGGCTCCCACCAATCCGCGCCCGACCGGCGCACCCGCGCGGTTCGACGTGGCCGACCTCTACCGCGGGCCGCTCGGCGACGTCGATGCGCGGCCCCCGGAGACGCTGGCGCCCGACGAAAAGCTGCGCCAGGCGTACTTCTGGATCGTCAATCACGCGATCATCAGCCCGTTCTACGACCTCGAGTTCGTCGACGCGCCCCCCGCGACGTTCACGCTCGGCGAGCAGAAGACGCGCCTGGTCCTGCCCACGGCGCAGAGCTACTCGAGCTACGTGTTGCTCCCGCTGCTGAACCTCGCGGTGCGACGCCGGTGCTTGCTCGTCGGCGGACCCGGGCGCGGCAAGACCGTGATCGCCACCCTGCTCGGGCTCCTCGCCGGCTACAGCCCGCGCGAGATGAAGCAGGGGATCCAGCACGGTCAGCCTCAGATGACGATCGCGGATCTGCTCGGGAACCCGCTGCCGTCGAGCCTCGTCAGCGCGATGACGATGGACGACATCAAGATCGCGTGGCGCAAGTGGCTCGGGATGCGCGTGAAGATCATCGACGAGTACAACCGCATCCCGACCCGCACGCAGTCGGCGCTCCTCACCGTGATGGCCGACGACTACGCGGAGATCTACGACCAGGTGTACGAGTGCCCGCCCGCCGCCTGGTACCTCACCGCGAACGACGACGCGGGCGGCGGCACGTATCAGGTGATCGAAGCGCTGCGCGACCGCATCGACGTGGTGGTCAAGGCGCTCCACTTCAACACGCGCTTCCTCGGCGAGCTGCTCGATCGGGTCGAGTCCGGGCAGAAGCCCGAGGACCTGGTGCCACCCGAGATCGTGTTCACGCAGGCCGAGCTCGATCGGATGGAGAAGGAGGTCCGCGCGGTCCACCTGCCGGCGCCGCTGCTGAGGCGGATCGAGTTCTTCGCGTCGGAGTTCGAGTTCTTCGAGGCGGGCGGCCGCGTCATCGAGTACCAGACCAAGGACACGGTGAAGGTCGCGGCGGTGCCGTTCGAGACCTTCACGACCCGGGGCAGCGCCGACGACCTCGGGGCCCAGACGAAGAACGGGCTGTCGGTGCGCGCCCTCACCACATGCCTCGTGTTCTCCAAGGCGCTCGCGTGGTTTCGCGGTAGCAGCGAGGTCTCGTTCGACGATGTCCGGCAGATCCTTCCGTTCGTGCTCCACGACAAGCTCGTGCAGTTCCGGGACGCGGCGTTCTTCGATGCGGCGGAGCACGCTCCCTATCGCTCGGATCTCGTGAGCTGGATCCGTGTGCTGTTCGATCGGGCGTGCCAGGACTACGATCGCCTCGGCCGGGACAAGCTCGATCCGGTCCGCGAGGCACTCGACACGTTCGACGAAGGGCTCGAAGGGCTCGACGAGCCGACCGTCGACGCGCGGCTCGCCGGGCTCGAGCGGCAGCTCCTCGAGATCGAGAAGGGCGGCAAGCTCTACGGGCACCTGTTCGACGATGTGCTCGCCCTCAAGTACCTGCATCAGCGCTACACGAACTACCGCACGTGGCTTCGGGCGCGCGGCGCACCGGCATGAGCACACGCACGACTCACCTCCTCGAGGCCCATCGCGACGAGCTCAACGCTCGCTTCGCGCAGGCGGCGGGCGCCTCGTCCCCGGAGGCCGTCCTCGCCTACCTCCAACGGACGGTGCTCCCGATCCTCGATGCGTGGGAGGGCGAGCCGACCGCGGCGGTGCTGTTCGCGCTGTTCGACGTGGGCCTCCGCGGCCTGCGCAGCGGCCTCGTGGGCGGGGTGGACGCCACCGGGTTCGAGCGGGTGCTGCGCGATCGCATGCCGCTGTTGCGGGTGCACGTGGAGCGGGCGCCGGCGATCGTGTTGCGCGCGCTCGGCAACGGCTACCTCCACCTGGTGCGCGAACGCAGTGCCGAGGCCGCGCAGGCGTGGCTCGAGGCGCTCGCCGCCGCGGCGCCGCGCTGTCCCGATCGGACGGCGCTGTTCGATCTCGGCGTCGTGCTCGGGTGGCGCGCCGGGCTCGCCGAGGCGCGAGAGGTCGCGCTCGAACGCGCCACGCACCTCGATGCCTCGCTGTGCCGAGAGCTGTTCGGCGCCGCTGCGGCCGCCCCGGATCCCCAGCGCCGGTTCTGTCGCCCGGGCTCGACCGCGCCGCTCGGACCGCTCGAGCTGGTAGCGACCACCGGCGGCTTCGTCGGATTCGGCGGCCCGTTTCGCGTCCCTCCGCTGCCGCGCGTCGTCGGAGGCAGGCTCGTCTGCACGGATGGCGCCGCGTCGTTCGAGCTGTTCGCGGACGTGTTCGGCGCGCGGTTTCGTTCCGCACCGTGGGCCCACGCCGAGGCGGTCACGTCGGTGGACATGGGTGGCGCCGAGGTCGACCGAGACGGCGCCGTCCGGGTCTCGGGTGCGGTCTTCGCTGCCAGCCAGCTCCGCGGAGCCGTCGCGGCGGCCGTGTGCGATGGGATGGTCGCCGTCGCCCTCCGGGACAGTCACCAGGTGTTCGTCCTGGGGCGGCGGGAGCTCGCGCCGTGATCGGTGAGGCGGCGATCGATCACGCAGCCGCGCGGTTTCTCGATGCGTGGCCCGACGCGCTCGTCGCCTTCAGCCCGTACACCCGCCTCGCCGCGCCGATCCTGTGTCGCACGCAAGAGGACGCGAAGCGCGAGGGCCTCGAAGGCTCCTTCGCGATGATCCGGATCCGCGACGAGCGCATCGTGATCGGCCTGTCCGAGATCGTCGAGCTCTCGCTCGCCGGCCATGCGCACGCGATCCTGTCGCACGAGGTGGGGCACTACGTGCACGCGCCGGGCACGCTCCTCGAGCACATTCGCCTCCGCGATCGGATCCGGAGGACGCTGCCCACCGAGCTCGCGAGCCACGCCGGCCTCGTCGCCAACCTCTACACCGACCTCCTCCTCAACGATCGCCTGCAGCGCTCGAAGGCCGCAGACATCGCCGCGGTGTTCGTCGCGCTCCGCCGTCCCGAGACCAGCGAGCTGTGGACCCTGTACATGCGCGCGTACGAGCGCCTGTGGCTGCTCTCTCCGGACACCCTGTGCGCCCCGCCGAGCGGCGCGATCGAGGGTGATGCGGATCTGATGGCCCGCATCGTTCGCCTGTTTCGAGATCGCTGGCTCGATGGTGCGCCATCGTTCACGTTGCTGATCGCCCCGTACCTCGAGACCTTGCCGAAGGAGCACGCGGGGCTCCCGCCGTGGATGGACATGGCGGGGACGTCGGTGGGCGGGGAGGTCCCCGATGGACTCACGGACGATGACTTCGATCCGAGCACCCTGAGGCACCCCGCGGTCGATCCGGCGCTCGGCGATGGAGAGGGCGAGCTCGGCGACGGCCAGGGGAACGATCACGCCGTGCCCCCGAAGGGTGCCGCGCCGGGGAGCGCACTCCGCGGGGATGGTCGCCCCGATCGTCGCAAGGTCATGCGACTACCGCAACAGTGGCTCGATCTGTTGCGCTCGGTCGGCGTCCAGCGCGATCCGCGCGAGCTACTGGCGCGTTACTACCGCGAGCTGGCGATGCCGAACGTGCTGCCGTTCCCGTCGCTCCGCGTCGAGCGCGCGGGTGAGCCGCTGCCGGAGGGGCTCGACATCTGGGAGCTCGGCAGCCCACTCGAGGCGATCGATTGGTTCGAGACGCTGGCGCGGAGCCCGATCGTGGTGCCGGGGCTCACGACGGTGCAGCGCGTTCACGGCGTGACCGAAGGTGGTGAGCCCGAGCGCCGGCCGCCGGATCTGTACGTCGGGATCGACTGCTCGGGATCGATGGGGAACCCGGCGTTTCAGATCGCGTACCCGGTCATCGCCGGGGTCGTGCTCACGCTGAGCGCGCTGCGCGCAGGGGCGCGCGTGATGGCGTGCCTCTCCGGGGAGTGGCACGGGCAGGGCAAGTTCACCGAGACCAGCGGCTTCGTCCGGGACGAGCGCACCGTGCTCGGCGTCCTCACCGACTACCTCGGGACCGGGGCCTCGTTCGGACTGCCCCGCCTCGTCAAGACCTTCGTCGAGGCTCCCAAGCCCGCGCGGCCCGTCCACATCGTCGTGGTCAGCGACTCCGACCTGTTCGGCGAGATCGACGGCACCATCGACGGTTGGGCGCTCGCCAAGCGGGCCGTCGACCAGGCCGGCGGCGGCGCGACCGCCGTCCTCCGCCTCGCGAGCGCCGATGCGTACGCCCCTCAGCTTCAGACGCTGCGCGACGCAGGGTTCACCCCGTACCTGGTCGCGAGCGAGCTCGAGCTCGTCGCCTTTGCACGCGCGTTCTCTCGACGTACCTTCGGGAGACCGTGACCGCGAGCGTCGAACGACTGACGGATCGGCTGGCGAACACGCCGATCGCCTTTCGCGGACGCGCGTCGGGTCCAGACGCAGTGCGGGTCGACGCGGTGGTCGCGGATCTGTTCCGCGATCGCGCCACGCATGGGCTCGACCCCGAGCAGGTCGCGCGGTTCGTCGCCGGTGACGCGGCACCCGCGCGGCTCCGTCATCTCGAGCTCGTCCTCGTAGCGAGCTGGGTGCTCCACGACGCGGCGTTCGATGGCGTGGCGGCCGAGGCGATGTTCATCCTCCTCGACGCCCGTCTCGCCGAGCTTGCGAGCCTCGTGGTGCCGCGGCTGTTCGTCGACGACGCCGAGCGACGTGAAGAGCTGGTGCGCACGTGCCTCGCTGCGCTCGATCGTCTCCCCGATGGCGAGACGCGAGAGCAGGCCGAGGATCGCCTGACGGTCCTCGATTCGGTGAAGCGCAAGGCGCTGCTCCGCGACGCCCGCGAGCGCGAACAGCTCCGCGAGGCCGAGCGCCAGAAGCGCAAGGCCGAGCTCGAGCGCTTGCGCCTGCAGGAAGAGGAAGAGCAGCGCCAGGCCGCCCGGACGACGCACGAGGAATGATCTTGAGCCGCATCCCCGACGCCTGGAGGGCGCGAGCGCCCGCGATGACCGAGCGAGCCTGGGCGGGCCTCGAGCGCGTGCTCCAGCACCCGGATGCGCCACGGTACAATCGCACCCTCGGCGATCGCGTCGGGCCCGCCGAGCTCGCAGCCCTCGAGGCGTGCAGGGCCGCACTGGTGTCTAGGCCGCGCGAGTCCGCCTGGGCGCCGTCCTTGGCGACGGTGGACTTCGTCGAAGCGCTGCGCCCCCGGCTGTTCCTGCTGGATGATCTGCCCGAAGGCTTCGATGTGGCGCGCGACTTCGAAGCGCTGCCGACCACCGATCGCGATGCGCTCGCTCATCGGCTCGAAGATCTCGTCCCGCGCGATCTCTCGCTCGACCATGCCATCGTCTACTCGACCTCGGCGACCACCGGTCACGCCGTCGTCATCCCCAGCCACCCGACGGGCGTGGTCCAGGGCCTCGCGCACCTCGAGCGCGCG
>JAYVRN010000651.1:0-14160 GCA_043776275.1 Myxococcales bacterium | reverse complement strand
CGAGAAGGCTGGCGCGGGCTCGGGTGCCGCTCCGAAGCCGGCTCCCAAGAAGTAGTCGAGTCGTGGCAAACGTCGTCGAGAAGCCCTGGGGTCACGAGCTGATCTGGGCGAACACCGACCGCTACGTCGGGAAGATCCTGCACATCAAGGCAGGCGAGGCCCTCTCGCTGCAGTACCACCGCGTCAAGGACGAGACGATCATGCTGCTGAGCGGCCGCATGAGGCTCGAGTACTTCGCCGAGGGTGAGGAGCCGCAGATCCGCGAGCTCGCGCCGCGCGAGCCCGTCCACATCACGCCCCTGATGCGCCACCGGATGATCGCGATCGAGGACACCGACGTCCTCGAGGTCTCGACCACCGAGCTCGATGACGTGGTCCGCCTCGCCGACCGCTACGGCCGCTCAGATTAGCGGTCCGCCCTTTCACTCCCGGACGCGACCTCGTACCGTGGCCGGTGATGGACCTCGCGAGGACGTTCGTGATCGAGAACGAGTGGTACTGGCGGTTCAACGAGAACGCCACGAGCCTGACCGTCGAGGCGGCGGTCCGAGACTTCGTCGCGCCACTCCTGCGCCTGCTGAAGAGCCGGGTCGCGGTCGCCGAGACCCGGATCGTCGACGCTGGCTTCGAGCTCGTGCTCGACGACCAAATCACGCCGATCGTCCTCGCCGCCCAGACCAGTGACCGCCCGGCGATCAACCACCTGGTCGGGGATCTCAATCGTGCGCTCTCGCTGACCAAGCTCGGCCTCGCGTTCGCCCTCGTGGTGCCGAAGCGCTACGAGCTGCGCGGCGCCCTGCTCACGGAGGAGGAGCTCGGCGCGCTCGCGGGAGATGCGGTGCTGCTCGTGCCGTCGTCGCGACCGTCGTGGAAAGCGATCGCGGTCCCGGCGGTCTGATCAGTTTCCGCGCGGGGCGCGTAGCGGAACGCCGTCGACGTGGTGATCGCGCGACGCCGAACCCGCCGCCGGCTGTGCGGGCGCTGGATCCGGACGCTTGCCGAGATCGGTGAACACCATGAGGCCGAGGATGATCAGGATGAACACCCCGATCCCGATGCCCACGGTGACCCGCTCGCGGTTCCCTTTCGGGTTCCGGTTCCGCTCGATGATGTCCTCGAGGCGACCCACGGCTCAGTACGGGTGGTGATGGTTGTTCGCGCCCGCGAGGTGCGGGTGCGGATGCGGGTGGTGGTGATGATCGTTGCCGGGATGCGGATGGGCACCGTGGGAGTGCTCGTGCATCGGGTGGCGGTGGGTGACCGGCGGCGGATCGACCTTGGCGGGGGGCGGATCGCCGGTGGCGGGATGGGGATGCGGTTTGCGAGCGCCATCCGAGCAGCCGAGCCCGAGCCCGAAGACGGCGATCATGACGAGGAGCCCGCGGCTCATGGCTTCTTCTTCGGCGGCGCGTTCGCCATCTTCTTCTTGAGCGCGGCGAGCTCGTCATCGACGGTCCCCGGCGCCTTGTTCTTGCCGGTGGTCCCGCTCGACTTCGGAGCGGCCTGCCGCGGCGTCCCCGAGCTCGGGGCGGGGCCGGAGCCGGCGCGACGCTTGAGGTCACTGAGCGCGTCGTCGAGGCTCGGCGCGGGAGCCCTGCGCGGCGGTGGAGGATCATCGCCAAGATCGGAGCTCGAGGTGCTGCGCGGCCGCTCGGCGCGCGGCCGTTCGGTGCGCGGCGTGGACTCCACCTGCTTGGCCACGCGCTCGAGCTCCGCGAGCTCGCTCTCGAGCGTGGCGAGCTCGGTGAGCAGACCATGCATCTTGGCGCGCTCGCCATCCGCGCGCCGCTCGAGCTGTGCGGCCTCGTCGGTGGCACCGCGTGCGGCGGCCCCCTTGGCCTGGTCGCCGAGCTTGGTCGCCGCGTCGCGCGACGCCATCATCGACTTCGTCATCTCGGTCTTGCGCTGCGAGACCTCCGCGCGGAGCCGGGTGACCTCCTCGAGATCGAGCTCGGGCGCCGGCTCCGGGACGTCGCCCCCGAGATCCTCGAGCTCGCCCGGCATCGCACCGGCCGCGGCCACGGCGCTGACGGCGGCGCTCGCGGCGCGCACCCGATCGCGGGTGGCGGCGCTCTGGGCGGCGCGACGCTCGTCGATCACGCCGCGCTTGTCGGCGCTGACCGCGGCGACGATGTCCGCGATCTGATCGGCTCCATCGGCGGTCGGCGGATGCGCGGTGCCCGTGAAGGCGCTGTCGAGCGCGCTCGACAGGAGCAGCAGGCCCCTCGCAGAGATCGCGCGCTTGCGGCTCTCGAGGGCAGCCGCGAGCTTCGCCGCGCCGGCGATCTGGTCATCGATCAGGGCCACCAGCTTGCCGCCGACCAGCAGCACGCGCGCGATCACCTCGGGCTTCGGGCGCGCGACGATCACATCGGCCGCACGCCACAGCAGCGCTGCATCCGGGGTGGCGCCGAACAGCTTCCCGCGCAGGCCTAGCGAAGGCACCGAGCGGCGCAGCACGGCCGCGACCTCCGCATCGTTGCCCGCGTCGAACAGGTACTGGATCGCGTCGTGACCGTCGAGCAGCGAGAGCTGGAGGGCGAGCGAGCCGGTGTGTTCGGCGCCGAGCCCAGCCACATCGACGAGCGCGACCTTGCCGGTGAGCTTGAACCGGGCGCGCAGCGCGAGCCGCTCGTGCGCCCCGGCCTCGGCGAACACCCGCTCGCCGATCGCGCCGACCACGAGGATCCGCTCTCCCTCGACGCCCGCATCGGCGAGCGCGACCGCCGCGATGTCATCGACGGCGACGAAGCGATCGCAATCGGTCTTGGCCCATGCCTCGGCGGGCTCGAGCTCGCCGACCACGCCGATCACGGGCGCCGCGAGCGCGGCGATCGCCGGGACCTGATCGCGGGCGACGGTCAGCGCGATCGCCGCGTGCGGATCGAACACCACCGCGGCATCGGGCGGGCTGACCTCGAGCTCGCGCTTGAGCCGGCGCTCCGCACTCTCACCGAGCAGGGCGCGGCGCACGCGATCCGCCATGCCCCCTCCCCCACCGCCCGCATTGCCGACATCGATCGCGCGGACGCGCATCCCCGCCGCCTCGATCGCGGCGAGCACGGGCACGACCGCCGAGGACGGCGCCCCCGAGCTGGTGACGATCAGGATCTGCGCCTCGCTCACGCGAGCCTCGCGACGAGGTTGCCCGGCCGCCGCCCGGAGAGGACGGCGATCACCGCATCGGCGCAGAGCTGAGCCATGGAGGTCCTAGTCTCCGTGGTAGCCGATCCGATGTGCGGCGCCAAGACCAGCCGCGGACAGCTGTGCAGCCGTGGATCGATCCGCGGCTCGCCGACGAACACGTCGAGGCCCGCTCCGAACAGCCGGCCCGCCGTCAGCGCGTCGATCAAGGCACCCTCGTCGATGATGTCACCGCGGGCGGTATTCACGAGGATCGCGGTCGGCTTCATGGTGGCGAGGCGCGCCGCATCGACGACCCGGCGCGTCTCGGCGGTCAGAGGACAGTGCAAGCTGAGGACGTCGGCGCGGGGGAACAGCTGGTCGATCGTGACACGTTCGGCGCCCTCCGCCGAGACCTGATGGGGATCGGCGTAGATCACCCGCATCCCGAACCCGAGAGCGCGCCGGGCCAGCGCCTGGCCGATCCGCCCGAACCCGAGGATCCCGAGCGTCTTGCCGTGCAGCTCCACCCCGAGCAGCTGGTCGAGCGCCCAGCCACGCCACGCACCCGAGCGGATCAGGCGCTCCCCTTCGCCCAGCCGGCGCGCGACGGCGAGCATCAGGGCGAACGCGAACTCAGCCGTGGCCTCGGTCAGGACGTCGGGGGTGTTGGTGACCGCCACGCCCGCCGTGGCCGCGGCGGCGAGGTCGATATTGTCCACGCCGACAGCACAGTTGGCGACCACGCGGAGCCTGGGCGCCGCCGCGAGGACGGTCGCGTCGATCTTGTCGAGCAGCAGGCAGACCAGCGCATCGGCGTCCGCGAGGTTCACCCCGGCGAGCCCGACGTGGCCATCGGCCGGCACGTCGACGATCGTTCCGGGGAGCGCGGCCGTGATCTGACCGACCAGATCGATCGGGAGGCTGGAGGTCGAGACCACGCGCACGACGCACAGCTTACCGCGTGCTAGGGTCTCGTCGTGCGCTCACGCAGCATCCTGCCGTGGCTCGTCATCGCCTGCACGGCGTCCGTCGCGGCGGCGGATCAGGCCGGCGATTCGAAGAAGCCGCCCGCCGAACCGGCACCCTCGCCCGGTGCGCTCGATCCCAAGAACCTGCGCTCGCTGACGAACGATCCGATCACCAACAAGGCGGACCGGATCGATGGCGACGAGGCCGAGGGTGTCGTCGCCTTCACGTTCGACGATGGGCCAAACCCCGAGACCACGCCCGCGGTGATCGAGGCCTGCCAGAAGTACAACATCCCGGCGACGTTCTTCATCGTCACGCAGCGGATCAACGGCAAGCGCGGCGAGCGCAGCCGCGAGGTGCTGCAGCGCGAGCTCGATGCGGGGTTCATGATCGGCTCCCACTCGGTCACGCACGCGAACCTCAAGTCCGGTGCCGCCTCGCTCCTGACCAAGGAGATCGATGGCTCGCTGCGGACCCTGGCGCCGCAGATCAACCGGCCGGTCGGGATGTTCCGGCCACCGTTCGGCGCCTTCAACAAGAACGGCCGCAGCTGGCTCAAGAAGCTCGGGATGACCGAGGTCCTGTGGAGCGTCGACACGCTCGACTGGAAGGCGAAGAACGCCGATCGGCTGCGCGCCAAGGTCGGCCGCATGATCCTGAAGCAGAACGGCGGCGTGGTGCTGATGCACGACGTGAAGCAGCTGACCGCCAAGATCATCGCGGACGTATTCGATGACCTCGAGGCCGAGAACTGCGCGCGGCTGGTGGACAAGCGCGAGCCGATCATCCCGGTCTCGCTCCATTACTTCCTGAAGGAGGGTAAGACGCACCGCGCCATCCCCGATGCCGTGAAGGCCCGGACGGAGGCCTATCGGGTGGCACTCCCGGTTCGTTGTGCAGGTCGCAAACCCGCGACACCCAAGGACGTTCCGGCGAAGTAACGAGCGTGGTGGGGATCGCTAAAGCCTGCTCACGTTGTCGTTGACAACTACATCGAACCACATTAGTTTCCGCGCCGGCCAGAGCGGCGGCTAGACGCAGGGGACGCGTGGATTTGCTATGGATTCTTCGAAGCTTACGCGCTCGAATGGGCGTGATCGTGATGATTGGTCAGCCATGCCGGTAACGTGGGAACCCAATACGCCGCTGTCAGGCGGCCTGTCCGGCCCGGACAGTGTGGAAGGTACCGAACGTACGCCCAGCTTCGAACCCGCCGACCTCGGCCTGGGTGGTGGTGATGGCTTTGGGGAGAGCGACGGCGAGCGGACCATGGTGGTCAGCGCCGCCTACGAGCTGCGACCCAAGTTCACCGGCCGCACGCGCGCGATCGCACGGCTCCAGGAGCTCGCCGACAAGGCGTTCGATGCCCGCGAGCTTGGCTTCGCGGTGATCCTCGGCGAGCCCGGCATGGGCAAGAGCCGGATGATCAGCGAGCTGGTGGCGCGGATCCGGACCACCCACCCCACGGTGGTCGCGGTCAGCGGCGTCGCGGACGAGAATGCGAATGCGTACGGCCCGGTGGCCCGCGCCCTGACCACGCGCTTCGGCCTGGTCGCCGGAGAGGATCAGAACGAGAGCCGCGACAAGATCCAGGCGGGCGTCGCCGAGGTCGTGAAGGCCCAGCAGGTCCCCGAGGTAGCGCACCTGATCGCCCACCTGCTGCGCGTGCCCTTCGATGACAGCCCGGTCGTCACGCCGCTGCTGGAATCGCCGCAGCGTCTCGAGGCGCGCCTGTTCATGGCGCTCAAGCGGTTCCTGACCGCCGAGGCCGAGCGGCACCCGGTGGTCGTCGTCGTCGAGAATCTCGAGCTCTGCCAGCAGGACACGATCAACTTCCTCCACTACCTGGCCGCCGGCCTGCGCGATTCGCGCGTGCTCCTGATCGGCACGTCGACACCGAACCTGTTCGAGCGGCATCCGTCGTTCGGCGACGGCGAGATCACGCCGGTCCGGATCGAGCTCGGCTCGCTGTCCGCGGGCGAGGCCGAAGATCTGCTGCGCGAGCTGTGCCGCTCGCTCCACGACATCCCGGTCCAGCTGCTCGCGCACGCGAAGACGCTGGGTGGCTCGCCGCGCGCGATTCACGAGCTCGTGCGCCTGCTGCTCGAGAGCGACGTGATCGTCCGCGAGGGCGTGATGTGGCGCGTCGATCAAGCGGCGCTCGCGGCGATGAAGCTGCCCGCCTCGTACGACGAGGTGGTCGCGGCGCGCCTGCGCGTGATGGACACCACCGAGCGGCGCGTGCTGGAGATGGCCGCGGTCGTCGGCGAGACCTCGTGGCTCGACGCGATCCTCGCGGTCGAGCGGTTCGGTCAGCGCCCGGCGGATCCCGATGGCCCCACCCTGTCCCAGATCGCGGCGAGCGGCGATCACTCGCGGATCCAGGTGGTCGCGGCGATCGCCAAGCTGATCGAGCGCGAGTGGCTCTCCGAGGTCCCGCAGTCCTCGATCGCCGGTGAGCGCGAGCTCCGGATCGCGAACCCCAACCTGTGGTCGCTGGTCTACAAGAGCATGGACGAGGCGAAGCGGCGCATGCACCACGCCGCCGTCGCACGCTGGCTCGAGCTGCACCCCGAGGGTCGGAGCCCCACGGCGCAGGAAGAGGTCGCGCGTCACCTGTCGCTCGCGGGCGAGGCACGCGAGGCCGCCACCCGGTATCGCCGCTCGGCCGAGGCCGCGCGCAGCCAGTTCGCGAACGAGACGGCGATCCGCCTGTTCGATCGCGCGCTCGCCTGCATCGGCGACACCGATCTCGCCGCCCGCATCCACATCTGGCACGACCTCGGCTCGGTCTACGAGCTGATCGGGGACTTCGAGGCGGCGCTCGGCGCGTTCGAGCGCATGCTCCGCCTGTCGTGGGTCGCGGCGAGCAAGACCAAGGCCGCCGTCGCGTTCAACAAGATGGGGCGCGTGTGGCGTCGCAAGGGTGACCTCAAGCTCACTCTCGAGTACCTCGAGCGTGGCCTCGAGCTGTTTCGAGGCGCCAACGACGCCCGCGGGATCGCGGGCTCGCTCGACGACATTGGCAAGTCGCTGCACATGCTCGGCCGGTACGACGAGGCGCACGCCAAGATCACCGAGGCGCTCGCACGTCGTGGCAAGAGCGGTGACAAGCGCGCGATCGCCACGTCGCTGTCGCGGCTCGGCGATGTCCAGCAGGATCGCGGGCAGTACGAGTCAGCCCTGACCTGCCACCAGGAGGCGTACGACCTCCGCAAGGCCGCGGGCGATCGCTGGGGCCAGATCGTTTCCCAGAACAACCTCGCGTCGCTCTCGTTCGAGCTCGGCGAGTACACCGAGGCCCGGACCGGTTGGCTCAGCGCCCTGGCCGAGGCCGAGGGGATCGGCGCCCTGCCGCTGTCCGCGCTGATCCTGACCAACCTCGGCGAGGTCGCGCTGATCGACAACAAGCTCGATGAGGCGCGCAGCCGGCTCGAGAACGCCCTCGAGATCATCGAGGACATCGAGGATCGCGGCCTCGAGTCCGAGTGCTGCCGACACCTGGCCACGCTCGAGAAGCTGCACGGCCATACGGCCGAGGCCAAGGAGCTCGGAGAGCGGGCCCTCGCCGTCGCCAAGAAGGCCGGGCTCCGGGAGAAAGAAGCCCAGGCCTACCTCACCCTCGGTGACGTGCTGTCGACGAGCATGTACGACGCTGCCGACGACGCGAGCGATTCGCGGCCCGGTCTCGCGCCCGCCGCGGTGGCGTTCACCAAGGCGATCGAGATCGTGAAGAGCATCCGCAACGAGGCGGCGCACGGCAAGGCGCTGTTCGCGTTCGGCCGCTACAAGGCCGAGGTCGGCCAGATCTCCGACGGCAAGGACATGCTGCGCGACGCCATCATGGTGTTCAGCAAGCTCGGCCTCGGTCGGCCGGCCGAGGAAGCCAAGAAGCTGCTGGCGACGCTGACCTGAGCCAAAGTCGAGCCTGGTCCTTGCCATGGTCGGTCCCAACCGGCATGGTCCCCAGACGCGATGTTCTGGTTCTGGTTAGGGTTCTTTGCCCTCGTCGCGCTGCTCCTGTTCGTGGACCTGTTCGTCCTCAACAAGGGCGCGAAGGAACCGACGATCAAGAGCGCCGCGTGGTGGACCGCCGGCTGGGTCGCGCTCGGCCTCTCGTTCGCCGGCGTGGTGTATCTGATCTACGAGAACGGCTGGCTCGGTGCGCGGCTTGGCAACCAGCCGCTGTGCAACACCGGCAGCGATGCGGCGGTGATGTACGTCTCCGCATATCTGCTCGAGCAGGCGCTCTCGATCGACAACATCTTCGTCATCGGCCTGCTGTTCCACAGCTTCCGCGTGCCGGTGAAGTACCAGCACCGCGTGCTGTTCTGGGGAATCCTCGGCGCCGTGGTGTTCCGGTTGATCATGCTCGGCGGCGGCGCGTACCTCGCGCACCGGTTCAGCTGGATCTTCTACGTGTTCGGCGGCTACCTCGCCTACCAAGGCTTCAAGTTGCTCCGCCACGACGACGAGGAGGAGGCCGACCACGACAAGAGCCTCGCGGTCCGCTTCCTGCGCCGGTTCGTCAAGATCGTCGACGGTGACCACGGCGGCAAGTTCACCGTGATGATCGATGGCAAGAAGGCGCTGACGACGATCGCCGTGTGCCTGGTCTCGATCGAGCT
Organism: Myxococcales bacterium; assembly: GCA_043776275.1. Classification (GTDB taxonomy): domain Bacteria; phylum Myxococcota_A; class Polyangia; order Haliangiales; family Haliangiaceae; genus JABFXX01. The sequence goes on along the minus strand of JAYVRN010000651.1, from coordinate 5,437 downwards.
GACGGACGTCGTGTTCGCACTCGATTCGATCCCGGCGGTGCTCTCGGTGAGCCAGGAGACGTTCATCATGGTGACGTCGAACATCTTCGCGATCATGGGGCTGCGCTCGCTGTACTTCGTCCTCGCGGGGGCGATGTCGAAGTTCAAGTACCTGAAGATCGCGCTCGCGGTGCTGCTGATCATGATCGGCGCCAAGATGATCGCGCACGAGTGGGTGCACATCGATCACCTCGTGTCGTTGCTCGCGATCGCCGGCATCATCGCCGCCGGCGTGATCGCCTCGATGATCGCCTCCCGGCGCGACGCTGCCGCAGAGCCGGTCGCCACCGACGCTGTCGCGACCGACGCCCCGCCGCCGCCTGACGCACCGTAGGCGCGCAGGCCGCGTTCAGAACACGCGCCACGGTCGCGCGCAGGCCGCCTCGGTACAGGCGCTCAGAACACGCGCTGGCGGATCTGGCCGGGCTGCATCCGCTCGCCGAAGCCGGCCTGGTAGCTACCGCGCGGACGCGCGACCAGCATCGACAGGATGCCCGCGAGCACCGCCGGGTAGCCGACGTCCAGATCGTCGAGGATCTCGGCCGCGACCATCGCCCCGGTCTCGGCGCCACCCTCCATGTAGCCCTGGTAGTCCTCGGAGCAGTGCTCCCCGCAGAAGTGTTGGTTGCCCTCGCGCTTCCCTTCAAGGCCGAAAAACGCCCACTGGCCCTTCTTGTACGAGGCGTAGCTGCCCTTGGTGTGCGGATAGGTCGGCCAGTGCATCCGGATCGCGGAGCCCGCGACGTACTTCGCAGAGGTACCCGGGAACACCTGCTCGATCCACGGCAGCACCATCTGCGCCTGGGACTCCGCAGTGCCCTCCCCGATCAACTCGCCACGGTGCCCGCCGACGAAGTTGGTCAGGATGCCCTCGGGGCCATCCTGGCCGCGCGAGGTGGCCCACGTGGCCTGAAGCCCGGAGCCGAGCGCCGAGCCATCATTGGGCGCATCGCCGACATCGCAGATCACGCTGCCGCTCGAGAGCCGCACGCCGGTCTCCCACGGACGCGACGAGAACTGCAGCATCAGCTTGGCGTTTGTCCCGTAGCCGAGCTCGGTGATGATCTTGAGCTTCTCGGCCGACAGGCCGGCCTCGGTGAGATCGACGGCGCGGAGCCGCGTGAACGGGAGCGCATACACGACGTGGGCCGCCTCGACGACGTGCTCCCCGGCGGAGGTCATGAACGTCAGCGTGAAGCCCGTCGCCGTCTTCGCGATCTTGGTCAACGCGTGATCGAGGTGGATCTGATCGGTGAGCTGATCGGCCATCGCCGTGGGGAGCGCGTCGTTGCCGGCGTGCGTGTGATAGCGCTCGTCGGAATCGCCGAACACGCGGAACGGGTCCGTGGTGGTTGAATCGATCAGCGTGATCAGGTTCCACGCCGATTGCTCGCCGACCTCGAGGCCGAACTCCTCAAGATAGCTGACCTCGAGCAAGCGGCGGATCATCGTGCTCTTGGCGAGGCCCGGGCCGATCGTCGGATCCTGGAGCCACTCGGAGATCGACATGTTGTCGATCTGCTCGAACAGCGCCACGCTCGCGGCGTCGGTGCCGGCCGTGTTCATCAGGGCCGCAGACATCTTGAGCGCGACCGGCATGAACGCCGTGACGATCGTCGCATCGGGGATCACCGCACTCGCGCTCGGCGGGTTCACCCCGTTGTTCAAGAAGAACAGGTCCTGGACCAGGCCATCGGTCGCCTCGACGAGATCATCGAGCTCGAGACCGTGGCTGCGCATCAGGGCCTGGATCACCAGGTGGTCCGAGTCCACGAGCTCGCCACCGAGCTCGACGAGCTGGCCGCTCGCCAGCGTCGAGCGATCGGTCCACATCCGGCCACCGATCCGCATCGAGGCCTCGTAGACGGCGGCCTTGACCTTGGCGAGGCGTAGAAAATGGGCCGCCGTGAGCCCGGCGATACCACCGCCGACGATCACGATCCCCGGATCTGCGCTGTCGGGCTTGAGGTTGTCACCGCACGCCTGCGTCAACGGGACGAGAGCCGCTGCGCCCAGGCTGCCGAGGAAGAAGTCACGCCGCGAGGGGCCGTGGCGCCGGGCCGTGGCGGCCTCCTCGGGGCTGAGCCCGAGGGTGTTCGCGGCGTGCGCGCGGCGGAGGTAACGGCGGAGGGAGGCGAAGAGAGGCGAGCGAGCCATGTGCGGCCATCATAGATCGGCGGGCCTCACGGGGCGCGTTTTGGAGATCACCTACCGCACGAGGACTAGCATCTCGGTCTCCATCACGTCCTCGGCCCACCGCCGCTTGTAGTCCATCTCGGTCCCGAGATCGTAGCGACCGATGCCTTCTTCGCACAGCTCGATGACCTGTTGAACCTGGAGCAGGCCGCCGAGTCCGAACGCCGAGAGCTCGTCGTCGTAGGAGAACTGAAGGCCGCGATACTCGCCGTCGAACACGGCGCCGAGGATGTACCCGACATCGAGATCCCCGCGGCGGGCGAAGATCGTGCGCTGTTGCCCGAGCAGGCACAGGCGCGGCAGCATCGCGCTGTAGAACGCGCGCATCGTCCCGGCCGAGATCCCCACCCCTTCCCGCGCCTTCCAGCTCCGAGCTTCGGCGCCCTGGATCCGCGCATACAGCGCCTCCGCTTCGGCCATCGGCGCGCGCACTGACTCGAACGTGATGCCCGCGGCGGCCGCGGCCTTCTGCGACTTGCGCAGCGACTTGCGAAGCTCGCGCGGTCGTCGCGACAGATAGCCATCGACCCCGCCATCGAGGCTCGCGACATGCCGGATCGTCGGCGTGCCGCGGCGGCGCTCCCACCGCGGGGGCAGCACGGCCTCGAGCGCGCGGCGCTGCGGACCATCCCCGACCATGCCGGCGAGGATCGCGAGCTGCCAATCGCGACGCGAAGACAGGAGCGACACCACTTCCTCGGCGAGCCCCTGGACGTCCGCCCCGACCATCGGCGACGCGAGCCCCCACGCGAGCTCGACGGGCTCGATGTACGGGAAGCCCGCCGGATGCACGCCGCGCATCGCCGCGAAGTACCCGTGGGTGCCGTGGAACGAGAACGGGGCACGCGGAGGCATCAGGGCCGCCGACGCGGCGAGGATCCACGCACTCGACGAACAGAACCGGTCGATCGCGGGGGTCACCGAGATCGCCCGATCGAAGTCGTCGGCGACCACGGCGAGGTCGACCGGCTGCATGGGAGTCCGGTGTGAATGTAGCAGCCGCAGCTGTGTTGTTCGAACGCCACACCGGCCATGCCATCCGGTGTGACCCACGGACCACCCGGCTGGCACCCGACCGGTCCCCGGCCGCGCCCGAGGGGAGCAGGCAGGCGACCCGTGCCGGGCACGAGGTTTGCTGCGATACTGCCGTCGATGCGCCTCCTCTCCGTGGTGATGGCTGGGCTGCTCGTCGGCACGGGTTGCGCCGCGAACAGCTATACGATCCCGCACTCCGAGCTCCAGCGTCTGAGCACGCTCCCCCCCGAGCAGCGCTCCGAGCGCGTGTTGGTCTCGCAGGAGATCACCGGCAGCGACGTCGAGAACGCCCAGCCCGTCTCCGGTGATACCGAGATCATCTTCATCCCGCAGTTCAACATCGGTGGGACGTACAGCGGCGGAACGCGTGGCGGTCCCGCGACGGGCGGCCGTGGTGGTGGCGGCCTCGGTGGGATGAAACTCTCGGGTGGTGGCAGCGATGGCAAGGCCGCGGCAGTCGCGGTGATCGTGCTCGCCGCCGTGGCGCTCGTGGCCGTGGCGGCCGTCGAGGGCTCTCGGTTCGATGGCTGGGTCCGGCTCCACCCGATGCACCCCGTGCATCTGATCGGGCGCGATGGCAGCCAGACCGTGATGCCGCTCGCGTGGATCGATCCGCAGGCCGCGGCGTGGACCGAGAAGGCGGTGGTCCGGCCGACCGAAGGTCCGTGGCTGCAGCTCGATCGCAAGCCGCTGACGCGTGGCGGGACCTATGGCCTCTATGGCGGCTATGGCTCCTCGCGCTCGGTCTACGGTGACGTCGGCGCGGGGCCATCATTCGTGATCCAGGGCGGCTACTTCCCCGAGCAGCACATCGGCATCCTCGCCAACATCGCGTTCGCGTGGCGCGACAACCAGTACCAGGGCACGCTGTTTGACTCGCGATACATGCTCGAGCTCCAGGCCCTGCCCGTCGTCGTCGGCCCGCTGCACGCGGGGCTCTATGTCGGCGGTGGCCTCGCCTATCGCTGGGAGGACACGCCGCAGGGCACGATCACCAACGGTGGCAAGGGCAACGATGGCTCCACCGCCTACGCCGGTGGCGCGATGTTTCAGCTCGAGCTGCACACGCGGATCGCGCTGACCGCGCGGATCGGTCGCGTCAAGGCGCACGGCGATCAGGTGACCGACATGCTGCTCGGCATCTCGGTGTACTGAGCGCGGGCGATTACTTTTCGACCTTCGGCTCGGCCTTCGGCGCGCCCTCGCGCTGGTACTTTGCCTTCCACTCGTCGTACGGCATCCCGTAGATCAGCTCGCGGGCGTCTGGATCGGAGAGCTCGACGCCGCGCTCGCCCGCCGCCGTGCGGTACCACTTGGAGAGGCAGTTGCGGCAGAACCCCGCGAGGTTCATGACGTCGAGGTTCTGGACGTCGGTGCGATCGCGGAAGTGATGCACCAGCCGACGGAACGCCGCGGCCTCGATTTCGGTACGGGTGGGCTCGGGAATCTCGGTCGCCATGCCGACTGTGTAGCCCGAAATCGCGGACCCGCATGCTATGCCAGCGCCGTGGATTCTACCCCGCCGCTCCCGGCCTCGGTGACCGAGGTCGTCCACGGCGAGACGACGTACTACATCGTGGGCACCGCACACGTCTCGCAGCGCTCCGTCGACGAAGTCCGCGCGGTGATCGCCCAGCTCGAGCCCGACATGGTGTGCGTGGAGCTCGACCAGGCGCGCTACGACGCGCTGACCAAGGACAGTGCGTTCCGCGATCTCGACGTGTTCAAGGTGGTCCGCGAGGGCAAGGGCCTCTATCTGCTCGCGCACCTCGCCCTGTCGTCGTACCAGCGCCGGATCGGCGCCGCGCTCGGCGTGAAGCCGGGTGCCGAGCTGCTCGCAGCCGCGGAGGCCGCGAAGGCCAAGGGCATCCCGGTCGCGCTGATCGATCGCGACATCAACACCACGCTGCGTCGTACGTGGCGCAACCTCGGCCTGTGGAAGCGCTCCCAGCTCCTGGCCTCGCTGTTCGTCGGCTGGGAGGACGATGACGATGCCCCCAAGACGGGCAAGCCCGCGAAGGCCGCCGACCGATCGATCGGTGAGCAGATCGAGGAGCTCAAAGAGCCCGAGGCGCTGTCGGAGATGCTCGCGAAGCTCGGCAGGAAGGTCCCCGAGATCAAGGGCCCGCTGATCGACGAGCGCGATCAATACCTCGCGTCCAAGCTC
>JAYVRN010000650.1:0-14308 GCA_043776275.1 Myxococcales bacterium | reverse complement strand
CGGGGCGCGTGATGGCGATCGCCTGGTCATGCTGCGCGACGAGCTCGCCGTTCTCATCGGTCAGACAGTACAGCGCGCCATCCGCCTTTGAGGCCACGAACCCAACGCACGGACCGGCTCGATGCGCGGGATCGACGAGGCACAGCCCCTCGTAGTTGCGCCCGCAGTTCGTGATCCTGGCGCCGCACGCCATGCCTTCACCGGTGGCCGGGTGGTTGCCATCTTGCTTGTTGGAGAGCGTCGCATCGCCCACGGGGTACGCGCGCTCGACGAGCTCGAACGAGTGGGTCGCGTCGCGATGCTCCCACACCCGGATCCAGCCGGATGACGTGATCGCGACGAGCTGTTCTCCGCGCGCGGCCGCACCCTCGAGGTCATCCCCGGCCTCGCCGAGCGGCAGCTTGCCCTGCTCCACGGTCTCGCCGGATTCGGGATCGATCACCGCGTAGGCGCCGTCGTTGCCGCTGTCGCTGATCACGACGAGAGACAGCTTCCCACCGATCGTCAACCATGCGGCACCCGACGCCTCCGGGACCGGCGAGGCGTGCTTGAACGGCTGCGCCACACACCGTGGCCCGAGGTCCGGGGCAAGGGCCGCGGATCCGGCGGGGACCGTGGGCGGGGGCTGTCCTGCGTGCCCGGAGTCGCGACACGCAGCGACGACGAACGCGAGCAGTAGGAACCGGGTCACCTGTGGGCTATAGCATCCGGCGTCACCGATGTCCGAGCGCCGCTACCTCGTGAAGGAGATGTTCGGGCCCACGCTTCAGGGCGAAGGGGCGCACAGCGGGCGCGCCGTCGTGTTCCTCCGGTTCGCGGCGTGCAACCTCGCGTGCACCGGCTGCGACACCGACTTCGATCCGGAAGGTGCGCGGCGGATGAGCCGCGAAGACATCGTGGCGCGGCTGCGCGAGCTCGATGCCGGCAACACGGCGCGGGTCGTCGTCACCGGCGGTGAGCCCACGCTGCAGTGGGATGCGCCGCTGTCCGAGGCGATCCGCACCGCCGGGTTCCGCGTGCACATGGAGTCGAACGGCACGCGCGAGCTGGCCGGCCCGGTCGATTGGCTCACCGTGTCGCCGAAGCCTCAGCACCATCCCTCGAGCGTCACGCTCGCGTCGGAGATCGCGCCCGACGAGCTGAAGGTCGTCGTCGACGACACGGTCGACGAGCGTGTGCTCGATGGCTACGCGGCACGCTACCGATGCGAGCACTACTTCGTGCAGCCGTGGATGGACGACCGCTATGCCCACCACCTCGCGCGTACGATTGCCTTGATCCACGCTCGCCCTCAGTGGCGGCTCTCGCTGCAGACGCACAAGATCGTCGGCGTTCCGTAGCGCTGCGCTCTCGGGCTCAGGCGGGCTCGGGCTCAGAGTGGCGCGGTGCCTTGCTGGTCGACGTTGGCGTCAAAGCTCCCGGTGATCGTCGCTCCGGTCGTGGTGCTGGCCTGCGTCAACGTGAACGTGCCGAGCGTGAACCCGACGTAGACGGTCGTGTTGGTGGCCGGGTCGAAGTCATAGACCGCGGCATTGGAATCGAAGAACCCGAGGGTCCCGGTCCGCGCGAAGAAGATCGCGGGGGGGATCGCGATCGAGAACACGAAGATGTGGCCATCGGAGGCCCGCTGACCGAACACCTGCACCAAGGCCTGTGCCGACGTGCCGGCAGCCGGCGTGGGGTCGAGCCCGGCGCGCGCACCGACCGGGGTCAGCGTCGTGGTGACAGTGCCGACGGTGAGCGAGAACGTCCCGGTCCCGGTGGTGAACGGGTTCGCCGCGCCGATCGTGCCCCAGGTGGTGCTGAACGTGCCCGTGGCGTGGGCCTGGATCGCGAGGCAGGGATAGCCCGAGAGCGGATCGGTCCACGTCGGGCCGGCGTCGAGCGCCGCGACGAGCTTCGCGCGCCGGCCTTGCACGAACTGCCGGACCCCGGTGACGTCGGCGTGCCACGCGGTGCCCTGGACGCTGTTCACGATCGGAGCGATCAGGTTCTCCATGCGCGTGATCTCGGTGAGCAGCTTGGTCTCGTCGAACGCACTCGTGAGGAGCGCGCGCTGCCGATCGAGGAACTGCTGACGCGTGGCCGGGATCGCGAACAGCCGGTTCGTGAGCGCGCCATTCGCCGCGACCGCGATCGGGCCAGAGGTCGATCCGAGGTTGCCGAACGTCGCGTCCTTCTGGAGCGCACCGTCGGGTCCCCACGGGATGAAGTCGAGCTTGTCGCTCGTCGGGTCGTGATAGATGAAGTAGTTGTTGCGATCGTTCGCGTAGCCGTCCCAGTGGTTCGCGATGACCTCCATCGCCCAGAACGTCTGGAACCGATCGAGGTCCAGGTACGGCGCGAGATCCGCGACCAGCGTCGCATCGGGCGAGTTCGCGATTGCGTTGGTGGCCGGCATCAGGTCGCTGCCGTCCCCACCGCCCTTGGCATCGAACGTACCGGTCCACCCCGGGCGCAGGTCGGAGAGCGTGCCCTCGTAGATGTTGCCGGTGCCGTTCGCGTAGCGCTTCTTCGTGAGGTGGTGATCGATGGTCTCGACGTTCACGTAGATCCCGAGGTCCGTGCCGTTGACCCGCACGTGGGCGAAGTTGCAGCGCGGCACGACGATCCCTGCAGCGGCGAACAGCTGGTACGAGACACACTGACGGACGTACGCCGGGTCCTGATGCGAGTTGTTGAGGGTCAGCTTCTCGAGCCCGAGATACTCCGTGCCGGGGACGAACTCGTCGAGCTTGATCTTGAGCGAAGGCTTGGTGTCATCGAGTGAGCCGAGGAAGCCCTTCTTGTGGATCCCGACCTGGGGAAACGTGGTGCCGTCGATCGTGATCCCCGCGCTGTAGCCCATGAACGGGCTCGGCGCGGGCTGGGCGAGGCAATCGCCCTCGATCACCGAACCGATCGTGCGGGTCTCGACGCGCATCGCGGCCCAGTCGTTGGCCGCCATCGTGATCGCGACGTCGACGATGTGGTTCGGCTCGAACACCGGGCCAGAGAGGTCGACGTAGGCGTCGGGGGTGCCCGCATCGACCCCGGCGTCGGGCCCCAACGACGGGTCCTCGGAGGTCCCACATGCCGATACCAGGATCGTGAGGGCGAGCGCCGAAAATCGAGGCATCGAACTACGCTGACGCACGGGGCGTGCCGTCCGAACTCCGCGAACCCCCGTCGGGAGGTGTGGCCGTTTCCCACAGCTCACGTCTGGCCCTGCTCGTGCAGCAGCGCGGCATAGGCGCCGTTCTTGGCCAGCAGCTCGTCGTGGGTGCCCCGCTCGACGATCGCTCCCTTGTCCATCACCACGATGGTGTCGGCCTTGCGGATGGTCGATAGCCGGTGCGCGATCACCAGGCTGGTCCGGTTCGCGAGCAGTGGCTCGAGGGCGGCCTGGATCAACAGCTCGTTGTGGGTGTCGAGCGCGCTGGTGGCCTCATCGAGGATCAGGATCCGCGGGTCGCGGAGCAGGGCACGTGCGATCGCGAGGCGCTGGCGCTCGCCGCCGGACAGCCGATACCCGCGGTCACCGACGATCGTCTGGTAGCCCTCGGGGAGCGAGGCGATCTGATCGTGGATCTGGGCCGACCTCGCGGCGGCCTCGATCTGCTCGGTGGTGGCATCGGGGCGCGCGTACCGCAGGTTCTCGAGGATGGTCTCGTGGAACAGATACGTCTCCTGCGTGACCATCGCGATCTGGGAGCGCAGCGACGCGAGGTCGAGCGTCCGCACGTCGTGCCCGTCGACGTGGACCGAGCCCGAGGTGGGATCGTAGAGCCGCGGGACGAGCGCCGCGAGCGTGCTCTTGCCGGCGCCGGACCTGCCGACGAGCGCGACCACCTGACCGGCGGGAATCTCGAGGTCGATGTGCGCGAGCGTGGGGCCGTCGCCACCAGGATACGCGAACTCGACGTTCTCGAACCGCAGCGCTCCTCGGGCGTCGGTGAGGAGCTTCGGGGCCGGCGGGTTCTGGATCGCGGGCACGAGATCCAGCACCGAGAAGATCCGGTCGAAGTAGGCGTACGAGGTCACCACATCCACGCGGACGCCGGCCAGATCGGAGGCGGGCGCGTACAGGCGGCGGAGCAGGGCGACGAACGCGATCACGGTGCCGAGCGCGACGCTCCCCCGGATCACGAGGAGGCCGCCGGCTGCATAGACCAGCGCCGGGCCCACCTCCTCGAAGAACTTCATCAGCATCTGGAACCAGCGCCCCACCAGGTTGTGGCGAAGCGAGATGTCGCGGAGCTCGCGGGTCTTGCTCTCGAGGCGCGCGGCCTCGTGTGCCTCCGATACGGAGACCTTGACCAGCAGCGCGCCAGACACCGAGAGTGTCTCGAGCAACACGCCGGTGACCTCCGCCAGCGAGCCCTGCGCCTGCCGCTTGAGGATCTTCCGCCGTTGCCCGATCCGCCGCGTCGGTAGGATGAACGCCGGGAGCAAGGCGATCGCGATCAGGGCGAGGCGCCAGTCGAGCCACAGGAGCGCGGCGATCGCGGTGGCGACGACCAGACCGTTCTGCAGCATCTTGACCAGGTTGTCCTGGAGCATCTGCCCCACGCCCTGGACGTCGTTGAGCACGCGCGACACGACCTCGCCCGGCCGCGCGGTCATGAAGTAGGTCAGCGATTGCTTCTGCACGTGGCGGAACACCTGGTTCCGCAGGTCGAACATCACGTGCTCGGCGATGTACGCGGCGAGGTAGCGCTGGACGACGCTGAGGAGCCCGGCGAGCAGCGGCCCGGCGACCATCACGCCGCTCAGGAGCAGCAGCTCGGTCTGATCGTGCGAGGGGATGGCGTGATCCACGATCTCGCGGATGCAGAACGAAGGGACGAGCCCGAGCATCGCGCCGAACACGATCGAGAGCACCACCATCACGGTCTGCGCGCGGTACGGCCCCAGGTACGTGAAGATCCGGCGCAGCGTGGCGCGCTGCACCTCGGGCAAGTCCCGAGGATCGATGTGGCTGCGACGGGTCGTGGTAACCGTCACCACATTGCTGCTCCCAGCTCGGGATTGTAGCATCCTCGATCCAGATGTTCGTCGTGTTCGAAGGGATCGACGGCGGTGGCAAGACCACCCTGTCCAACATGGTCGCCAAGCGACTGCGCGCGGATGGCCTCAAGGTCGCGCACGTGCGCGAAGGCGGAAAGTTCGCCTCCAAGGTCACGCAGGCGATGCGCGAGCTCGGCCGCGATGCGCGCAACCTCGAGCTCGGCCCGCGCGCCGAGCTGATGCTGTACCTCACGCGCGAGGTCCAGCTCGTCGACGAGGCCACGCGTCCCGCGACCGCGACGAGCGATGTCGTGATCGCCGATCGCTACATCTATACGGCCGAGGCGCTCGCGATCTACGGGCGCGGGTTGCCGCCGGCCGAGGTCGAGCCCCTGGTGCACGCCGCTGCGGGCGGGTTGTTCCCCGAGCTCGTGGTCCTGGTCGACGTGGATCCGCACGTCGCGCGCGCGCGCAGAAAGGTCTCGAAGATCGTCGAGAAGGATGACAAGCCGCCCTCGCGAAAGGGGCTGACGGGTACGGGGCTCCAGCATCGGCTGCGCGCCGGCTACCGTGCCCTCGCCGCCCGCGATCCGGATCGGTGGCTGGTGATCGACAACACCGAGGCCGATCTCGAGGCGACCGCCGCACACCTCGTCGACGTGATCCGGGCAGGGCGCAAGCACGACGTCATGGCGGCCGCCACCGCCCCGACGATCGGCGCGACCGACACCGAGACGGCGCGCGCGGCGCTGCTGGGGTGGATCGATCGTCGCGCGGTCAAGGAGCCCGGCCTCGCCGCCTACTTCCTCGATGGCGTCCCCGGCGTCGAGTTCGCGGAGCGCCGGCGCGTACTCGGCGAGCGCGCGCCGCACGTGGTGGCGACCGGTCTGCGCGGGCTCGACGATGGCGCGAGCTGGGAGCTGCGCCGCGCGCTCGCCGAGCGTGCCCCCGACGACGTGGCAGGGACGATCGTCGACGCCGCGGCGACCCATCCCGACGCCGCGGATCTGCTGCGGAGCCTGGTGGCGGTCGCGCCACGCGCGGTGGGCGAGGCGCTGTACGGGCGGGATGACGAGCTCGCCTGGGAGCTGCGCGCAGGGCTCCGCGGGGCAGATCTGATCCGCTCGCTCGGCGGTGTCGGCGGCGCGCGCGCGTGGAGCGCACGCGAGGCCTGGCTCGGCGAGCTCGGCGGCGTGGAGCGGATCGAGAGCGTGATGACCGCGACCATCCTGTGCGCGGGGATCAGCGCCGTCTCCGACGATCGCGCGTGGGAGCTGCGGGAGGCGATGCGCGAGGTGGCGCCGGTCGCGGCCCTCGAGGCGATCTTCGGGCTCACGGACGAGCGAGCCTGGGCCTGGCGCCGGCGAGATCTCGTCCGTGCGCCGAAGACCGTGATGCGCACGCTCGACGGTCTCGATGATGCGCGCGCCTGGGACCTGCGTGCGCAGGTCGCGACAGACAGCGAAGAGGCGCTGGACTCGATGGTGGGGCTCGATAGCTCCGCCGCCTGGAAGCTGCGCGAGATCACGAGCGACGTGTGGCCATCGACCACGGTGAAGAGCCTCGGCGTCCTCGGCGCCACCGCACGCGGCCGCGCGATGGCCCTGGCGATCCTCGCCCGTCATCCCTCGGACGTCGCCGTGTGGCACCACGTGGTGACGGTCCTTCCCCACTAGGCGAGCTCGTCGTCGTCATCGCCGCCGATCGCGTTGGCGACGCGGAACAGGTGATTGCCGACGTGCTCATAGCTATCAACCAGCTCGGCCAACCCGAGCCGGAGCGACGAGGAATCATTCTTGCGGCGTGGCTCCACGGTCGCGCTTCGCGCTTCTTGCTCGAGGAGGTTCATCCGGATCTCGCGAGCCCCAGCGGCCTCGAGATCGATCGTCCCGCTCTCGAGGCCGGAGATCACCGCATCGTACGACTCGCGTGCCAGCGCGTAGAGCTGGCGGAGTCGCACCTGTTCGGCCGGTGTGAGCACCACACGGCGCTCGACGCTCAGCTCGGAGATGTGGACGAGCTGCTCGACGACGCGCTGCAGTTGCAGGCTGGCGACGGTGCTGCGCGTCAGGCGCTCGAGATCGGCGGAGGATGCGGTCAGCTGGAGCCGTTGGTACAGCGCCTCCATCTCGCGCCGCGCTTCGACCAGGGCTTCCTCGACCTCGGTGGAACGCGATCGCTCCGAGGCACACGAGATCTCGAGCGCGATCTCGAGCGCGGTCCGGTGACGGTCGAGGACCTGCGCGAGCTCCCGTCGCCCAGCGACGGCGAGTGCATCGGCGGGGAGCTCGTCGACGACCACGGCTGGAGCGCGACGCGACGAGCGCGCGATCAGGATCGGGAGCACGAGGGCCCACACCGCGACGACGGCGATCTGCGAGGCCGCGAATGCGACGGCCAGGCTGGTCGAGATGTTGGTGTGGACGACGGTGTGGCCATAGTCCACCGCCTCGCCGTGCCCGGTCACGGCCTCACCGAGTAGCGTCCAGACGGGGAGCGAGAGGAGCACCAGCAACGTCGCCGCGGCGCCGAAGGCGAGGTGGGGCACGACGAGCGGACGGCACGACTTGCCGGCTTGCCATGCGACCAGCGCCATCCCGATCGCGGCGCCGAGGCTCGCCCCGGCGAGGATCGCGAGGGCATTCGCGAGCGGGAGCGCCCCACTCGCCTGCGCGAGGCCGACGACGAGCACGTAGAGCGGGCCTGGACCCTGGAGCACGAGTGCGAGGAGCGCGCCGGTCGCGGCACAGACCAGCTTCGCGACGAAGTCATCCGTGCGCAAGTAGCCGAGGTAAGGGAGCAGCTTGGGATCACTGACGAGCGGCTCGACGCTGGTCTGCAACAAGTGGAGGCCGTAGAGCATCAGGCCCGCACCGAGGATCAGCTGTCCCACCGCGTGCGCGCGGCGGTCCATCGACATCCGCGTCCACAGCACCCCGATCGCGACCACGAGGAGGCTCTCGCGTGCGAACGCGACGGGGATCAGTGCGCCGGTGATCGAGGCGCCGAGCTGGGCGCCGACCAGCACCGCGATCGTCGGCCCGAGCGCGAGCAAGCGCGCTTCGACCAGGCTGACCGTGAAGGCGGCAGCCGACGAGGTTAGCTGCGTGACCGAGCCGACGAGGACGCCGACCGCGACCGCCTTGTGGGGCGAGCGAGTGATCCGATTGAGCAGCGTGCGGATCCGCTGACCAGCGAGCCCACGGGCACCCGTCGCGAGCATGCCGAGCCCGAACACGAACAGCGCGAGGCCGCCGAGCAGCCGTCCGATCAGCTTCCGGTGGTTGGTCGCGCGGACGTGGAGGTCCCACGACTTGGTCCTGCGCTCGCCCTGGATCAGGCGGAGGGCGGCCTTGCCATATCCGAGGTCGCTCGGGATCCGGATCACCACCGAGCCCGGCTCGCGCACGATGACCTGCGCGGGCTTGCGTGCGAGGCGGGCCTCGATCGGGGCCTGGCCTTCGGCGCCGTCGAACGAGACCACCACCGCATCGCCCGGATTGACGTCGGCATCGCTGATCGCGGTGATCCGCAGCGCCGCGGCCGCGCCCGGCTCGTCGCTCGGCTCCGCCGGCGCCGGCTTCTCCTGATCTCCACCCCAATCCGCGACGGCGTAGACGACGATTGTGATCGTCAGCGTCCAGCGGATGATCGAGCGCCAGCGCCAGCGCCGCTCAGCCATGGACGGCGCTCGAAGCGGCCTCGAACTTGCTGAACGGTACGGGGTGGATCTCCTCCGCCTGCAACACGTCCACGAGCCAGCGCGGGTGCTCGCCATGGCACTTGATCTCGAGCACGCGCCGGCTCTCGGTGGCGACCGGCGCGCCGAGTGTCTGGCGGACCAGAGCCCAGCCGCGCTCCCAGAGATCGGCGGGCGGCGCGAAGAAGGCGAGCCCGGTATCGATGGTCACGCGTAGCTCGCCGGCGGGATCCTGCCAGGCGGTCCGTCGGTAGTTGACGAGGCAGTCGGCGACCAGCGGCTCGGCGCAGCTCGCGCACAGCGCGACGACCGAATCGAGCACGGCGCGATCCTGCAAGGCCACCATGCCGGGCGTGATCGTGCCGCCCCCGAAGAACGCCGGGACGTCCCGCTTCGGGATCCCGATCCGCTGCTTGCCAGTGTGCCCGCCATCCTTGCTCTTGATCTCGAGCCACAGCACCGGGATGAACCGCACCAGCTGTCGTGGGTCGGTCGCGGTCTCCGTGAGCCCAGGCTGGAGGTCGTAGTACTCCTTGGCGCGGAGCTTGAGGTGACTGTCGATCGACGCTTGCGCCGCGCGGTAGAGCGCGCGACTCGCGGTGTCGAAGTAGATCGTGGTGACGTAGTGCTGTGCGGCCGGGAGGCGGTTCGCTCCTTCGCCGCGGTGGCGGTGAGCCTCGAGGTGCTGGTGGAACGCGCGCGCGACGATCTTGGCCTGTTCGGGCGAGACCAGGTACTTGGTCTCGCGGCGGTGCGCCGTCATCCGCGCGTCGATCCGGTCCTGGGCCTGGTCCTGGGCCTGGTCCTTGGCCCGGTCCTGGATCCGCTCAGGCTCGTCGTGTTTTGCGGCGACCTCGATCATGGAGTGTAGGACTCGAGCTCCTCGTTCTGGCCGCCGCCGGTCTCCTTCACCTTGCCCACGCCGCGCGCATACCAGTAGTCCTGGATGGAACCGCTCGAGCTGGTGCGGCGGACGTGCAGCGCCATGTACGTGCCGGCGATCACCGTCACGGACTCGGCCGCGCTGACCACCCGCCACTGGTCGGTCTTGCTCTTCGCCGTCGGTGCCATGCCCGGGATCGTCGCGGTCTCGGTGAATGTCACGGACCACGCAGCGCCGGTCACGGTGTGCGCGGGGCTCTCGTCGAGCTTGAGCCGGTACGGCTGATCGACCTCGGTCGAGGTCAGGACATGGAGATCGTCGTAGAACTCGGTCTTGTAGCGGACATCCGTATCACCCTGGACCGATTCGTAGACGTCCTTGGTACCCACCAGCTGATCGATGTGCGCGACGAGCGCCTGCGTGCCGGCCTGCGCGCCGCCGACGTCGACGGGACCCGTCAGGGTCGTCAGCTGACCTGTCTGCGGAGCGAGGGTGTTTGACGGATCCGTCAGCTTGTACGACCACACCGCTCCCGCCGTCCAAGGTTCGTAACGCTGGGTGGAGCCCGGCGCATCCACGGCTCCGTCCCCACCGGAGCCGGCGGGGGCATCCGCACCACCGCCACCGCCACTCGAGGAGCCGCACGCGAGGAGCCCGATGGACATGACGACGGTGAGCTGGTTGAGCTTCATGGTGTTCTCCGCGGGTTCAGGGCGCGATCGTGTACGACATCAGCTCTTCATCCTGCCCACCGCCGGTGTCCTTGACCTTGCCGACGCCGCGCACGTACCAGTAGTTCTGGATGCCGCCCGAGCTGGTGCGCTGCACGTGGAGCGCGTTGAACGTCCCGGCGATCACCGTGATCGGTTCGTTGTCGGAGACCACGACCCACTGATCGGTCTTCGACTTGGGCTGACCGCCGGTCGAGGTCTCGGTGAACGTCTCCGACCACGCCGCACCTGTGGTCGTTCGAGCGATGCTCTCGTCGAGCTTGAGCCGGTAGGGCTGGTCGATGTCGGTCCCGGTGACGGTGCCGCCATTGTTGTAGAACGTGGTCTTGTAGCGGACGTCGAGCTCGCCGACCGCGGCCTCCCACACATCCTTGCTGCCGGTGTACTGCGCGTGATGGACCAGGAGCGCCATGGTCCCCGCGTGAACGCCGCCGACATCTTCCATCCGCATGATCGTCGTCGGTTGATCAAGCTTCGGCGTGCCGGGCTGCTGTGGATCGGTGAGCTTGTAGTTCCAGACCGAGCCCACCGTCCACGGCAAGTAACGCATGGCGGGGTTGGTGGGCGCATCCGCGGGACCATCAGAGCTCGAGGAGCCGCAGGCCCCAACCAGGGTGGCCAACGTCGCGATGAGGAGGATCTTGTAAGACAGGCTGGTGTGCATAGGCTCCTTGGGTCCGAAGGACTAGAGACGGGCTCCGAGCTGGACGAGGATGGTCGTGGTGTTGCCGGGGGCGACCGCGAACTGTGCGATGCCGAGCGGTGCCGCATCGGCGATGCGCCACGCCTCGGCCTCGGCCTGGACGCGCCAGACATCGTTCAGGCCGTAGGTGATCCCACCCGCGATCTCGATGAGGCGATCTCCGCTGATCACGCGATCGGGGTCGAGCCCCCCGACCTGCGCGTACAGCTCGCCGTAGCGATGCTTCCGCTCTCCGCCGATCCGGTAGGCGACCACGCCGCGGGTCTCGAGGAACCGGGTGAGCTCGTGCCCGGGCGAAGTCCCGCCCACGAGCCAGGAGGTCCCGATCATCCCCTCGAGCCAGACCCGCAACAGGCCCGGCCCGACGGTCGCCTCGATCGTCGCGTCGAGCTCGGCAGCGTAGCCGCGGCGGATCACGACGGGGACCTCGAGCAGCTGGCCCACCCGGGCTTCGCCCGCGGCGCCGATCTCGACGCCATGAACGGGCTTGACGCTCGCGCGCAGCACGAGGTCCTGACCGAACCGGTCACTCGACGTCGATGCCAGCGGGGTGCCGGCATCGTCGAAGCCCTGGAACACGCCGGCCTCGAGCTTGGTCGGGACCGCTCCAGGGAGCTCGACGATCATCATCGCGCCGACCGAACGGCCGGCGACCTGAAGCCGCTTGGCGAGCACGTTGTGGAGCAGGCCGCGATCCGCGGTCGGCAACGACCACAGCGATTCGCGCTCGATCGCGGAGAACGGCATCTTGAACTGACCGGCGCGGACGTCGATCCGCGCGGGGCCGTCGACGAGCGGCACCTGGATGTAGGCGTTCTTGAGGCGGGCCTTGCCTGCGAATTCGATCTGAAGCTCCGCGTGCATCCCGTGTGACCGAACGTCGGCCTTCGCGCGCGCGCTCGTCACCGAACCCTGACCGGTCCACGCGGTGGCGGGCGCGGCCTTCGCCACGGCGCCGCGGACGAACAGTCGCCCACCGAACTCGAGCTTCTTCTTCTTCTTTCCCTTCTGCTTTCCTTTCACCTTCCGCTCGGCCTTGGCCTGCGCCTTGGCGTCAGCGTCAGCGTCAGCCTTCGCGTCGTGCTTCGTCTCGCCGGGCGGCGTGACCGTGGTGGTCTCCGATCCTGCGTCGTGATCGTGCTTCTTGTGATGCTTGGTGCCGCCGACGGGATCCGCTGGAGCTTGGGCAGGCTCCGGCACCGTCGGGGACACCTCGGGGACCTGGGGATCGAGGGGCGGATTCGGGGCGGTGGGTGGTTCGTCGGCGAACGCGACCCCGCTGACCAACAGCCCTAGCGCGAAGATTAACTGCCTCAGGACTGTCACAAGGATTCAACGCACATGCCACACACGGAGCGCGCCCAACTACGCGAAATCCATGCGACGAACGCCAGTTCCGCCGTACGAACGTTGCGCAACCCGACAAACTTGTCCCAGGTCGACACGCTATTGCTGCTGACCGTCGCGGTTCCCTACAGTCGACTCGATCTCAGGGGCACGGCACCGTCGTCGGGCAAAGGCCGTTGTCGTCCTTGGGATAGGTCTCGCGGCAGCCGACGTAGCCGTTGATGCTGTTGGTCGGCAAGTAGCTCGGCTTGGTGTTGCTGCGGTACCCGCGATCGATGCCGTGGGACGCGCTCATGTTGACGTCGGTGTTGGTGATGAACACGACGGCGGGGGCCCCACCGATCATGCGGATCGCGGCGTCGTTGATGCTGGCCCCTGGATACAGGCACGAGTCACTGCCGCTCGCGCTCGGCTTGCCCGCGAAGTCGACGTGCATGTGATCGACCCGCGTACTCGGATCCACGAGGCCGCCGAACCACAGGCCGTACCAGTCTCCCGCGGCCGGGGTGGCGTTCACGGAGGTCAGCACGATCTTGGCGGCCATCGTCCCGTTCGCGATCAGCGCGCCTCGGGCGGGGTTGGTGCCACTCGCGGGCTCGACCCGAAACATCGCCCCAGGCATGAACTTCATCGTCACGCCAGGCTCGATGGTCAGCGTGGCCACGCCAGTGGGTGCGGCGACGTCGAGCGTGGCGTTGGCGACGATCCCCACGCGATACGGGACCCCGCGCGCGTGGATCGTGGTGCTCTCGGGGATCGCGCCGTTGCCGATCACGATCTCGTCCAGGGTGTTGCCGGTGTACGTGCCGGGCGGGATCGTGCCCAGCGCGCGCGCGAACGTGGTGATCGGGCAGACCATCGATCCGGACACGACGACGGCTGTCGACGAAGCATCGAAGCCGCCACCATCGTGCAGACTGATCCCGCAGCTCTTGGAGTTGGTGACGGTCAGGTGGTCCGCGTGCAGGATCCCGGTGACCAGCGGCATCGTGCCGGCGATGTCGAGCGCACCGGAGGCCTGCGGGAAGCCATTCAAGGGATCTCCGCCGCCATCGATCGTGGTGTGCGTGAACGAAACGCTCCCGCCGTTGAGTGTGCGGATGTTGACCCAGGCGGCCGTGTCGGCCCTCTCGATCTTCACCGGGAGCCCGGCGACCCCTTGCGCGATGATCGATCCGCCGGCGCGCACCGAGACCTGCTTGCCACCCGCGATCCGCACCACGGCGCACGGCTCGATCGTCACGGCCGCGCCGATCGAGGTGTCGAACGGCAGGATGTGCGGGCTGGCCGCGGCGGTCCAGGTCTCGGCCGCGGTGACCGATCCGCCGTGCATGGTCCCCGCACCGGTCACCGGCGGACAGGTCGCGGCATCGATCGCGGCATCGACGGCCGCGTCGGGCGCTGGCGGAGCATCGGGCAGCTTCATCACGCCGTCGTCACCGCACGCCGCGAGACCGACCAGGACCACCCAACCAATGCGCTTCATGCCCTGAACCTACCACCGGACCGCGGTTCCTTGCGCCGCGGCGCTGAAGCTGCGCTGGTTCGACGGACTGCGAACCCCACCTCACACGGAGTGAGGGGTCGCCTCCTCGGCAGCCACGAGCAGGTGTCAGCACCCCCAAGACACCCGGTGCGACCGGACGCACTAGATTGCCGGCGATGTCCAAGCTCACCGCCGTGGTCGCGACCTCGCTGACGCTGACGTTGAACCTCACGCTCGCCGGGACCGCGGCCGCCGCGCCTCGGATGACGGCCGACGGGATCCTGATCCGCGACGACCAGAGCTGCGGCACGCGTCAGGAGCCGCACCCGGGAGCCGTGGAGATCACGCCGTTCATCTCCGGCCCGCGCACCGTGTACCTCAACCGCAACGGCGGCATGTACAACGTGATCAACGGCGCCACCAGCTCGGCGACGAACAGCGCGAGCACCGTCGCGGCGGGCGATGGCCG